>NZ_JBEPKD010000002.1:0-314219 GCF_040544555.1 Halalkalibacter oceani
CCTTCCTCCAATACCTGAAGCGCTTCTACTTTTACTTCAATGGGAAACCTCTTCTGACCCATAAAAATACTCCCCTTTCGATCAACAGATTTTTTTCATCTGTCTACCGAAAGAGGAGCATATCAAAAGCTAGTTTTGTCTCAAGCTCTTTTCTTTACTGAGCTGTATCAAGGAGCATCTCAACAATCAGATCGATTTGACCCTTGACCGCAATCGGATCATAGCGGTAAAACGTATCAAAATCGTTATAAAATAACGTCTCATTTTGGACGGCATCAAGACTGTTCCAGACGGCCGAGTTTTGCAGCTCAGCAAGCGCCTCGCCTTTTTTCTCCGGATCATACGTTGTTAAAAACATATAATCGGCTGCATACTCCGGTAAAACTTCAAGCGAAATCTGTCCCGTCCCGCTCTCTTCGACTTCCGCTTTGATTTTCTCCTGCATCTTCAGCCCTAACGCATAATAGACGGCTTGACCCGCTCGTCCCGCATTCTCGCCAAATATCCACAAGTCGCCTTTATCCGTCAGCTCATAAAGGCCAAATGTCGCATCTTCCTCAATGACACCCGCCAAACGCTCACGACCTTCTGCCGCGGCTTGTTCAAATTCTTCGAGGAACTGCTCCCCCTGCTCCGGGTCGCCGACCACATCGGCGAACAGCTTGACTGTCTCTTCGATATTGGTCGCCGTGCCATACGGGATATGAATCGTCGGCGCGATTTTTGCTAACTCCTCATAGTTATCATCATACATGACGACAATGAGATCAGGCTGTAATTCCAACGTTTTTTCAGGATTTACCGGATAGCCGACTTCCACAGCTTCCGTTAAATAGTCTGTCAAAAAAGGGTTATCAAATGTCGACGGCTCCACCCCAACAACATTTCCACCAACGGCAAGAAGCTCCCCTCCGTAATAATCTGTGACAATTCGTTGCGGCGCGCTCGGGATCTCCACCGGGCCTTTTACCGTTTCAAAGCTGCGCATCCCGCTGTCAGCAGCCGGGCCTTCTACTTCCTCCCCAGCCCCGGCCTGAGGCTGTTCCATCTCTTCATTGCCGCAAGCCACAACGAGCATGGCCAGCAGCAGGAATAAAGCAAGCTGTATGATACGCTTCATTCTCCTAACTCCTCCTCCAATAAACGATAATGGTTATCATTATCAATAATTGTAGCAATCTCTCTACGGATTCGTCAATCCTAAAAAAATTCGCGGGATTGCAACACTCGCGGAGAAGAAAAGGTTTTTCCTTCGCGCAATATCTTGTAGAATAAGAACTAGCTTAACGGAGGAGGAGTTTAATCATCCCATGAGTGAATTATCGTCATCACCTTTCATTAGAACGATTCAGCAAATCGTTCACCATCGCTTCTTTACAGGAACGATTATTACGTTAATTATGATTAATGCGATTATCGTCGGGTTGGAAACATATCCGGCTTTATACGGCCAATATAAAGAGCTGTTTTTTGCCATTGATTATGTTTTATTATGGATTTTTACGATCGAAATCCTCATGCGTTTGCTGGCGGCCAGACCGACTTCCTCTTTTTTCAAAAACAGCTGGAATTGGTTTGATCTGATCATCGTCGCCTCCAGCCACATTTTTATCGGTGCCCACTTCATTACGGTGCTGCGGATTCTCCGCGTCCTCCGGGTGCTTCGGGCGATTTCCGTCATCCCGTCACTGCGCCGGTTGGTCGATGCTTTGCTGCTGACGATTCCGTCTCTCGGGAACATTATGATTCTGATGGGAATTATTTTCTATATTTTTGCCGTGATGGGAACGATGCTCTTTGCTTCGATCGCTCCAGAGTATTTCGGCAATCTTCAGCTGTCGCTGTTAACGCTCTTTCAGGTCGTAACGCTTGAATCGTGGGCCAGCGGCGTCATGCGGCCAATTTTTGCGGAAGCATGGTGGTCATGGATTTACTTTGTCCTCTTTATCCTTGTCGGGACGTTTGTCATCTTCAACCTCTTTATCGGGGTGATTGTCAACAATGTCGAAAAAGCAAACGAAGAAGAAAAAAACGCAGAAACAAGCAGCGAACTGACAGCCCTCCGCCAGGAAGTCGCCGAATTAAAAACAATGCTGCAAGCATTAACGAAGGAGAAGAGAAAGTAGAAGAGGCTGTGTCGAACGACACAGCCTTCAAGCAACGAGTGGAGTCTGCGCAAGGGTTTTAAAGCTAGAAGGAAAGCGGGTTTCTTTCCTTCTAGCTGCGCGCAGTACGGAACCGTTGCCATCCTTGAGTTTGACTCATTCGAAGAAGCGGCAATGGCTTCGCTCCTGCCCGTCTGCCAGAAGAAACCCACTTCTGGCAGACTTTAAAACCTTGCAGCGGCTTCGCACATTGCTTTTAAGAGGGTGTCCTGAAGGACATCCTCTTATTGCACCGTCTCCCCTGCTCCGGCGAAGAATTCTTCGTAGAGGGCGCGTACGGCACGGTCGGCATCCTCCTGATGGACGCCCAGCACGAGGCTGACTTCGGAGGAGCCTTGGTTGATCATCTCAATGTTGACGTTTGCCCGTGCCAACGCTGCTGTTGCCCGGGCGGAGACACCGACGGTATTATGCATTCCTTCCCCGACGATCATCACCATCGCAAAATCCTTTTCGACATACACATCATCAACACAAAGCTCTTCGCGAATCCGCTTGATGATGCGCGCTTCCATTTCAGGTGTCAACTGATTCTGACGGAGGATAACGGACGTATCATCAATCCCGGAAGGAATATGCTCATAGGACAGACATTCATCCTCCAAAATTTGCAGCAGCTTGCGTCCAAAGCCGACTTCCCGGTTCATCAGATACTTGCGGACATAAATCGTGGAGAAGCCTTCATCGGCCGCGATGCCGATCACCGGATTCAAAAAGTATTCCCGCTCTGAAATAATCATCGTACCGGACGAAGCTGGATTATTCGTATTTTTCACACATACCGGAATCCGTTTGCGGAAGGCTGGAATGAGCGCCTCATCATGAAAGACGGAAAATCCGGCATAGGACAGCTCGCGCATTTCACGATAGGTCATCCGCTTAATTTTGACTGGATTGGCGACAACATTCGGATTGGCCGCGAACACCGAATCTACATCGGTGAAATTTTCATAAAGCTCAGCCTCCACTCCCGCTGCAAGAATCGAGCCGGTAATGTCCGAACCGCCGCGCGGAAATGTGACCAGCTTCCCTTCCTTCGAGTAACCGAAAAAGCCGGGAAATACAATGATTTCTTTCGTATCAGCCAGCTTCGACAGATGGTCGAATGCTTCCGGCAACACCTGGGCATTGCCCGGCTCGTCACTGACATATAAGCCGGCATCCTGCGGATTTAAATAAACCGCATTCAGACCGAGACTTTGAAAATAATTGGCGATCAATTTCGCATTATTGTCTTCTCCGCTCGCCTTAATTAAATCGATAAACGATTCCGGCTGATTCCGATCAAATTCTAGCCGTTTTCTTAAATCAGCTTCGATTGTCGCTACAATATCATCGCCCAATCCTAGTCCTGTCGCAATGTCCGCATAGCGAGCCACGACAGCCTCCAGCGCATTTTCCGTATCCCCTTGGCTTAAAGCCTCCTCAGCAAGACGAATAAGCAGATCCGTTACCTTTGTATCAGCACTGCTCCGCTTTCCTGGAGCTGAAACGACGACAATTTTCCGCTCTTTATCAGCAGCAACGATATCGGCTACTTTCTTTATTTGCTCCGCGCTCGCAACAGAGGTACCCCCAAATTTTGCTACTTTCATGTTTGCTCTCCAGCTCCTTATTTCAACATTTCTCTCTACTATCAGTTATTAGAACATTCCAACTATACCATATGTAGATTATCCCGAAAAGACCCACATAACCGATTTTTGCAAGAGATCCAAGGCTCACTGGGCATGAGTGGGGATGACATCTTTCTTCCATACGATTAGCTCTTCTGGGTGGAGGATACGTAGCCATCTCTACTGAAAGATTGCAATCAAAAACGGCTTTCGTTCAGTTGCCAGCTCCTGATCCGTACAGCTTGATTCGCTAAGATAGGATAAGTGCCGGGCTTGGGCGAGCGTTGTTTCTTCCAGATTATTGGTCAAATCGGCTTGATCAAAACAAGCAGGGGCGCTGTATACCTTTTTTGTATGATCAATGACAACCCTTGCATCCTCTGGCGGACCGACAGATATTGGAATCACAAAACCGAGAATGAGCAACACAACAGCTCCACCTATTAACATGATTGTCCCTTTTTTCATAGTAAACCTACTTTCTTGTCTCTTTTTCCCTTTGTAGTGTAATATGGAGGAAGCGTCAATGCAATACTATTGACTTACTTAGCCGTCTTTCTTACTATTTGAATATTGGGTAGAAAAAAAGCGAGGAACCATAAGCTAGGTCTAGATAGAAAACATGAATTTTCAGGAGTGATGAGTAGATGAAACGTTCGTTACCACCAAAGGCTGAGCGTCATCGTCACTTTGGTTCTGTCGATCCGATTGTCGGCAGCAAACCAACGGACAAAGAGAAGATGCCAGACCTTCAAAATAAACCAGATGATTTTTATTTTCCGATTCAACAAGTTGGCATTTCCAACGTTAAATACCCAGTGATGATTGAAGCGGAGCTTGCGCCGACGACGCAAACCACAACAGCGGAGTTCGCGATGACAACAAGCCTCGAGCAGGACTTTAAAGGAATTAATATGAGCCGTTTAACCGAACAGCTCCATCTCTTTTTCCAAACTCACCTGCTATCAGTTGAAACGCTGCGTGAATTTACAGCGATTTTGGCGAAGGAAATGAAACAGACGAGTTCGAACGTTCGCGTGACGTTTCCGTGGTTCTTTACGAAATCAAGTCCCGCCCTGCAAAAGGAAGGGATGGCTCACGCCGACGTGACATACGATGTCACCTATGACGAAAAAGAAGGCTATCAATCGAAGATCACCTTAACCGCCGCTGTCACGACGCTCTGCCCGTGCTCGAAGGAGATCAGCGAGTACAGTGCACATAATCAGCGTGGTTTTGTGACGATGACAGTGACGGTGGATGAGACATTTGATGCTGACTGGAAAAAGGTTTTATTAGAAGCGGCGGAAACAAATGCCAGCTCGATTCTCTATCCAGTGCTGAAGCGTCCTGATGAAAAGGCCGTAACCGAGCACGCTTATGAAAACCCGCGCTTTGTCGAAGATTTGGCCCGCCTTGTCGCTGCCGACCTTTATGAGCATGAGGCGGTACAAGCTTTTGAAATCGAATGCCGCAATGAAGAATCAATCCATCAGCATGACGCGATTGCCCGCTTATCGTTTGCGAAATAACACTTCTCGATAGAAGTGGTGCGAGTAAATGAAATGAAGGGGTGGGAAAAGGTTGTTCTCTTACCTTTTCCCACCCCCAAACTAATGAGCGGAACCGTCACGATCTTTTATCTCACAACGGACTTGCGGCGCGTGAAGCCATGTCGACTCCATGCATACTATCTAGTCTTGACTCGTCTCACCTATGTGTGGAATGACGTTTGCCGCTACCTTGCTCAAGACAGTTTCTGCTTTCCATCCTTCATTACCCATTCGACATTCAGCAATGCTTCACTGTCCGCCTGAACATTTCCCCGAACTGCCACAATATCCGCTTTCTTTCCTGCATGTAATGATCCGATGCTATTTTCCATTTCGCACAGCTCAGCAGCACGCGATGTAATTCCTTGTAATGCTTTTTCAAGCGGTTCGCCAATGTTCTCCAGGAAGATGACATCCTTTGCCAGTTCCCCATGTGTCGCATCCGTTCCAACCGCATAGCGAACCCCTGATTGAAGCAGCCTTTTATGGGTGTCGAGCACCTCTTCTTTATTGCGCTGGAAGCTGAGAGCGACGCTGTGCGGGACCGTATTCCATCTGTCCTGATGAAAGAAGATGCTCGGCGTTAACACGACCCAGCGACTTTGTTTTATCATCTCTTCAATTTGACGATCGTCAGCAAAATAGGCGTGTTCGATCACATCGACTCCTTCCGTGATGCAGTCGGTCAGCCCTTTTCCACCGATCGCATGCGCCGCGACTTTCTTTCCGACCTGATGAGCTTCCTCGACGGCGACGCGGATTTCGGCCGCTGTCATATAAGAAGGAAGGAACTCTCCTTTCCGTATGGTATCCGTCGTGAAAATTTTAATAAAATCAGCTCCATGAAGCAGGTTTTCACGGACGGCCGTTCTAATTTGCTCGACGCCGTTAAAAACCGTACCTACAGAGCCGTGCGCATGGCTTGCTTTAATCCCGCGTGTACACGTCACAATTCGCGGCCCCTCGACGATCCCCTGCTCAACCGCCTCCTTCAGGTACACATCAATGAAATTTTTATCGCCGAGACAACGGGACGTCGTAATGCCGCTGGCAAGATCGATTTTCATATTTTCAATGCCGCGTAGTAGTAAGAGCGGGTCCGGATCGTTCATCAATTGCGGGTGGTTTTCAAGCTGTGGTGAGAGCGAGAGATGATCGTGGGCATCGATAAAGCCCGGTAAAAGCGTGCAGCCGTCCAGATCGATGACTTCCCTGCCCTCAGGAATTTCAATCTCGCCAAATTTAAGCTCAATAATCGTATCACCTTCAACCGTCAGCACCGGGTCCCGCGTAAACGTTCCGTCTATACTATCAAACAGCCAGCTCGCTTTAATGTACATGGGCATCGACTTCATTCCTCTTTTTCAATTCCGTTTTCAGCCAAGTAAAATATGCTTCGAGCGACTCTCTGAAGTCAGCAGAGGGCTTGTAGCCGATCTGTTCCTTATAATTGGAGACAAGCGGCCCCCTGATTGGTGCCTGAAGCACGAATGGCTCAGCCCCTTCGCCGACATTGATGTTGCTGGCGGGGCATTTTTGCTGAAGAAACTCAATGATTTCCTGGTTGGCGTATAATTGTTCACTGCTTAAATGCACGCATGGAGGTGCCTCATCTGTTTCGAGCAGGCGGACGATCCCTTCCGTCACATCATCGACATACGTGAAATTGGCGATGAAATCCCGGCCCGAGCGCTCCTCTAATTGATTTTCAGTCAGAACTTTATACGTATAATAGGCAATCGGGCCATTGCTCCAGCGCGGCTCTTTGACTGTCGGTAAGGGGCCGAATACCCAGGAGACGCGAATGTTGATCGTTTCCATTCCATAATTCACACGGTAGCAATGCAGCAGCTCCTCACTTAAGCGCTTCGTCGTCGCGTACGTATTCATCGGCGTCGCCGGCACCGTTTCATCAATTGGATCCGTTGACGTTTGTTTCCCGAAGACCGAACCGGAGCCAATATAAATGAACTTTTGAACTTGGTGGATTCTCGCCAGCTCCAATAAGCTTAATGTGCCGATTGTGTTCGTCTCCACCGCATCTGTAGGATTAGCTTTGCAATACATTCCATTTAGATTGGCTGCCGCATGGATGATCGCATCAAAGCGATGCTTCGCAAAAAGAGCGGTAACGGTAAAATGGTTCGTCACATCGCCTTGTTCAAATTCGATCGAATCACTACCGGTAAAGAAATCCGTATCCCGGTCAATCGTTTTATCAAACAGAACAACGTGATGCCCTTCCTGCGCCAGCCTTTTTACCGCATTCGCTCCAATCAGACCAAATCCTCCCGTAACCAAAATCTTCATTCGCCCAGCTCCTCTCTCTGTAAACGTTTTTTATTTCGCCGCCTGTTCAAAATCATCGCAGATTTGTTGAAAAATAGCCGTATAGTCAATACCTCCCCCGTAGTGATCCACCAATCGGGCAAACATTTCTTCTATTTTCCGTAAAAGCGGCAATTCGAGCCCTTCCTCCCGCGCTTTATCGACAGCAAGACGGACATCCTTCAGCAGCAGCTCCGCTTTAAAGCTTGGAGAGTAATCTCCGGCGATCATTCCAGCTGCCTTATGCTCCAAATGCCAGCAGTTCGCTCCTCCTGACTGTAAAACATCGCGGACATGGTAAAGGTCGAGTCCCTCCTTTTTGGCAACCGCCAGCGCTTCACTCATTGTTGTCACCGTGCCAGCGACCATGATTTGATTGCATATTTTCGTTGTTTGCCCGGCGCCGCTTCCTCCCATATACATGACCCTTCCACCTAATACATCAAGGATATCCTTTACTTCAGAAAAATAATGACGCTCTCCCCCAACCATAATTGATAAAGTGCCTGCTTCCGCCCCGACGCGGCCGCCGCTCACCGGGGCATCGATAAAGCCGACTCCTTTTTCCTGAAAAGCATGATGGATTTCTTTTGTGACATTGGGTGAGATACTGCTCATATCAATCACGATCGTACCCGGTGCCACATAGTGAATCACCGCCTCAGCACCGTCTGTTAAAGCCGTTTTGACATGAGGGGAATTCGGAAGCATTGTAATCACAATCTCATTTCCTTCGATCAGCTGTTCAACCGTTTTTGCTCTTTTCGCACCTTGTCTGATCAACTCCTCAACCGGCTGTTCCACCAAGTCAAAAACGGTAACATCATAACCGGCTCGAACTAAATTACCTGCCATTGGTTTTCCCATAATTCCCAACCCGATAAACGCGATTTTCTTCATGCCGTCTCTCCTTGTCTCTTCGTTTTACAGAAGAAGGCCAGAAGTCACAAACTGCTCACTTCCAGCCTTTTTCTTCTTATCGCAATTCGTTACTCCGCCGCCCGAATCCGTTCGACGAGGTCCGGAGCCCACTCCCCTTGAAACTGCTCGACAATATTGCTTTCCTCCAATTTCTTGGCAAACGCATCACGGTCCACGTCATCAATTATCGTCGTTCCATCGTCGATAATCAGCTGTCTGTAAATTTCCTCGTTTTCTTTGACGAGCTGCTTCTGATAGGTCCCCGCTTCTTCAATCGCTTCAACGACTTGTGCCTGCATCTCTTCCGGGAAGCTTTCAAACGTATCATTGTTGATGACAACGACCATCGGGGCGATTAAATGCTGGGTCGTCATCACATAATTTTGCACCTCATGCAGCTTTGACGTATAAATCATATCGAGCGGATTTTCCTGCCCGTCAACAGTTTTTTGCTCCAGCGCGACGTACAATTGATCAAATGCCATCGGCGTCGGATTGGCGCCAAGGATTTTCCATGCTTCCACGACTAATGGAATTTCAGGAACCCGCAGCTTCATTCCATTTAAATCGTCCGGTGTCCGGATTTCCGTATTGGCCGTCAAGTTTCGCGGTCCGCGGTGCCAGTAATCCAAAATGCGCGAATTAAGGGACTCATTGATTGCCGCATTAATTTCATCGCCGACTTCTCCATCAAGCACGCGATCTAAATGGTCGGTATCTTTAATTAAAAACGGCAATGACAACCCGCTGTATTCCGGGGCGAACATTCCAAATATCGCATCGCCGGTGATAACCATATCAACGGTTTGCAGCGACATTCCCTCAAGCAAGTCGCGTTCCCCGCCGAGCTGGGCATTGGCGAAAATGTTGACCGTCAGCTCTCCACCTGTTCTTTCCTCAATCAGTTCCTTGAACTTCTGTGCTCCTAAATCCGTCTCACTGTCAGTCGCGTTAATATAGCCGATATCGATCGAGTAACTGCCGCCGCCTTCCGCCGGTGCTTCCTCTCCCTGATCCCCGGCATCTGCACCCGGGTCTGCTTCCGTCTGAGTGTCGGAGCTTCCCCCGCATGCAGTGAGCAAGAATGCAAAGAGCAAGGCCATTACAGTAAAGAAAAATTTCGCTTTCATCATTAACCCTCCTTAAAATGTACGATCAACAAGGAATAAGAGCCGTGAGATGACTTCACAAAATCTGGCACCCCTCCTTTCAGTAGCGTCTATTTTTTATAGAAGGCTTGGCAGCCAAAGACTAATCACCGGTAAGAACGTTAAAATGAGCAGGTTAATAATCAAGACGAGTAAGAAAGGCAGAATCCCTTTCGTAATTTCTTCGAGCGTAATCCCGGCGATCCGGCTTGAGATGAACAAGTTGACCCCAACTGGCGGTGTCACCATCCCCATCGCTAAATTGACGATCATAATAATCCCGAAGTGGACCGGGTCGACGTCAAACGTTAGCGCAACCGGCAAGAGAATCGGCGCTAATATAATAATCGCTGCGCTCGTCTCAAAGAACATGCCGATAAAAAAGAGAAACAGATTGACAAGAAGCAGGAAGATGACTTTACTTGTCGTGAAATCGGTAATGAGCGAAGCCGCTTGCTGTGGAATCATCCCCTTCGTCATAATCCAGCCAAACAGTCCGGCCGCTGAAACAATGATCATAATAATGGCTGATAAGACGGCCGATTCCCCGAGGATTGGCAGGAGATCCTTTATTTTAATTTCTTTGTAAATCCATAAGCCGACGATCAGAGCGTAAGCGACTGAAACGGCCGCAGCTTCTGTCGGTGTGAAGATTCCTCCGTAAATCCCGCCTAAAATAATGACGGGCATCAGCAAGGCCAGTGTCGACTCCTTCAGAGCGATCCATTTATCCTTCCATGTCGTTTTCACATCATTCGGATAGCCTTTCATTTTGGCAAGGATCGTAACGGTAATCACAAGCAGCAGTCCGATAATCAGCCCGGGGACAATCCCGGCGAGAAACATCGCGCCAATCGATGTTCCGGTTGACACCCCGTAGAGAATCATCGGAATACTCGGTGGAATAATGACGCCCAGTTCACCGGAAACGGCCTGGGAAGCGGCGGCAAAGCGCTTGCTGTAGCCTTTTTTGATCATCGCCGGAATAAGGATCGCCCCTAAAGCGGCAACCGTCGCCGCACTGGAGCCGGAAATCGCGCCAAAAAGCATCGAGGCGACGATTGTCACGACAGCCAATCCACCAGACATATGCCCAATAAACGCTGATGCCAGGTTGACGAGGCGGCGTGAAATTCCCCCGGTCCCCATGATTTTTCCGGCTAATACGAAAAAGGGCACCGCCAACAGCGCAAAGGAATCAATCGAGGTAAACATCCGCTGTATCAACAATTCATACGGTAAATTCCCGTCAATGAGAATCGCCACAATGGAAGAAAGACCAAGGGAAAAGGCGATCGGCACACTCAGCAGCATCAGCACAAGCAAAGTGATAAACATAAAGAGCGCCATCTTACTCCCCCCTTTCTTCTACTTGAAACGTTCGAATTAACACGCTGAATACGTTCAGTAAGATGAGGAGTCCACCGACCGGAATGGCTGCATACGGGATCCACATCGGGAGCCGCAATGCTGTTGATCGCTGAACGGCGACTTCCTGTACCATGCTGAAGCCGTAAATGATTAAATAGAGACAAAAAACAATCGAGAAAAAGAGAACGACAACTCTGAAGGCCTTTTCGATTTTTTCCGGAATGAGCTGCATAATCGCCTCAACAGAGATCAGCTCCCGTCTGCCTGCCGCGATGCTCGCCCCGAGAAAAACAGACCAGATGCTAATATATTTCGTCGCCTCTTCTGTCCAGCTCAATGATTGATTGAGCGCATAACGGTAAAAGACTTGCGTACAAATAAAAATCGTCATCACACCAAGTAAAATCCCGACAAAGATCAGCATCCATTTATTCAGTCGCTCCATAAAACTGACATACGGTTTGAACAACTGCATCTTCACCACTCCCCTTCTCTGAATTCTCCTAAAGGTTCAATTTACCGCCAAAAAGAAAGCGCTTACTTTTATTAAAATGCTATACACTACCATACTACTTGTATCTATATGCGCCTCTGGACAAAATCTTTCAATAAATCTATTCGCCTGATAAAAGACCTTTAGGAGTAAGAAGACTATGGTGCTTCTACCATTTCCATTCTGGCATCATTCATCTGACTGGTCTTTCATCCAGGTTATGCGCTGACGATCGGCTTTTGGTAGCGCGATACCCGCTTCGACATATCTTCACGATCAAACACTTCCGGGCGTAAGGCGGTCCCAAGACCAGGGCCCTCCAACGGGTAGACATAGCCGTCCTTGACGAGAGGAACTTCTGTGACGAGCTCCTTGTACCAGCCTGAATAGAAAGCGCGCACGCATTCCTGGACAAAGGCATTCGGTGCATTAATCGTCAAATGAACATCGACGGCAAAGGAGACCGGACCAACGCAGTCGTGCGGTGTAACGGGAACTTCATATGTCTCAGCGAGCGTCGCGATCCGTTTTCCTTCTGAAATCCCTCCGGTAAAGGTTGGATCATAAATGATCACCCCTGCTGCGTTCCGTTCTAAAATATCACGGAAGGCCCAGCGCGTTCCGAGCGTTTCGCTCGCTGCCGTCCGCACGCGTGTCGAACGGGCAAACTCCTGCAACGCATCAAGATTATCCATATTAATCGGGTCTTCATACCAAAATGGCTCAAATTCCTCCAACGCTTGCGCGATCTGCTTCGCTGTCGGCAAATCCCATAACGAGTGCAGCTCGACCATAATTTCGATTTTGTTGCCGACCCGTTCCCGTATTTGTCTAAAAGGTTCAAGCGCTTTGTTCAAATCGGCCGGCGAAATATAACGCCCTTTCGTTGCTTCCGCATATAAATCGAACGGCCAGATTTTCATTCCCATAAACCCTTCCTCAACTAGGCTTTCGGCTAAGTCACCGGCATGATAGAGAAAGCCGTCCAGATCCTCATATGGCCCTTGCGCATCACCTACTCCCCAATTATCAACAGGCAGGCTGGCATGCTTTGGGCGCTTACGCGTGTAATGATAGCCGGCACACGTATTGTAGGCTTTGATTTTCTCGCGGCATTTTCCGCCAAGCAGCTGGTAGATTGGCTGCTTTGTTACTTGCCCGAAAATATCCCACAGCGCGATATCCAACGCAGACCGCCCGCGGTTTTCCACCCCCGTGCTGCGGGAGCCGATAAATCCCACCATTGCCTGCCAATGCCGTTCAATCGCCAGCGGGTCTTCTCCAAGCAATACAGGAGCGCCTGATTCATGAATCCAGGCTTCCACCGCTTCTGCGGCAAAATACGTTTCCCCAAGTCCAATATGACCTTGATCGGTGTGAACCTGGACAAAACAAATATTCGGAAACTCTTCTAAACGGATCGTTTCGATCTGAGTAATTTTCATCTTTTCCACCACTTTCTTTTTTATTTAATAGTTTGCTTGCAAATCAACCTGATTTTTTAACGGTTTATTTGCAAGGAAGTTCGCGACATTGTCAAGCACAATCCGAAACACTTTCTCCATATAATGATCGGAATTTCCGGCAATGTGGGGCGTGAGAAAGACATGCTCCATCTCCCACAATGGACTTTCGGGCCCAAGTGGCTCCTTTTCAAATACGTCCAGCGCCGCGCCGCCGATTTGGCCGCTTTCCAGCGCGGTGATTAAATCCGCTTCCTTCACAACATGGCCCCGCGCCAAATTGATGAAAAAGCAATCCCGCGGCATCGCAGTAAAATGCTCCTGACGGATAAAATGCTTCGTCCGAGGGGTCAATGGCAGCAGGACAATGACAAATGAGCTTTCCGGTAAGAGCGTCTCCCATTGTTCCTCTTTAACGATGCGATCAAAGTGCGGCTTGCTTGCGCCTCCGCGGCTAACCCCATTGACGTTCATCCCGAACACCTGGCACATCTCGGCAATCGCCGAGCCGATCGCGCCGGCACCGACAATCGTTACCGTTTTTCCGGCTAACTCTCCACCGATAAACCCGCCTTCCCATTGATGCTTTTTCTGCAGCCCCCGATAGTGTAATAGCTTGCGGGTATGGGCGAGCATCATTCCGAGCGCGTATTCTCCCATTTGTGAGCCGTGAATTCCTTTTGCGTTTGTCACGGTAATTCCTCGTTCCGCAATTTTCGCAAACGGAATATTTTCGACGCCGGCGGTCGTGAGCTGAAGCCATTTCAGCCTCGGTGCCTTTTCGATCGACTCCGGGTTGAAGTTCAAATGATCAGACAACACAATGTCAGCCTCTTCTAAATAAGGCTGCGCCTCCCTTTCTGAGTGACAGTGACAAATTGTGATCTCAGGATAGCTCTCTCTTAATTCATTCAATTGTTTTTCCGGAATGTTGATCGTTGTTACGAGTTTCATAAGTCCCTCCCTCAACGCTACTTGATTAGATTTCCGTTCTCGTCAAACGTCCAGGAGACAGCTGTCTCTCCCACCTCCATTTGGGCATGCCCTGCCGCCTCGTTGACTAAATTTTCAGAAATTAAAATTTGGTCAAGCTCGAGTGTATTTTTAATGCGGACCACTTTTACATCGTTTATCTTTCTTCGCCCGGCCGTCCGGATCGCTGTTACAATCGCTTTCTGATCAGTGGCGAGCATAACCGGCAGCTTGGCGCCGTTAATTTCGACCGCCGTCGTTGAATTAGCATACAGCGCGGCAAAATCGATGTTTTCGACCGTCCTGACGGTCGTATAGTCCGCCAAACCAATTCCGGAGGCGTTGCCTTTTGTTTCTTTCGTCAAATTCAGCACGACAATTTTATTGATCGGCGGGGCATCAAACACTAATGACTGATTACAGGAGGAACGCCCGATAATATTCGAGTCCATCCCGCTGCCGCTTATGTTCTTCCCGATTTCATCCACGATCAGCACATCGATTTCCTTACACAGCAGCTTCGGCATCAGCCGCTTCGCTTCCGCTAGCAGCTCTTTTTCCCTGCCGGGCAGCTGGTCTTTTAACACGATTTCGATATGGGCCGTTTCGTGAAATGAATTTTCAATAATGCCAACACCATACAGAAACGGCGTATGCTCAATAATATGACGGCCTACTGCCGGTATCAGCTCAGCGAAGTCTCCCATCCCTCCTTTATGAAGATAGCTCGCTCCTTTATGCTTGCCGAGGCCAATGCCAAGCATCTTCATGATACCGCTTTCAATTCCACCTTTAAAATCAGTATGCGGCTTAATTCTCGCAATGACGATGATTCCCTCCGCTTCTTCATACGCCAACCGATCAAAGTAAACCTCAACGTCGCCAAAGGCTTTGCCGAGGTAGACCGTCTCCATGCTCGCCCTGACCGGGGCGCCGACTTCCGCTTCCGTAATGCCGTAGCCTGCTAAAATTTTCGCCTGACCCTCGGCTTTTCCCGCGCCATGACTTCCCATGGCCGGCACAATAAACGGCTCAGCCCCCAATGCTTTTAATTCGGTAATGGTCGCTTTGACAATCGCCTGCAAGTTTGTAATGCCCCTGCTGCCGACTCCGACCGCAATTTTCATCCCCGGCTTGATCTTTGTCGCCAGCTGCTTTCGCTGAGACTCCGTGTGCATCAGTGCCGGAATCGCCTGCGCCTCTATTTTCGTCCTGGCAAACTTTTGCCTTGCCGGATACATCGCAGGTAATTCCAGCTCAAATCCGCCTTCCAGTTGAAACTCTTCAATTTTCAGCTCCATCTGTTAACTCCTTTCTATGACGTAGTCGACCAGCTTCATCAGTACCTATGATTTCGAAAAAAATTCAGTATATGTCTCCTTGTACAGTTCAATGATTTCTACTGTGCTCTCTTTAATATGCTTGCTCAATTGAAACTGGGCCAGCTCGACATCCTTTGCGATGACTGCATTCAAAATTTCTTCATGCTCTTCAATCAGTTTGCTCGTCTTTCTCGTCGCCAGCAAACTGAGATAACGGACGCGATCAAGATGCAGCTTTTCTGCCTGAATAACGGACCAGACATTTTGATAGCCGCTCATTTCAATCAGCTTCTCATGATAATTTTCATCAAAGTAATAGAAAGTTTCGCGCCCTTTTTCATCCTGGAATTCTTTTTGTTTGGCAATCAGCGCCCTTAATGCGGTGATATCATCCTGATTCAGCCGGGCAATGCTTTGGCGAAGAGCGGCGCATTCTAACGATTCCCTGACGAAGAGTGATTCTTTCACTTTATCAATGTCGATATAGGAAACGAACGTCCCTCTTTGCGGATAAATTTCCAGCAGCCCTTTTTCGGAAAGTCTAATGAACGCTTCTCTAATCGGCGTTCTACTCACATCGAGCATCGCCGACAGCTCTTTCTCCGATAAGCGTTGCCCCGGCAAAAATTCCAGCGAAATAATCGCTTCTTTGATTCCTTCGTATACTTGGGAATGGATCGATTTCGTTTTATCAATGGTTAGTTTCATTAGGATCACCTTTCATACTAATATGGTAGTATGTTATTTTTTATGCCAAGAAAGTTTCCGCTTTAAATGAATTTTCCGATTCATGCAAAAAAAGCCTGGAACAAAGGTAGGTTCACCTTTTCCCAGGCTAACAGCAAGACGCAGGAGGAAGCCTTTTCACGGCTTCCATCTCTCACTTCGTTCTAGTTTATTTTTTCTGAATTACTTTTTCCCTGACACAAGTCGATTTCTCAGCCCACCTATTTCTTTTAATTAACATTCCATTACTGCTCCGGCACCAAGTGGGCCTCCCGTTAAAATCATTTACTATATAGGCGTTGCGCAGCTTTTTCCTTAAACTCAATCCGACGACGATGCAAAATTGGTTCTGTGTAACCGCTTGGCTGTTCTTTCCCAAGGAAAATCAAATCTTTTGCTGCTTGAAAGGCAATCGACTGCTCAAAATTAGCAGACATCGGACGATACGCCGGGTCACCGGCATTTTGCTCGTCAACAACCTTTGCCATCCGCTCCAACGTTTCAATTACTTGCGCCTCCGTGCAAATCCCGTGGTGAAGCCAATTGGCAACATGCTGGCTCGAGATACGTAATGTCGCACGATCCTCCATTAATCCAATATTATTAATATCCGGTACCTTCGAGCAACCGACGCCTTGTTCAACCCAACGAACAACATAGCCCAGAATACCCTGTGCGTTGTTATCAAGCTCTGCCTGAATCTGTTCCGGGCTCCAATTTGTATCTTCCGCGAGCGGAATTGTCAGAATCTCATCTATATAATTTCCGTTTTGTATTTTTAATTCATTTTGAATCTCAACAACATTTATTTCGTGATAATGAAGCGCATGAAGCGTTGCTGCTGTAGGAGAAGGGACCCAGGCTGTATTGGCACCTGCTTTGATTTGCCCGCCTTTTTGTTCAAGCATGGCCTTCATTAAATCAGGCATTGCCCACATTCCTTTTCCAATTTGCGCCTTTCCTTGTAAACCCGCCTCCAAACCAATTTGGACATTTGATTTCTCATATGCTTGCAGCCACGCTGAAGCTTTCATATCATTTTTACGGACCATCGTTCCAGCTTCCATCGATGTATGAATTTCATCACCGGTGCGATCCAAGAAGCCTGTATTAATAAAAACAACCCGTTCTTTCACTTCATAAATACAATTCTTTAAGTTAAGGGACGTTCGCCGTTCTTCATCCATGACACCAATTTTCAAAGTAAAGCGCTCCAGCCCTAACAAATCTTCCACGCGCGCGAATAATGTATTGGCAAATGCCACTTCTTTAGAGCCGTGCATTTTTGGTTTCACGATGTAAATCGAGCCGGTTGTTGAATTCTGATACTTTCCATTTCCGAGCAGCGTATGTTTAGCGATTAAACTCGTTACAACCGCATCCAAAATTCCTTCAGGAACTTCATTTCCATCCTTATCAAGTACAGCGTTGATCGTCATCAAATGCCCGACATTACGGACAAGCATCAGCGAGCGGCCGCGAAGCGTTACTGTTCCGCCATTCGCTGTTGAATAAACCCGATCCGGATTTAATGTTCGCGTCACTGTTTTTCCAGCCTTTTCAAATGATGCTGATAAATCACCTCTCATCAAGCCAAGCCAGTTGCGATAGACGACCACTTTATCCTCTGCATCAACCGCTGTTACCGAATCTTCACAATCCATGATGGTGGTGATCGCCGCTTCGACAAGAATATCTTTCACACCGGCTTTATCCGTTTTACCGATCGGGTGACGGCGATCAATCTGAATGTCAACATGAAGACCATGATTGTTTAATAAAATCGCTGTAAGCTCACCCTCTTTTTCTTGAAAACCTCTGTATTTTTCGGCGGCTTGCAATGTCGTTTCTTCACCATTTGCCAGTGTAGCCGTAAATGCTGCACCAGCCTTGTATTCTGTCACATCGTGATGCGATCCCGTTTGAAGCGGGAATGTTTTATCAAGAAAGTCTTTTGCAAAGGCGATGACTTTATTCCCGCGCGCTTCATTGTAGGTAGCCAAGCGTTCCGCACCACCCTCTTCAGGTATCACGTCCGTACCATATAAAGCATCATACAGACTTCCCCAGCGCGCGTTCGCGGCATTGATGGCATACCGCGCATTATTCACTGGAACCACTAACTGCGGGCCAGCTTGCTGTTTAAATTCTAAATCGACATGATCCGTTCTAACTTGATAATCTTCTTTCTCAGCCTCCAGATAGTTGATGTCTTTTAAAAATTCTTTGTAAACAGCAGGATCAAAAGAGTCTCGATGCTGCTTATGCCATTGATCAATTTGCTGCTGAATTCGATCACGCTCTGCCAACAAAGCTTTATTTTCTGGTGCGAGCTCTTCAATAAGTCTCGAAAAGCCATCCCAAAACTGCTGTTGATCAACCCCGCTCTCTGGCAAAGCCTCTTGATTAATAAACTCAAATAACTCCGTCGCGACTTTTAATTGACCTACTTTTTCGTACTGTTGCATCGGTTCATCCTCCTTATTTTTGAGTGTACCCTTAATTAATCTTTTTGTTTCTTAATAGGAAACGATGTTTCTCTTTACTACAATCATAGCACACCACCCAAAGAATTTCCAATTACTTTTTCATTAATTTAAATTTTTAGACAATGGCACAAAGCAGCGTACGTGAAGCCGTTATCATTTATAGGAGGGAGGCTGAAAGTGCAAGACGTGTAACGGGCAAGCCCGCTCCCTCTTGAGTAAGCTCCCAGCCCCTTTAGGATTGGCTTTTCTAAAATCAAAGATTGGCTTACTCCGTATAGCCTAATCTCGCTGATATTTTCTTGCCAATTTCGATAATCAATTGCTGCAAATCATGTAAACGTTCCGTCGTCATTCGAAGGGTGGGACCTGAAATACTTACAGCTGCTGTCACCCTTCCGAGATGATCAAAAATCGGCGCGGCGATACAGCTAATCCCGGCTTCATTTTCCTCTATTTCAACGGCATAGCCTTGTTTGTAAATTTTCTGCAATTCTACAAGAAACGCTGCTTTGTCTGTAATTGTGTTTTCCGTATGTTTCGGTAAGCCCTGCTTTTGGATTATTGCCTCTACCTCCTGTTCAGTCAAATGGGCAAGGATCACTTTCCCGACACTCGTGCAATGAATTGGAGCTCTGCGTCCAATCTTCGAGTGCGTCCGAAGCGTTTCATTCCCTTCCAATTTCTCAATGTAATACACTTCACCTTGATCAAAGACGACCAGATGGATGACCTCATTTGTCTGACGCTCTAATTCCTCTAAATAGACACGTGCCTGACTGCGCAGATCAATGGAATCAAGCAATAATGAGCCGAGCTCCAAATATTTATAGCCTAAGCGATACTTTTTCGTCGTTTGATCTTGTTCAATAAATCCATGACTAACAAGTGTGCTCAAAATTTTGTAGATCGAGCTTTTATTTAATTCGATCTGAGATGCTAATTCCGTTACACCTAGTCCGTCTTTATTTTGACTCACTAAGCTGATAATTCTTAGTGCTCGGTCTACCGACTTAACCATACTTAACCTCCATTACGCTGCTTCATTAGTAGGGACATTATACCATAAGATAGCATCTCCGATTAGAGTACGGAGGTTGATATGGTCATTTTCCTTCGTCATCTCGTTGACATCAACCTTAGACCTTTTCTGCCTGTCTAGCCAGCTTCACTTCCACACATCTTCCCGGTGAAGGAAACAGCTTCCCGTCGTTGAGCAGGCGATCCGGGTTGAAAACCTCTCGAATATCCGTCTGGGCAGAAATTTCGTCTTCTGAGAAAATATAGCGCATCTCATTCATCTTCTCAATCCCGACACCATGTTCACCGGTGATCGAGCCGCCGACATCTGCACATACCTTCAGGCAAGCGCTTCCTACTTCTAATGCTTTTTCAGCTTGACCGGGAATCCGCGCGTCAAACAAAATGAGCGGGTGGAGATTACCGTCTCCAGCATGAAAAATATTCGCAATTCGCAAACCACTCTCTTTGCTAATTTGATTGATGCGCGTTAGCACCTCAGGCAGCTTGCTTCGGGGAATGACTCCGTCCTGGACGAGATAATCAGCGGAAATCGCCCCCATCGCGCCAAAACCCGTTTTACGATTAGCCCACCATCTGGCTCGTTCGCCCTCATCCTGCGCCACCTTCACTTCTCGAACATGATGCCGTTGACAAACGGTGAGAATATGGTCAATTTGCTCCTGGATCCCGGCAGAAATCCCGTCTACTTCGATCAAAAGAAGCGCTTCTATATCAAGCGGGTGCCCGACCGGAAAGGCAGCTGACTCAACACCTTCAATCGCCGTTTTATCCATCATTTCTAGTGCAGCCGGCACAATCCCGGCAGAAATAATATCGGAGACAGCCTGGCTCCCATCCTCAACCTTATCAAAATACGCCAGCACGGTCTGCTTTGCTTCAGGATTTTTAAGAATCCGCACCGTAATCTTCGTCACAATCCCAAGCGTCCCTTCCGAACCAGTGAATAAGCCTAGTAAATCATAGCCGGGTGCATCCGGAATGCCTCCCGCTCCAATTTCAATAATGTCTCCATTCGGCAGGACAATCTCAAGTCCAAGAATATGATTCGTTGTGACCCCGTATTTCAGACAATGAGCACCGCCGGCATTTTCAGCGACATTGCCGCCAATCGTACAGCAGGATTGACTGGAAGGATCCGGCGCATAATAATACCCTTTATCGGAGATGGAATTGGTTAGTTTAAGATTAATATAGCCCGGTTCAACAACAGCGCG
Organism: Halalkalibacter oceani; assembly: GCF_040544555.1. Taxonomy (NCBI): domain Bacteria; kingdom Bacillati; phylum Bacillota; class Bacilli; order Caryophanales; family Bacillaceae; genus Halalkalibacter; species Halalkalibacter oceani. The sequence goes on from NZ_JBEPKD010000002.1 coordinate 20,823, forward strand.
CCGATTTTCTAAATCGACTTCCAAAAGCCGCTTCATTTTCACGAGACTGATAATTACTTCGCCATTTACCGGAATCGCGCCCCCACTTAGTCCTGTACCGGCTCCGCGCGCTAAAAACGGCAGCCGATGGCGTGCGCAGTAACGCACAATCGCAGCGACCTCCTCTGTCGTATTGGGAAAGACGACAGCTTTCGGCAAATGCTTATGGATCGTGAACCCGTCGCAATCATACGCTAATAAATCTTCACGTTCGTAAAGAATGGAGTAAGGACCTGGCACGAGCGCTGCCAGTTCACGAATATGGGGATCTTTTGTTTTCAGTTTACTCATTCTTTTGCCCCTCCTGCTCATCTTCTTTTTGATACGCCCAATCCAATAATTGAACGGTATGAACAACCTTTTGATTTCGTCCATATTTTTCAACGCCGATCGCCATTTGCAGCATACAGCCTGGATTTCCCATCGAAATCATTTCAACATCCTCAGGAACATTGGACATCTTTGAATCAAGCACAGCGCTTGCCATCTCAGGGTTTGTTATATTGTAGACACCCGCACTCCCACAACAACGATCCGCGTTTGCCATGTGAACCATCTCGACACCTGGAATATCGATTAATAAGTCACGCGGCTCTTGCCGAACACCTTGACCATGAGCGAGATGGCAGGCATCGTGATACGTAATTCGAGCATTCAGCTTTGCTTTTGGTTTTTGGTAGCCTGTGTCATGTAAATGCTTTGATATATCTTCTACCTTTTCAGCAAAGCGTTCCGCTCTTTCATACCATTCTGTGTCCACCTCTTTAAAAAGCTCTCCATATTCTTGAAGCATGCAGCCACAACCAGCCGCATTGACAATGACCTTATCAGCTTGCTCAAATGCTTCAATATTTTGCTTCGCCAGCTTTCGCCCCATATCACGATCCCCGGCATGGACATGCAAAGCACCACAGCACGTTTGATTTTTAGGAATCGTGACTTCGTTGCCATTTCTCGTTAGCACATTAATCGTTGCCTGATTAATATCGCTGAACATCACATCCATGACACAGCCTGTTAAAAAAGCGACCTCTTGCTTTTTTTCGCCTTTGGCAGGAATGGTTTCCTGATTTTTATAACGTTTCATCACAGGTCTGGCAATGGTCGGCATAACCGCTTCCATTTGAGCCAAATGCTTAGGCATTATTTTTGTCAAACCTGTTTTTCGAACCACTTTTTGAACGCCTGTTTTCTGATAGAGCTTCAGCAGCTGACCAAGCGAGTGAAGCCGACTTTGATGGGGAAAAATCCCTTGCAAAAACAATTTGCTTACTTGGCCCTTCCACCCTGTTAATGGCATCGCCTGGCGAATCTGCCCACGCGCCTCCTCAATTAGACCACCTACGTCAACATCAGCTGGACAAGCAGTCGTACAGGCTCGACAATCCAAACAAGCAAACACCGGATCGGAAAATTGCTCATTTACGACCAGCTTTCCTTCGGCAACCGACTTAATTAAATGAACGCGTCCGCGCGGCGAATGCTGCTCCTGACCTGTTAGTTCATAGGTCGGACATGATTCTAAACACATCCCGCAGTGAACACAATCAGCCCATTTGTTTTCATCCGGTTGATCTTTCCATAAATAATTGTTCATGCTGCTCGTGCACGGAGGCTCTTGCTTTTGCTTTCCTTCAACTGTACTCATCTTACATCCCTCCCACAAAGCGCTTAGGATTGAGAATCTTATTCGGATCAATCTTCGCTTTCATTCCTTCCAGCAGAAAGAAATACGATGGCTCCTCGCCCCATACTGAGATGTTTTTTCGAATCGACAGTGGGATATGTTTGACAATCACATAGCCGGATAATGCGGTTACTGCCTGCTGAATAGCATCGATTGCCGTGATCACATTCTTTGCCGCCCCTTTTAGCACCACTTGACTTAAACCATGCCCTAAGCCTCCATGCGCCGCAACTTCGATATGATGTGACTCCTCCAGCATATGGCAGCTGCGGATGACTTGCAGAACATCGAGGTTTTTGACGCCTATTTTTAAGATGGCTTCTGTCTCATGCTCCTCTGGTTGTCCTAAGCCATTAGGAGGAAGCTCATAAAAGCGCTTCCAAAAGTTCCTTGCATCTTCGCCTGCCAAAACCCGCGGCTCTGCGCCGGCAGGCTTAAGCTGTTTTGTAAACTCCTCCTGATAGCGGACAGAGCTCTTCACATCTTCAAAGCTAATCGCCAATGTATACCGCTCATTTCCAGTCATTGCTTTCGCAAGCGTTGGATTGAAAAGCTCAAGCGCGACCGGCTCCAATGCTGAATCCAAAAAACGAACGGCAAATTTGCGAACTTCCTCTAGCTGTTCTTGGGCAAAAGCAAGCAAAATGAGACTTTGTTCCTTCGGAATTGGGCTGAGCTTAAATGTGATTTCCGAAATCACAGCAAGCGTTCCCATTGAACCGATAAATAATTTATTCATATCATAGCCTGCAACGTTTTTGACGACTTTTCCACCTGCGCGGATCACCCTCCCATCTGGATAAATCAATTTCATTCCGATAACAGCATCCCTTGCAGACCCATAGCCAAGGCGCTTTGGTCCGCTGTCATTTGCCGCTACAATTCCACCGATCGTCGCTGAATCAGGCCAGAACGGATCAAGTGGGATCATTTGCTTATGGGCAGCGAGGTAATCCTGAATGTCTTGAAACCGAGTGCCCGCCCTTACCGTCAGTGTCATATTGCCGACAGTATGCTCGATGATCCCGGTATAGTTTTCTAATGAAAGCAGAAGATCAGATTGTGCGATCACGCCACCAAAGGCTTTTTTTGTCCCTCTACCGGCCACCGTTACGCTCTTACCATTGTCATTGGCATAGGTGAGGACGCTTACAATTTCCTGCTCTGTTTTGGGATAGACGGCCACCCGCCCTTCGTTCCCAAATAGAGTTTGTTCTTCCCCTTTTTCTTCAATCTGCTGTTCCGGCACTAGTGTTTTTAACTCCTTGAATTCTTCTGAAACAATCATGCTATCACCTCTTTTTGTTTCGTATTAGGAAACACAGTTTCTGAAATCACTCAAAAGAAGTCTGTAAAAATTTTCACTTTTAGTAATATTCCTCATTTTATGCGAATGTCCTTCTTTATAATACTTTTTTTCATGAGGTTTTTTTTACTTTGAAAATGGCGGGCGTATAAAGACTGGCGCGGAGCCTTTGCCTTTGAAACCGCTCAAAAACCTCGCTGAAATTTTATTAATTCTATCTTTTAAAAAAGGATTTTCATACCTAATTCCGATACGAAAATCCTCTTGTTGTCTTTATTAGTCTTGCTATAGCTTTTCTACATGCCTAAATCCTTAAACGTTGCCATTTCTCGCATCATGCGGGATGCAGCTTCGACGATCGGATAGGCGAGCGCCGCTCCGGTGCCTTCTCCGAGGCGCAGATCAAGCTGAAGCAACGGCTTGATCTGTAAATAATCGGTAACAATGCGGTGGCCATCTTCAACAGATTGGTGAGCGATCATTAAATAAGGATGGACTTCCGGCTCCAGCTTGGCGGCGGCAAGCGCCGCGGCCGAGGAAATAAAGCCGTCGATCAGAACGGGCACCCGCCGGGCCGCTCCTTCAAGTATCACACCGGCAAGCGTCGCGATTTCCAGTCCGCCGACTTTCGCCAAAATGGAGAGCGGCGGGGTTTGCGACGTAATGCCACGGTTCGTGAGCGCTCTTTCGATAATCGCGATTTTCTGCTGCTTCGTCTCCTGATTAATGCCGGTGCCAAATCCGACGACATCGGCGACCTTCGCACCCGTAATCGCCGCGGTCAGCGCGCTCGAAGCCGATGTATTGCCGATCCCCATCTCACCGGTAATTAAAAGGCGATGCCCTTTTTCAATTTGTGCAACAGCCAACTGGCGTCCGATTTCCACTGCCGAGGCTGCTTCCTCCTCCGTCATCGCATCCTCATGCAGGAAATTCCCCGTGCCATAACGGATTTTATGATGGGCAATCGGCTGGCTGTCGAGCTCATAATTGACGCCGACATCGGCTACGGTAACAGCTGCGCCGATTTGACGGGCGAACACATTGATCGCCGCTCCCCCTTTCACAAAATTATCAATCATCAGCGCCGTTACTTCCTGCGGATACGCCGACACTCCTTCGTTTACGATACCGTGGTCGGCCGCTGCGACGATAATCGCCGGTTTTTCGATCACAGGTTGCACCTCGCCGGTAATCCCGGCCAGCTGCACGGCCAGCTCTTCTACCCGGCCAAGGCTGCCAAGCGGCTTTGTCAGCTGGTCGAGATGTGCTTTTGCCTGCTCGATTATTGCTAGATCAAATGGTTGAATCGTCATCGTATCTTCCTCTTTTCAATTGTTTCTTATCGCTTCTTCCAGCAGCAATGTGAAAGAACGCTCCCGTTCAGGCTGGCGGAGGAATTCTTCAGCTGCCACCTGTTGTAAGAGCTGTTTTCGCATTGCCGCCGGAAGCTGGCTGGAGAGCACCCGCTGGCGGACATCCTCCAAAAAAGCTAAATCCTGTTCACTATCCTCGGGGAGAGTCGCAACCAGCCTCTGTTTGATCCGCCTTGCATAGGTTGGACTGATTCCGCTTGTCGACACGGTAATCAGCAGCTTTCCTTTTTTCACTGTTAATGGAAAGGTAAAATCACTTAAAGCCGGGTCTGTGGCGACATACACCCATTGAGAGGGCCGACGGTTTCGATAGAGCGCTTGATGAAGGGAATGGTCATCGCTCGTCAGCAGCAGCAGGTCGGATGAAAAGCTTTCTTCAGCGGTTACCGTTCTTTCCATCCATGTAACCTCGCTTTGTTCGAGATAGCCAGTCAGCTCCGGATTAAGACACGGCGATATCATGACCGCGCTTGACACTCCGGCTGCCAGTAATTTCGGCAGATGCCGTGCTGCGACTTTTCCCGCGCCGACAACGGTCACACTTTTTCCTGCTAGATTGATCATCACCGGCAGCTCGTTCATTGTTGCAGCCACCGCCTGTTCAGATTATCAGCCGAAAACGGCTCGGCCTCCAGCGCTTCTTGAACACGCTCGGCCAGCACATCAACCAGTCGGTCGTCAAAGCCAAGATAGTCACAAAGAATAAAGGACTTTTCCGTCTTTTTCGACCACTGCGCAAGCTGCTTTTCCAGCGTTTCCATCAACACGCCGGTAAATAGCAGATAAGGGATGACGTAGACCGTTTCATTCGGCAGGCGGGTAACACGAGCAAGCCCTTCTTCGACATTCGGGTGCGTCGCCGCCATAAAGCACACTTCCACGTCTGTTACCGGCGTATACTCCCACACGAGCCTCGCAATCTTCATCAAATCGCTCGTCGCATCCGGATCACTGCTGCCCCTGCCGACAAGCAAGAGCGAGACCGGCTGCCGTTCTTCATAGTGCGGCCGCGCTTCTGTCAAACTCATTCCGGCTTTTTTTAGGCGTGCTTTCATAATTTCAATCATCGTCGCCTCAATTCCCATCGGCCGGCCATATGTAAAGCCCACATCCGGATAACGCGCCCGCTGGCGTTCGATTTCCTGTGGAATATCAACTTTGGCGTGCATCGCGGTTAATAAAAGAACAGGAACGACGGCAATCCTCGTCGCTCCCTGCTTTATACAGGCCCGCACTCCCTCCGTGATATCCGGCTCAGCCAGCTCCAAAAAACAGCATTCCTGAATGGCGACTTCCGGATGAGCGGCTTTTGCTTTTTCGACAAAATTACGTAACTCTTCATTCCCTGCCTGCACACGGCTTCCATGTCCGATATAAAGAATCGCCTGCATCTTACACCCTTCCTTTTGCAAAGTGAGCCTTCATTACTGCCTCGCGCAAAGCTTCCCTCGTCGGCTCCTGTAACGTTTCCCTGATCTCATATCCTAACCGGCGCGCTTCGTTTGCCGAAGCCGGCCCGAAGCAGATCACCGCCGCCCGCGAAGAGAGGCTTGCCGGCGTTTCTGAGCAAACTTTGATTTCTTCCGTCACGACGCGAACCGCCTCCGCGCTTGGAAAAACAATCGTATCGAGCCGATCCTCCTCCAGTAAGCGCCGGCACGTCATATGCGATTGAGCGACGACGGTTTCACGGTGGGAGCGGCAAAATTGATAGCTTCCGTAATCGGGGAGCTGTCTCTTCTCAACCCTCTCGTCACCAATGACTAGCCGCTTTCCCTGCTGGTGGCGAGTAAGCTTAGTTACAGGATAAGCGAGACAGGCGTAACTTTCAATTGCTTTCACCGACTTTCCTGAAGCCCCGTACAAGTCAGCCGTTAATGAACGAATATCAATTCGCTGCTCCTTCAGCTTCGCAAAGAACCAGTTGACACTCGCCGGCGAATGAAAGATGATCTCCTGAAACTCTGCGAATGAAGGAACTGGAGCCGTTTCCCAGATCGTTTGAAAACGAGGGTATTCAAACACCGTCGCCCCAAGCTCGGTTAGCCCGGCGGCGATTTCGCTTTTCCCGCTGCCGGTTCGCGCAAACAGAAGATGCGTACCGAAGAGGGGCTGCCGTTCAAACCAGCTCTCCTTCGTCCGCAGCTTGGCGACATCGCCGATTAAGGTGATCGCCGGATTGGAAAAACCGACGCGGCTTGCTTCCGCTGAAATCGTCGCGATCGTCCCTTCAAGTACCTTCTGCTTCCCAAGCGTCCCCCATTGAATGAGCAGCACCGGCGTTTGTCCGGGTTTCCCATGCGCCAGCAGCTGCTCGCAAATATAAGGCAGGTTTTTCACTCCCATATAAAAGGCGATGGTATCAATCGTCGCCAGCCCGCGCCAATCGAGCAACGGCCGACCGTTGTCCGATTTATCATGGCCGGTGACCATCGCGAACGATGCGCCATGATCGCGGTGGGTAACCGGAACCCCGACATATGTTGCTGCGCCAATTCCCGCCGTAATACCGGGAACAATTTCATAACGGATACCGGCCTGCTCCAACGCCTGCGCTTCCTCTCCGACCCGGCCGAATACACTTGGATCTCCTCCCTTTAAGCGAACGACCCGTTTTCCAGCCTGACTGTATGCGACAAGCAGCTCATTAATCGACTCCTGGCGAAGAAGGTGGCGATCAGGCAGCTTGCCGCAATAGACAAGCTCAGCTTCTGGCTTAGCCAGTTCAAGCAAGAGCGGATTGACTAAACGGTCATACAGAATGACGTCCGCTTCTTTAATGACCTGTTCCCCTTTTAGCGTCAGAAGCCTTACATCTCCCGGTCCTGCTCCGACTAAAAACACATAGCCTTTTTGCTCTCCCATCCCGATTCCTCTTTTCTGTATCCCGACTTTTTTTATAAGTTTTATCAAGTATAATACAACATCTGGATAATCACAATACAGGAATTCAACAAAAATCACCTCCTAAAAAAAAATGTAAGATTATCTAACATGAACGGACACTTCTTTACACTCAATGTGATATGATATTGCAAAAGGTCCGAACATTCCAACGAGAAAAACAGCATATGGCGGGGGTGGTGACAATGTCCTACAAAGATAAAAAAGTAATTACGATTGGGATGGTAAGTGAGTTAACCGGACTGTCTGAGCGTAAGATCCGATACTACGAGGAGCGAAAATTAATTTATCCCGAGCGTTCCAAAGGTGGAACGAGAAAATACTCTTTCCTTGATGTTGAAAGACTCGTTGATATTGCGAATAAGATGGAAGATGGCATGCAGACATTTGAAATTAGACGAATGGAACAAAAACAGTTGCAGAAGCAGGAAGTACGGGAAAGAATGTTGCGTGGTCAGTTGAATGCCGCGTTCAACATGCGAAAATAACATACGCTTAGAGAGGGTGCCGTAAAAGTGTCGACTTTTACGGCACCCTCTCTTTTTGCCGGCGCGTCAAAAGGAAATACAATCCATTTGGCGCGCCCTTACTTTTTCGCTCATAGAAAAAAGTCTCCTATGGCAAACTAGACAAAAGATCAAGAAATGAGGGACTTATGAAATGCCACGTTTGATACAGGTTACCTTGCTCTTGTTTGCTGTATTGACCATCTACTGTGCACCTTTGCCGCTTTCCGCCGCAGAACAGAACCAGGTTGCAATCATTATTGATGATTTTGGCGGGGATGTGAAGGGAGTTGACGATTTTCTGACAGGAGACATTCCGATCACAGCGGCGATTATGCCGTTTCAGCCCTTTTCCACAGAGCAGGCGGAGCGGGCTCATCAAGCCGGCCTCGAGGTGATTATTCATATGCCGATGGAGCCGAAAAGAGGAAAAGCTTCCTGGCTCGGTCCAAAAGCGATCACCAGTCAATTATCTGATGATGAAATTCGCGCCCGTGTCCGCGAGTCGATCGCCGATGTTCCCCATGCAAAAGGAATCAACAATCATATGGGTTCTAAAGTTGTCGAAAATGAACACATTGTCAAAGTCATTCTGGAAGAAGTGAAAGCCCACAATTTGTATGTGATTGACAGTGGGACAAGCCCTCGTTCAATGATTCCAAAAGTAGCCGAGGAACTGGGAATCCCGTATGCGACGCGGCATATTTTTCTCGATGATACATTGTCTTCACGCGCTCATGTTCACAAGCAGATGACCTCGCTTTTGAAGGTGGTGGAAAAGCAGCATAAGGCGATCGGCATCGGCCATGTTGGCATAAAAGGAAACGAAACATTTGCCGGCATCAGCCATGCCCTTCCGATCTTTAAAGAAAAAAGAGTCGACATTGTCCCGGCCTCCCACCTGCTTGATTCACCGATTGATAAAGATTATCAATTTTTTTGGCAAGCGAAATGGAAGGAGGAATAAGCAGATGGCAAATCAAGTTCAAGACAAGCCTTTGATCTGGTCCTTTGCCGCTAACGACCAGACGAAGGTGACGCTGCGCCCCGTTGTGAAAGGCGACGCCAGTGCGATTATCGCTTCAGCCGCCGGAATTGTGTCCCAAGGCACCTATCTTCAAAAGGAACGTGTCCACACCCTTGCCGAAGAGGAAGCCTTTATTGAACAAATTGATCGAAAAGACAATATGTACATCGTCGTTGAGATTGGCGGAGCGGTGCAGGGAGTCGCCCGCGTTTTGCGGGGGGAACTGGCGATGAAGCGCCATACAGGTCTCTATCGGATGTGGCTCGACGACAGCGCTCAAGGGAAAGGGATTGGCAAAAAAGTGTTGGACTATACACTTGCCTGGTGCCGCCAGCACCGGCTTCATAAGCTTTGCCTGACTGTGTTTTCCACCAATGAAGTTGCCAGGCGGTTATATGAAAAAAGCGGCTTTGTTACGGAAGGCGTGCAGAAGGACCAAGTATGGCTTGAAGACCATTTTGCTGATGAAATGTTTATGGCCTATTTTTTTGACGAAAGCTCCACTACTTTTAAATAAATCACCAAGAAAGGATGACAACAAGAATGATGTGGCGAATGGCAAAAACTGTACTTATCGTTGGAGTGATTGGACTTGGTCTGGCGATTATCGGCAGAACGCTGATTACCGATAATCAATACTCGATTCAAACAAAGGATATCCCGCAAACGCTAGAAAACTCAGCGATGGACAAGCTGATGGCGGAAGATTTGGCGATGACCACCTCGCTCTTTTTAAAGCAGCTGTCCGCACAAATGCAGCGCTGGGCGGATTCCAGTCAAAAGGATGAACTACCGGAAAAATTTACAGAGGAAATTAACGAGCATCCCCACTTCCATGGCTTTGCGATTTTAGATGAGAAAGAAGTAGAGGTCGAGGTTGGCGAGGTGGAGCGTTTTGACACCTCGAAGCTGACGCATACTCATATGCACAGCCAATTTTCTGATCCTTATTCCGTTGACGGCAAACAGTATATGCTAATGGGGGAAAAGCTAGAGGATGGACGGACGGTGCTTGGTGAAATTGATCTCACCTTCGTCCAGCAGTTCGTTAAGGATTTGGCCTTCGTCGCCGATGCGAATGGCAGCTTTTTCGTTTCCGGAGCCGACCCTGATATCGGCTGGAAAACGACAGACGACATGCCGGAGAACCTGCAGGCAGAAATCGTCCCCGAACTGGGCTGGCAAATCGTTGTCCAGTCCGATAATCAAAAGCCTGAACATTTGCAGCATACTTATCATGAAAATCAAGCCGTCATTAAATTCAAACGGCCTCTGGCAGCGGCAGACTGGTTCGCCGCCCAGGAAAATTTAATCGTCAAAGAAAACCATGATCCTTTCTATGTCGTCGAATCCCCAACTGAATCGACCGAGGAATTAATCGGCCGGCTTCGGCGGGAATATGACTTAGAAATCGCTGAACCGAATTATATTTTCTCAAAGCAAAACCTTCTGCTTTCGACTGTGCCGAAGGAGGAGGAACCGACAAAGCCGAGACAGCGGGTCACAGCCGAGGGCGCCGTGCCGAATGATGAATTTTTCCAGCCTTATCAATGGAATCTAAATCAAATTTATGCCGGCCAAGGGTGGAATCTGTCGGGCGGCGAGGATGTCACGATTGCCGTTCTCGATACTGGCGTTGACCCGAACCATCTTGATTTGAAAGATAAACTTTTACCTGGCTTCAATGCCTTTGATGAAAGTGACGATGTGTCCGACAGCCACGGCCATGGGACACATGTCGCCGGAATTGCCGCGGCTCTCACGAACAACGTAACCGGAATTGCCGGCGTTTCGTGGAAAAGCCAGGTCCTCCCTGTGAAAGTGCTGAATGAAAAAGGAGAGGGTTCCTCGTTCGAGGTCGCGAAAGGCATTTATTGGGCGGTTGATCACGGGGCCGATGTGATCAATATGAGCCTCGGTGACTATTATGACTCCGATGCGCTGCATGACGCGATTCGCTACGCTTATGAACATGACGTTGTCTTAATCACGGCTTCAGGAAATGACAATGTGGAAGACCCGATGTATCCATCGCGCTACGACGAAGTGCTGACTGTAGCGGCGGTTGATGATACGCGAAACAGAGCCTTCTTCTCAAATTACGGTCAGCACGTCGATGTCGCTGCCCCCGGGGAGCATATTCCAAGCCTGTTTCCGGACAACAACTATACGGTCATGTCAGGAACGTCGATGGCAGCGCCGCACGTCGCCGGACTGGCCGGTCTCATCCGCGCCTTACGTCCGGACCTGACGAACCAGGAAGTGTATGACGTCATCACCTCCACCGCGGAAGATCTCGGCACCGCAGGCCATGACCCTTATTACGGCTTCGGGGAAATCAATATCGTCGCAGCGCTGGAGTCGATTTCATAAGAAAAGCGCCACAGGCGTTTTTCTTACAAGCAATGTGCGAAGCCGCTACATTGTTTCAAGTCCATCTCCAAGTGGTGTTCTTGGTGACGGACGCGTAGCGAGCGTAGCCATTGCCCTCCTTGAATAAGCTTTCCAACTTCCTTGAAATAGCCGGCTGGCTATGGAGGCAGCCGGCATGTTATAAGGAAAAGCGCCACAGGCGTTTTTGCAAATCGCTGCTGTGTTGAAGCGTTATCCCTTTGCTTGAGTAAAAACTTACCTTTCTACTATCTAACATTAGCAGCGGCTCCGCTAAAATCCCCAACCGAAGAAACCCGCTTCGGTTGGGGATTTTAAAAGAGGCACAGACTTCGCACCCTGCTTCGAGCTTAAGAAACTACCTTTGACAACATTGGCAATCGCTCCGCGCGCTGCCCGTCTGTTAGGAGAAAAACCGCCCCTAACAGACTTCAAACTCTTGCAGCGACTCCGCTAATTGCTTATAAGGTTGTGCCCGTTCGGGCACAACCTTATACCATAAACGCGGCTGTTTTGCGTAGTGGTTTTTTTTCAAGTAAGGTTATTTCACCGATCTCCGGGAGTTTGAGGAAGCTTTTTTCGACTTCCTGTTCAGCGGCGGTAAAGGCCGCTTCTTCGGAGTCAGCGGCGACGATCACTGTCACGCTTTTTTCTGCGAGGTCGACTTCGAATTTATAAAGATACCGCATCAGGAAGCCACACCGAGAATTTCATCGAGCGCGTTTTGCAGCGCTTCGTGACCGACCCGTTGATAAAAATCAAAGAACACCTCATTCGGTTCCTTATTTTCTTCGAAATAGCGCAAAAGTGAGGTTAACGCGGGCGCCAACTCTTCTGCCTCGACCTTTCCCTTCAGCTTATTGTTGAATTGCGCATGCTCTGTATCCAAAGTTCCGCCGACGTAAAACTCAAACGCCTCCACCATCTGTTTATCCTTCGTTTTCATCTTTACCCCTTGGAGACCGATATCGGCAATTTGCCGTTGCCCGCACGCATTCGGACAGCCGATCATATGAATCCGGACAGGAACATCGACCGAAATATGCTCATCCAAATATTCCGCTACGCGCCGCATCCGCTCTTTCGTCTCAACAAGCGCCAGGTTGCAATATTCAATTCCGGTACAGGAGACGGAATAGCCGATAAAATGCTTTGGCTCAAGCTTAATCCGCTCAAACAACGGCTCCGCCAACAGCTCTTCCACTTTCTCGTTTGCAACATTTGGAATGATGATATTTTGCGAATTGCATGTGCGAATTTCACCATTTCCATATGTTTTCGCAATCCGGGCCAGCTCAAACCACTCCGCCGAGTTCATTCTTCCGACCGGAACATTAAAGCCGACATAGCTTAAACCAGCCTGCTTTTGCGGATGAACGCCATAGAAATAGCCGCCATTCCATTTCTCAAGCTTGCACGTCCCCTTTGACGGCAGCTCTCCTGTATATTCGAGCAGCTTCTCTTTAAAGCGGTCGACGCCCCAGTCGGCCACGAGAAACTTCAGACGCGCCCGATGACGCTTTTCCCGGTAGCCGTAATCGCGGTAAATCGTCGTAATCGCGATCGCCACTTCCTTCACCCGCTCCGGCCGGACAAACACATCAAGCTCTTCAGCCAAATAAGGCTTTGCTGACAGGCCGCCGCCGACCTTGACATGGAAGCCGACGACTTCCTCGCCATCCACTTCCTTCACAGCCGGTGTAAAGGCGACGCAGTTAATCCGGTCGTGCCCGGCGTTATGAATATTAGCTGAAATCGACATTTTAAATTTACGTGGTAAGTTGGAAAACTCCGGATTGCGCTGGAAATACCAGTAAACATCCTCGACAATCTGGCGCGTGTCAAGCAGCTCATTCGGGTCGATCCCAGCGAGCGGATTGCCGACAATCGTCCGCGGGATATCGCCGCAAGCCCCGACCGATGATAAACCGACCGATTCGAGACGCTTGAAAATATCCGGCATTTGCTCAATCTGAAGCCAGTGATATTGAATCGCCTGGCGTGTCGTAATATCAATCACATCGCGCCCGTAATCTCTCCCGATTCCGGCAATCACCTCGGCCTGCTCATTTGTGATGACGCCGCTCGGAATGTTGACGCGCATCATGAAATAACCGTCTTCCTTCGGCTTCTGTAAATAAAGACCTGCCCATTTAAACAGACTCCAGTCTTCTTTCGGAATCGATTCAAATCCCTCTTTCGCATAGCGCTCGATATCCTGTAAAATTTCAAGTCCGTCCTTTTCCAGCTTGCGCAGCTCATCCTTATTCAACTTATCAGGCTCGTTTGCCCAAATCTTTTCGTATGCCATCGCTATCGCCTCCTTAGATGATCGCTCTCTTTTTCAAATAATCCACTATTTCGTCGACGGACTGCTCAACCGTTTTTTTATCGGAATCAATAATCAGCTCCGGTGCTTCCGGCTCCTCATAAGGTGAGCTGATTCCAGTGAAAAACGGGATCTCCCCTGCGCGCGCCTTCTCGTAAAGTCCTTTCGGATCACGTGCTTCACACTCTTCAAGCGAGCAGCGCACATAAATTTCAATAAACTCGCCTTCTTCAACGAGCGCGCGAACCTGTCGGCGATCGTCCCTGAACGGCGAAATGAAGGCCGTACAAACAATCGTTCCCGCATCGACAAACAGCTTGGCAACCTCGCCAATTCTGCGGATGTTTTCCTTTCGGTCCTCCTCACTAAAGCCAAGTCCCTTATTCAGCCCGTGACGAATATTATCGCCGTCTAACACATAGCTGCGTGTTCCTTGCTCAAACAGCTTCTTCTCCAAAGCGTTGGCGAGCGTCGACTTTCCCGCGCCTGATAAGCCGGTAAACCACAGGATCGCGCTTTTATGACCGGTCTGCTCCCAGCGCTCTTCCTTGCTTACCGCTGCCTCGTGCCAGACAAGTTGTACCTCTTTTGATTGAGTCATCTTTTTCCCTCCAGCTCGTTCTCTATCTTTTAGATTCCTGCCCCATCATCATATGTCGTTCTTCGTTCCTGCTGAACCGATTTGTAAAGGCTGTAGGTTCCCACTGTCGCGATGAAAACGCTGAGCAGCATAAACAGCGAATAGTAATCACTCTTCCTGAACAGTAAAACAAGTAAGTATGACAAAACGAGTGAAAAAACCGGGGAAACGACCCACACCTTGATAATTTGTTTGAGAATATTTTTCTGCCAGAGACGGAAGCCTCTTTCTACCGTCCCCATTCCGATAATCGCTGAAGTCGTAACCTGCGTCAGCGGGACGGGCAAGCCGAAGATCGAGGCGATGATGACAAGCGTGCCGCCAATCCCGGAAACCGCGCTTCCCTGAAGGAGGCTGAGGCTTGTGATTCGTTTGCCGTTCGTTTCAAGCACTTTCCCCCCGAGTACGATCGCTCCAAGCGCGACAAAAGCGCCTCCCAGCAAAATTCCCTCCTGTATCCCAATCACGCCCGCTCCGACTAACGGGCCAATCGCGTTGGCGACATTATTCATACCCGCCGCGAACGCCTCCATACAGCCGCTAATAATCAGCAAAATGACAAGCGGCTTGCGCCATCTTCCTTTCCCTTTCAAAAACGTATACTTCCGTTCTCCGGAACGGATCAATGTCCCGACGGCCAGTGCCAGCGTAAACGCGACGACGGGAACGATCACCCAGAACATCACGATCACGAGCAGTGTTTCAAAATAAAGGGACTGATAGGCAATGCCAGCGCCGACAATCGCCCCGACAACGACCTCGCTTGTTGACAGTGGAATTCCGATTAAATTAGCGATAAAGAGCGAAAGACAGGCGGCGGTGAGAATAATGACGACAAGTTCAACATCGACAATCTCCGGGGAAATGATCCCACTGCCGATCGTTCGCACAACCTCTCCTCCTGCCAACGCCCCGCAAAAGGCAAATATTCCGACCAACAGCATGGCTACTCGTTTTCTTGGCAGCGCTCCACTGCCATAGGCGGGCCCCATAGCCGCTGCCGTGCCACTTGCCCCAATATTCATTGCAAAGAAACAAGCAATCACGATGGCTATGATGGAAAGCATCAGGCTCATCCCCTCTTTCTTGTAAATCAATCATTTCTGACGGACCAGCCTAATGGCAGTTTTTTTCGATTCTTTTAGGCATGCACCTGTTTTTGGAGTCCGCGAATCAGCACTTCTACCACTTCCGCCCGGCTAAATTCAGGGGGAGGTGTTATTCCTTCACTAAGCATCTTTCGCACCTTCGTTCCCGATAAAATCACATGCTGATCTTTCGGGTGAGGGCACGTTTTCGTCGAAGCCATGTTCCCGCATGCCTGGCAAAAGAAGCTGTGTTCAAAAAAGAGCGGGGTAATCTCAAGCTCCCCTTCTTTCAAATCCTGAAAAATGAGCTGGGCATCGTACGTTCCGTAATAATCGCCCACCCCGGCATGGTCCCGTCCAACAATGAAATGCGTGCAGCCATAATTTTGCCGGACGATCGCATGGAAAATCGCTTCCCGTGGGCCGGCATAGCGCATCGCCGCCGGAAAAACAGCAAGAAAGACGCGGTCTTTTGGATAATACTTTTCCAGCAGCACTTCATAGCTTTCGAGCCGGACGTCGGCCGGAATATCATCTGATTTTGTCTCGCCGACAAGCGGATTTAAAAACAAGCCATCGACAATTTCCAGCGCCGACTTTTGAATGTACTCATGGGCCCGGTGAACGGGGTTGCGCGTTTGAAAGCCGACTATCCGCTTCCATCCCAGCTCTTCAAACGTGCGGCGCGTTTCGACAGGATCAAGATAATAGCTTTGAAACCGCTCGCGCTCAACACGCTTGACGAGCGTCACCGGACCGGCGACATACACATCCGGGCGCTCATACAGCTTTTTCACCCCTGGATGGGCTTCGTCTGTTGTCCGATAAACATGGAGAGCTTCCTGCTCCTTATCAGCCTTGTAAAGCTCAGTAATCTCAATGACTCCATATGTTTCTCCGTTGAACGTCAGCCGCGCCCGTTCTCCTTCGGCCAATTGCGTTGCCTTTTCCTCTGTAACCGGCAACGTGATCGGAATGCTCCAAACCGTGCCATTATCGAGACGCATCGACGTCACGACAGACTCATAATCAGCCTTTCCTAAAAAACCGGTCAACGGGCTGAAGCCGCCAATCGCAATTAATTCAAGGTCTGAGAGAGCAAATGAATCCAGTTCAATCTCTTTTTCAATTGCTTCAACCGACAAGCTCGGATCAAAGCGTTGTACAAGTGTTCCACCATGCGCATTTATCATCTTCCTCATCCTTTCTATATAAGAAAATTGCGGAGCAATTTTCTTTGTAGCGGCGTGCGGAGCCGTTACACGGGCTTATGACTGACGAAAAACGACTTTCTTTTCGGCAGGCGTAACGCGCGGAGCCGGCGCCCTTCTTCGAATCCTCCCACACTTCCTTTTTAAAAATTGCGGAGCGATTTTCTGCGGAGCGATTTTCTAGCCTTGATGGAGGCCGCATTCGGTTTTATTAAAATTGGACCAGCGGCCGCTGCGTGAATCCTCTCCCGCCGCAACCGGCTTTGTACAGTACTCACAGCCGATACTCGGATAGTTCCGATCATGAAGCTCGTTGTAAGGCAGCTGATGAAGCTTGATGTACATCCAGATTTCCTCTTCCGTCCAATGAATTAGCGGGCATATTTTAATAGATTGAAAGCGCTCGTCGCGATTGACAAACTGGGTGTGAGCCCGGGAAGGCGACTGTTCACGACGCAGTCCGGAAATCCAGGCGCGATACTGGCTCAGCTCGTTTTCCAGCGGAACCAGCTTGCGGATTTTGCAGCATGCGTCGGGATCGCGCTCCCATAAGCGTTCTCCGTAGGATGCTGCCTGTTCTTCCGGGCTGATTGCCGGCCGGACAAGCTTGATTTGGAGCAGAGGATACTTTTTCTTGACCCGTTCAATCAGATCATAGGTTTCCGCAAAATGAAAGTCGGTATCTAAAAAGACGATCGCCGCATCCTGCTTCACCTTGCTAATTAGATCAATCAGTACCATTCCTTCTGCTCCGAAGCTACAGGCATAGACCAGCTCATCGCCAAACGTCTGGTAAGCCCATTTCAGCACCTCAATCGAATCCTTCTTTTTCAATTGTTCATTAACTCGCACATAATCGTCTTCTGTTAACTGCTGATAGGATAATGTCATCCAATCCCTCCTTTGATCCATGATCGCAAACGATGCAAAAAAGGCGATCAAAGAACAAACTTGCCTTGTTCCTTGATCGCCTCTAGTTGACTAGTCAGCTTCATGGTTATTTCAACCGTACTTTTTCATTTTTTTCCATCTGAATAATTTTCCCGTCCTGAATAATCAGGGTAACAGAACCAAACTTTAATCCGCTTAACAGTTCCCTCAATCTTTCTGTTACTTTTTCAAATTCTTGATCATTCGGCATCTTGGACCTCCTCAAATTTTCAGTAGTTGGAAGAGGAAGTTAATCCCTTGTAATTTTATAAGAATTATTAGTTTAATAGTATTCTATCCATCATTACCCAAATTGTCAATCACTGATTTAGAAAAAAATCAAATTAGGCCTTATTTACATCTTCCAGTAAACCGGGATAAAAAAAAGAAGAGCGCCCTCGGGCTACCCTTCTTGTTCTGGTTCAGTGATCGTCCCACCAATATTGTCCAATGTCAGCGTTCCATCACGGTTTTCCAAAATCGTCACATCGCCGCTCACTGAATCAATCGTCACATTTCCTGAGCCGCTGCGAACGGAGACAGATCCTTCTTGATTTGAAATATCCACATGGCCCGATCCGGCAATCAATTTCACATTGCCAACCGAATCGGCGATTGTTATCGTGCCGGCATTGGCGTTAATTGACAAGTCTCCAGCCATCTCAACGACATCAATCGTGCCGGCCCCATCGCTTATCGTCACATTCCCCTGCAGACGCTCGAGCTTCATCGAACCGCGCCCGTGCTGGATCTCCACATCACCCGCTAGATCGGTTATACTCAATTCGCCTTCATTTTGCTTGTACTCGATCATCAGCTCCTGCGGCACCTCGATCGTCAAATGCTGGCCCCCTTGCGCCGTTGCATTCTCCTGATGGACCGCCGTCGTTAAGTAACCTGTTGCTCCCTCGCTCGTCAGTTCAAGCGAGAGATTGCGCTCGGCAAATTGCTCTGCTTCCTCCATCTCTTCACTCGTCACCGCGACTTGAGAGGTTACCGTAATTTCAGTCGTTCCAGCCGCGCCGATAATCGACACATCTCCTTGATCCTGATCAATCACGAATGAGTCCAGTTCGCCGGCATCCAAAGTGTAGACCTGTTCCTCCTCATATGTCACTAAATTGCAGCCCGTCAAGCCGGCAACAATCCCGAGTCCGATCACTGCTTTTAGTAATAATTGTTTCATCGTTCTTCTCTCCCGTCTTATCATACCATTCCTTAAGTGTACCTAATTGAACGAAAGAAACCAACTCCTAACTCCGACGTTCACCTATTGTTCAAATAGAAGCTGCTGAAAAAGTACGATTTACACTTTTTCAGCAGCTTCTTCTTCAACTTACGAAAAAGGTCGTTTTCCAGTGGCCTCCTTCATTCCACCCGTTCTAAAAGGCAAAATCAGAGCAGGCTGCTTTGTTTCATTAATATACTCGACCTTATACCCTTCTTTTTCGCGTTTTTTAAAGGTTCTTTCCGAAATCGGTCGCGGTGTCGACCAATTCAACGATTCAGGCTGCTCCCATGAAGCATGGGAAATCAGTTCCATCTTATAATAATAGCGGTTACCGGATATGTACGTTCGACAAATGTATTTTACCGTTTGCTTGGAATGCATCGTGCACCTCCTCGTTAGTAGGTATCTCCATCTTATCGACGGATTACACTCACACCGTTTAAAATAAAAAAAGACTTGCCCAAAAGGTCGGGACAAGTCTATATAATCGTTGTCATTCAAACAAATCAATAGATGTGTTTTGCCCCATATAAAAGCAGTTCCTTTGCACAAGGGAACCGACTTTTTACAGCGCTATTTCATGTAAAAAATATGTAATAAATCACGCCTCCGATGGCGAACAAGGGAATCACAAAAAGCAGGCTCCGCTTAAATGATGTTACATAGGAACGAAGTCCTTTCCCGCTGTCCCGGGACGTGGCGACCTCCATTGCGAGCCAGATGATGGTCACAATCGCAATCCCGATCCCGATGAACCAAGTCATGTTCCACCTCCTGAAAATTTTTCCTGATTATTCCAACTATTCACTTCCATCATACACGGTACGCAAGCGCGATTCAATCACTGTTTATTTGATGTCCAGTCCAAGCATCGCCGCAAACGTAAGGGCCTGTCTTTCGGAAACAATACACCCTCTCAACTCATCCGGTGAAACAGTCAAGGATTGAAAGTCAGAGCTGCTAATATCGATTCCTTTTAAGGCAGTCCGGTCAAAACTGACGCCATCCAAGTCGCATCGCTCATAAAGCGTCTTTTTCATCGCGCAATGATAAAAATCGGCGTGGGTTAGATTGGAGTCTTTAAAGTGGAGCTTTTCCATTTTCGACTCGCCAAAGTTACACATCGACAGAAAGCAATGATCAAACAAAACATTCCCGAATCGGCTTTCTGCAAGCTGAACCCCTAACAGCTTGCAGTTGCTGAAGGTTACACGATGAATGCTCGCATTGCTTAAGTTCGCATTTGAGAGGTCACAATTTTCGAAATGAACGTCGGTTATGTCGATATGACGAAACTGCGTATGCTGAAAAGTAGAGTTTTTGATCACCATTCCATACAATTGAACCCGATCGATGGTTTCATGATCAAAAAATGACTTTTCCACTTCCAATCCATGCAGATGAGGATCTTCCTCGCTATAAATATCTTGAAACTTTCCTAAAGGCAGCTCACGGGGCAATTTTGGTTTATCAATCTTCATACAGGTCACCTACTCTTTTTGATGATAACAGGAGAGATCACTCTCTACTAGAAAACATTACTTGATTGATTATATCATCAGGTGTCAAGAGCTCTTTACCGTGAGAATTGCCTTTTATCTATAACAAAAAGAAAGAAAATAACATCCGCCTGACTAAGGAGCCAATTGTTATTTTCTTTCACCTTCTTCTCTTATTCAAGACCTTAATTGCCGACTTAAAAATTCGCTATTCGTCACATCGGTCACAAACATATGACCGGGCGCATGGGTAATGACGTAAGGGATGTCTGCATGAATCGCAACGGACTGCGGAGTAACGCCGCATGCCCAGAAAACCGGGGTTTCTTCTTCTTCAATCTCAACATACTCGCCAAAATTCGGTTTCGATATATCATGAATCCCGATAGCGGCTGGATTTCCAACGTGCAGCGGTGCGCCGTGCATATCGGGAAATCGGGCCGTTATCTCAATCGCTTTTTGCACAAGCTCATTTTTAATCGGACGCATCGAGACGACGACTGGACCGCGAAACGGGCCTGCCGGCTTCGTTGCGATATTCGTGATGTACATCGCGACATTCCTGTTGGCCGCAATATGCTTTAGCGGGATTTTTTCTTTTAACAGCTCACTCTCAAATGTGAAGCTGCAGCCAATAAGAAAAGAAACAAAATCATCCTGCCAGATATCTCTCAATTCCTTTACTTGTTCGGTAAGCTGTCCATTCCTGTAAAGAAAATACTGTGGAAGATCAGTGCGAATGTCGGAGCCTGGCGCCAGCTCGGATTCAAACTCCCCTGCTTCCAGTACATCGATAATCGGACATGATTTACGATTCCGGTTCGCAAAAAGCAGAAATTCAAAGGCGTATTCCTTTGGAACGATTGCCAGGTTTGCCTGAACATAATCACCACATACACCGGAGGTATGCCCGGTAAAGTCACCTTTTCTGATCTTGTTTCGCAACTCTTTTGGATTCATCGCTTTCCTCCTCAAGCAGTGTTTGCTGAAAAAGTCACTTTTTCAGCAGCTTTTCAGTTGCCTCATCAAATCGGGGCTTTTATGCTAAGTGCGTGCGAAATCGCCAGCATATTTTGCAATCTTCGCGGTTCTATCGGAATGCCTTCTTTGCTTCGTTCCTTATATATCTGATGTGTCCGTTCGCCGGGAACTCGTATTTCCTCGGTACCTGGCGCTTTTTCCGATTCCTTTAACGCTTTTACCATTTCCCAGATCCTTTGTTTGAATTGCTGCACCGGCATGAAACCATCGACGCTGATCGCCCCAAGGAAATGACTTGTATTCATCGGTTGATCGACATATCCGTAACTTAGCACTTGATTAAGAAAGGCCCCTCCCCCTAACACGCCGGTGAGAATATCAGCAAATAATCCAAAGGCATAGCCTTTATGTCCGGCAGCCGGCAAGACCGAGCCGTTCATCGCTGCTTGCGGATCAGTCGTCTCCTCCCCCGCGGCATTAAGTGCCCAGCCATCCGGTATTCGGCTTCCTTCATTTAAATGGACTACAAGCTTTGTCCAATTCGACACCGTCGTCGCCGTATCCATCACAATCGGGAACTCCTCCCCAGGGACAGCGATACACCACGGGTTTGTTCCAAGCATCGGGGTCCTCCCGCCATAAGGCGCGGCAACGGGGTCTGCATTTGTCAGCGCAATACCGATCTTTCCCGCTCTGGCCGCCTTAAGCGTGTAATAGCGTGCCGCGGTAAAGGAGGTCGAATTCCGCACAACGAC
Organism: Halalkalibacter oceani; assembly: GCF_040544555.1. Lineage (NCBI taxonomy): Bacteria > Bacillati > Bacillota > Bacilli > Caryophanales > Bacillaceae > Halalkalibacter > Halalkalibacter oceani. The sequence continues at coordinate 42,723 of NZ_JBEPKD010000002.1, forward strand.
AAACCCGTTCCCCACGGCATCAGCCTTTTCCATCGCCAGATTCATCGCCAAATCACCCATCACCTGCCCAAATCCGGCCTGTCCGTCGATGACAGCCGTCGTTGGCGTTTCATGGACAACGTTAAACTTCGCTTTCGGGTTACTGCCGTGGTGGAGAGCACGCTTTACCCAGAGCCCAATCTTATATGTCCCATGCGTATCAACACCGAGCAAATCCGATTCGACGAGGACGTTTGCCATAATCACTGCATGGTCATCAGATAAGCCAACAGCGGACAACACCTCCGTCGTCCACGTTTTCAGATGGGTTGCTGGAATCCTCATCGATTCATCGACTGAAAACTGCTCGCGGCCTGGAAAATCATACAATGTATGATCAATCGCCTTCATATACTCACCCCTTTAGTTTGAAAAACTGCTCAAAAGATCCGGCAAAAACAGGGTCAGCTGAGGAAGATAGGTGATGACAATAAGCACCGCCAATAAAATCAGAATTTGCGGGATCAAAAACGTAAACATTTCCGGTACTCGTATTTTCGCAATGGCGGCCGTCACAAATAAGCAGACTCCGAGCGGCGGCGTCACCATCCCGATCGTTAAATTGACCGCTAAAATAATGCCGAAGTGAATCAGATCAATATGAGCTGCCTCCACAAGCGGCAGAAACAACGGAGTGAAAATCGTTAGCGCGCTGATCGTATCAATGAATGTGCCGGCGATTAACAAAATCACATTAATAAAGAGCAGCAGCAAAAATTTATTTTCGGCAAACGGCCCTATCAGGGATGCCAATTGATCCGGAATCCGATGGAACGACAGAAACCAGGTAAACAGCGCCGCGTTTCCAATTAGGAAGACAATGACGGCGGTTGTTTTGGCAGAGCTTAAAAACACTTGCACTAAATCCTTCACTTTAAGCTCTTTATAGACAAACATGCCGATTAAAAGCGCATAGACGACAGCGATAACACCTGATTCTGTCGGCGTAAACACCCCTGACAAAATCCCGCCGACAATGATGATTGGCATGAGCAGCGCCAGCACCGCATCCTTTAAGCCAACCATCAGTTCTTTAAAGCCCGCTCTTTTCTCCCGCCCTTTGTAGTTGTACTTAATGCCGACATAATAACAATAAATCATCAGCCCGACTCCCATTAAAATGCCCGGAACAACGCCGGCGACAAAAAGAGCGCCAATTGACGTACTCGTCATTACGCCAAACAGCACGAGCGTAATACTTGGCGGAATAATCGGGCCAATTGTTCCCGAGGTCGCGACCAAAGTAGAGGAAAACCGCGGATCATAGCCTTCCTTTTTCATCGCCGGGATCATCATTCCGCCAATCGCCGCCGCGGCAGCGATCGCCGTACCTGATACGGCGGAAAAGAACATACTGGCAACAACGACAACCATCGCCAGCCCGGCAGGCAAGTGACCGACCAGCGTCTGCGCAAAACGGATCAAGCGGGATGAAATACCGCCTTTCGACATTAATTCACCGGCCAAAATAAACAGCGGAACAGCAACAAGCGAGAAATTATCAATTCCCCGGTAAATTCTTCGCGGAATGTTCATCAGCATTTCCGGATCTGTCAAATAAACGCCGACAATCGAGATAAAGCCAAGTGAGTAGGCTATTGGAATGCCGAGAAAAAACAACAGAAAAAGAATTGGAATTAAGACAATCATTTAAATACCCCCCTGATTAAGTAGTAGGCCATAAACAAACCACTGATAGGGAGCGACATGTACACATAGGCTACCTTAATTGGCAAAAACCCGACCAATGTACCTGATTCAAAATTGGCGATGACGAGCAGGCTGCCGTAATACACAAAAACAAAAATAAAGAGGAACATTACGACTAATTCGATAATCTTCAAGATTTTCTTAATCGATTCCGGCGCCTTATCAAACAGCTCCACTTTTAAATGTTCTTTATTTTTAATCGCCAGTGCGGCACCAAACAAAACTAAGTAAACAAAACTGATCATTAAAATTTCTTGTGACCACGGCAGAGGGTTTTGTAATGCATAGCGGTAAAACACTTGTAAGAACGTCGTTACAACGGTAACGACCATACAAATGAAAATAATAAACTCCAGCGTATACCCTAAATAATGACCAATTCTTTTAAACAATCGTTTCACCCCTCTCCAGCCTTCATGGAAATATAGGAGGAGATGTCTCAAAAGGGTGAAACAGCCCTTTTAAGACATCTCCGAAGCAGTGTGCGCAGTTCTGACCGCGCTCCGCCTTTTTCACTATTTCTGTTCCCCTTAGTTATTTTCGATTTTCTCGATCAGTTCAGCTGGAACTTGCGAGCTTAACACATCCCTAACTTCTTTTGTAGCTTCTCTGAATGCGTCAAAGTCAATATCCGTTGTCACCGTTACTCCGTTTTCTTCAAAGTGCGCCAAAATTTCATCGTTCATTGCGGCTAATTCTTCTCTTTGGTAAAGCTTCGCCGCTTCCACAGCCTCTTCAATAAGCTGCTGCTGTTCAGGCGTTAACCCTTCCCACGCGCGCTCACTCATGACGACGATCGCCGGAGAATATGTATGAGCCGTAAGGGATACATACTTTTGGACTTCATCAAACTTCATGGAATAGATCGTGTTTAATGGATTTTCCTGTCCATCAACGACGCCTTGATCAAGCGCAGAATACAACTCGTTAAACGCGACAGGAGTCGGACTTGCGCCTAATGCTCTCATATGAGCTTCCCACACCGGGGCCGGCTGCACGCGAATATTCAAGCCATTCATATCTTCAGGCGTTTTGATTTCCTTGCTGTCGTTTGTCACATGACGTTCGCCCACTTCCCAATAGCCGAGCGCCTTCATTCCTTTTTGATCTGACAGCTCCAACAGTTCTGTTCCAACTTCTCCATCCAATGTTCTGTAAACATGATCCAGATTCTCGAATAAGTATGGGATACCGAACACATTCATCTCAGGGACAGTATTCGCAAAAGAACTGTCAGCCGAAACAGTCGTCATATCCAAGGTACCGTCTAAAATTTGCTCAACGGCTTCTCCTTCACTCCCTAAAACTGATCCGCTAAAAATCTCCACCGCAATGGCGCCATTTGACTTTTCTTCAATTTCCTCTTTAAAATTCACAGCGGCAATATGATATTGATGTGTTTCCGATCCGGAGTGCGCCAGCCTTAGAATCACGTCTGCTTCACCCGCTGCTTCGCTGTCTCCAGTTTCAGCCGCGTCTTCGCCTGGATCAGCTCCCTCAGTCGGTTCAGAACCGGATCCTCCGCCACACGCCGCCAGAAGCATAGCTAGTGTAAGCACCAAACCAATTAACGTCATGAATCTCTTATTCATTTTGATAACCCCTTTTCATTAATGAATTTTATATACTGAAGGAACTCGACTTTTAAACACTGGCACCTTTTCTCTAATGTCAGGAACCACCGTTACATCTATCCCTTTAGTAAGCGTTTCTTCATTCTCCTCACTTCCGCAGTCAAGCACTTCTCCTAATGGATCAATCATCATCGAAGTGCCGCAATAGGAAACTCCGTTATAGTGGCCAACACAATTGCTTGAAACGATATACACCTGATTTTCAATCGCTCTGGCAATTTGCAGGTGCTTCCAATGGGCTTTTCGTGCTTCGGGCCATTCAGCGACAATAAAAATGATTTCCGCTCCATCCACGGCGAGCTGTCTGGACAGCTCGGGAAATCTTAAATCATAGCAGATAATCAGACCAGCCTTGACACCCTCTATTTCAAAAACATGATTCTTCGTCCCGGCTTTCAAATAGAGATGTTCATCCAGCATCGGCACTAAATGGACTTTGTCGTAACGATAAAGCACGTCCCCGACACGGCTGATCGCAACCGCGCTGTTATACACTTCTCCCTCTTTTATGTTCGCAAACGAACCGCCAATAATCGCTACCTGATGCCGTTTGGCCAGCTGTTGCAGAAAGCTGGTCGTCGGCTCTCCATCCCGGTCCGCTATTTCCTTCAATGTCGGCAACGTATAATTGGTCGTCCACATTTCCGGTAAAACGACTACATCCGGCTTGTCGGTTCGACACGTGGCTTCAATCCACTTCTGCACTTTAGCACGGTTTTGTTCAGGCTCACCGGCGATCACATCCATTTGATAAATCGCTATTTTCATCTTTTCACCTCAACATTTTTAACAGCATAGGTACAGGTTATCGATTTGTCATTATCGACTAATGAAACTTCATACCCATCCCCATATTTAAACCCGTCCAGCAATGGAACTGTGCCGGCAAAAACAACGGAACGTGTCAACCCGAGTTTTTTCTGTTTTAAATAAGCGAGAATTTGATTTAACGGTAAAATCGCGCTCACGAATTGTTCCTGATAAGGAACCCATTCCCCGTTTATACGCACCTTCGAGATTAACTTAAGCTCATTCCAGTGATCAATGACCGCTGATAGCGGCCACGCCTCTGTCGCTATTGGTTTATCGCAAATTTGTTTTGATTTGTTAATATCGACGGTCTCAAGTTCCCTGTCGGTATGGTCGCTCCCAACAGAAACATAAATCTCGTCTTCTTGCTCTCCGAAAATTAAAACAATTTCAGCCTCGCCTGATGTTTCGTCACCAAGTATTTCCATTGTCCCATTTTGATTGAGGCTCGACACTCTGACCGGATATAGCATCGGCACTTCAGGCGGTTTCGGAATTCCCAATTCCGCCAGCTCATCAATATGCTCCTGCACCTTCCCGACATCAGACCCTGAATAACCGATACAGTAGACCGATTCCACCGCTAGCTTCTTCTCTTCTCCATCAATCTGAAAACGATACACATCTCTCATAGTTTGCTGCATCTACGTTAGCCCTCTACTTTTCTTTTTTATGATCTTTTACCATTCTCATTAACACTTCATGTGTTTGATTAATATGCTCTTCCATCGCCTGAACCGCTGCCTCTACAGAGCGCCTCTCCAATGCTTCCAGCAGCTTTTCATGTTCGCTTAAGGCTTCGTCAGAGCGGAATTCCTTTGTAATCGCCTTTACGCCCAATCGCAGAATCTGATCGCTTAAATTATCAAGGAACTGAATCAGCCTTGAATTGTTTGTCAATTTGGCTAAATACATATGGAACTCGCGGTCTTCATCGATCAGCTCGTCCCCCTTGCCTTCCTGCTGCGCTACTTTCATTTTCAAAAATATGTCCTGTAAATCTTTTATCTGTTCATCGGTTAAATTAGGAGTAATCAGCTTAATCATGAAAATCTCATTCGCGAGCCGGCATTGAAAAACTTCGATCACGTCCTGCTCCTCAATTTCTTTAACAATGACTCCTTTCCACGGAATGGTTTCCACCCATCCTTCCACTTCCAGTCTTTTCAACGCTTCCCGAACAGGCGTCCGGCTGACTCCCAGCTTTTCAGCAATCGTACGTTCCTGAAGAAACGTTCCTGTGGAAATTTTTCCGAGCAGGATGTTGCTTTTCAGCTCCTTGTATACCTGGTCCGTATAGGAAACAAATTTATTTATCTTTCTCAAAGAAGCTCCCCCTTCCAAAGAGATATACAGTATTCAGTATGTGGTATACCAGTTTAAAGCTTATAAGATGTCTCTCTTTCTTTGATAGTTACAAGCTTATCTAAAAAGTATCGCAAATTCTTCATTCATGTTAGATTTCATTACACGTTTTTTTGTCCATCCTTTCCCCTAACGCGGCAGCTTCCTAACCTTACTTTTGAAAGGACTAAGAAAATCAGACGGGGATTAAGAATCGAGGCAAACTGTGTATGATAAGTTGCTCCAACTTTGTTTCTAAACTACACATTGATGATCATTTGACAAAGAGAAAAAATCATTGTAAGGTTGATCACACAACTAATCAACTAATCAGCACCTGGAGAAAGGAGAAATTCGTGAAGGCTGTTTTTGATGATTCCAAACCTATTTTCCAGCAAATTTCAGAGATGATTGCGAATGAAATTGTGGAAGGTGAGTTGTTAGAAGGTGATCAAATCCCTTCTACCACTGAAATTTCAAAGTTTTATCAAGTTAACCGTGCGACGGTTCAAAAAGGACTTGCTGCATTAGTGGAAGCTGGATATGTATATAAGCAACGTGGTGTGGGCATGTTTGTTTCAAAAGGTGCCAAACAAAAGTTGCTTGAAAAGCGTAAAGAAGATTTCTACAGCGAGTATTTAAAACCGATGTTGGAAGAAGCGAAACGGATTGAAATCAAAAAAGTAGAATTACTTCAAGTGATCGAGGAGGATTATCAAGATGATTAAGCTCGAAAATGTCTCGTTTTCATATGGAAATATCCCAGCCCTAAAGAATGTAAATTTTTCAGAAACGAAGCCAATCATCATAGGGCTTTGGGGGAGAAATGGATCTGGAAAGACGACGCTTATGAAGCTTTTATCCGGCATGGAAAATATAGAGGCTGGTTCTATCAATGTGAACGGAATTAGACCGTATAACAATCATGAAACGATGAACAGTGTAACGTATATGCAAGAAAACCACCCTTTCTCCGATCTTTGGAATGTTGAGGGTGCGTTACGATACGGAGTATTATTTAACAAAAACTGGGATGAAGAGTTAGCAGAACATCTAGTTGCTTTATTTGAACTCCCGAGAAAAAAGAAAATCAAGACGTTCTCTAAAGGAATGCAAACAATGGTACAAATTGTCATTGGTCTTTCTAGCAAATCTCCGATAACGATTATGGATGAGCCAACGAATGGGCTTGATGCTTATATGAGAAAGCAGTTTAAAGATGCGCTCCTAAATACGTATGAGGAACATCCTCGTTTAATTATTTTATCTTCACACCATATTGATGAAATTGAAGCATTATGTGAAAAAATTGCGATCATCAATCAACAGACAATTGTGCGTTATGAAGATACTGAAGAATTAAAAATGTATGGTGTTCATTTATCCGGATTAGCAAAGGCGATAGAACCTTTAATCGAAGGCCATACTATTTTAGAAAAAAGAAAACTTGGAAAACAAATCAATGTAATGATTGATGACGTGTTTACGGATGAGTGGAAATCAAGAGCTAAAGAAGCTGGTGTTACGGCAGAAAAGGCACCATTACAGGATTATCTTGTGAATTATACAACAAAAACAGAGGTGGAGAAAATATGAATACTTTTACCGGACCATTCCGATTAATGATGAGAGAAATGAGCATGACATTTTATATAAATGCTGCCATTACTTTTGTGCTCTTTGTTTTCTTTACCTTTTTAGGGTTTATAGATGCAGCAGTATCTGAGTCATTTGTCTTATTCGGTCCATTTTTTATTGTCTCTCTATTATATCCTTTTGTTCATTTTAAAGGGTATCATTTTATTCTTTCTTTAGGCGGAACTAGAAAGCAGTTCGTTTTGGCTCTATATTTTTCCGTCTTCATCTATAGTGTAACTAGTGTAGCACTGCTTAATTTGTTCTATTATATAAGCGCAAATATTATAGAGCGTATCAGTAGTGCTGCAAACCTTTTTCATTTGGCAGAGCTAGTAAATAGCCCCAATTGGCTTGTATATCTATGGGTCGATTTTTCTTGGATTTTCTTTTTATTTAGTGTAGGAATGATCGCAAAAACAATTTGGTTTAATTATGGCACTATATTATCACTTGCCCTAGGAACGTTACTTTTAATTATGAGTATGGTCCTCGTTGTTTTTGGTGATATAAGCTGGTTATCAGAAGTCATTTTCATGAATCACCTACAGTTTGTAACCATCTTGTCTGGATTATCGATTGTTTTTCTTCTTTCATCCTATTTATTCATGAAAAATGCACCTCTTGAAAAAGGTGAACGATTGATTATCAAAAGCTACATTTGAAGAACCTTTTGTTTGATGGAATAACGAAAAAATGAAAAGAAATGATCAGCTCGATACGATAAAAAGCTGCACCCTAATAATCGGGTACAGCTTTTATTGTGCTTGGTCAACAAGCAATGATCTGCTAGGCATAAATATTAACAAGCAAGCCTTTGATTTCGCCGACCATATTCAAAATATCAAGCCCTTTTTTCTGCTTTTCAAGCACAGCATCTGTCAAATCGAGAAGCTTCCGGTCAACTTCCTGCACAATTTTATAAATCTTCGTCCGTCCCCGTCTGTTAAAGCCCCGCCGCTCTTCAAGACTCAGCCCTAACGAAACAGCGTCTTCCATAAAATCTTTCACCAGCTGTTTATATTTGCGCAGCTCGCCGACCGTTCTTGATTCTGCCAGCACCCTTCCTTGATCATCGATTTTTTCCATCAGCTTCGAGAGGCGTTCATACGCTTTCTCATCGCGCTGCTTTCCGATCACTTCACTGAAGGACACCTTTGCTTCGGGTCCGGTATTTTTTGTTCCTGTCCGTTGTATGCCGGTTTTGCCAACTCGTTGTACGTCCATATTACGCGCACCTCTTTACTCGATAATCTCGTCTTTTCAGTGTACCATACCAAACGCCCTTTTTCTTATGGAACTTGGTTCTTTTAAAAAACTTGCAGGAGCCGGGTCGTCGCTCTTCCCTTTGAAAAAGGAGCTGTCCCAAAATCGAAGTGGAACAGCTCCTTTCATATAAAATTCCTTTTTCAAAACCGCTGTTTAGCTTATTGCAGCAGCTGAAGAACGCCTTGAGGCAACTGGTTCGCCTGAGCGAGCATCGCCGTCGCCGACTGGTTCAAAATATTGTTACGCGTAAACTCCGTCATCTCAAGCGCCATATCCGCATCGCGAATCCGTGACTCAGAAGCCGTTAAGTTCTCATGCGTCACCTGTAAGTTATTGATCGTATGCTCCATCCGGTTTTGCGTCGCACCGAGCTTGGCACGGATATCGGAAAGAACATTAATCGCATTATCAAGGATAAAGATCGCTTCATTCGCCCCTTGCTGCGATGTCACGTCAACCTCCTCAATTCCAAGCGTCACCACGTCAAGACGTGGAACATCAATCATGACATTTTGATTTGTGTTCGGCCCGATTTGGAAAGCGAGGGCGTTGTTGGTAATGGAGAATTGGGTCACGCTGTCAACTTCCTCTGTGACTGCTGCTGTTACGTCAATCGTCCAGCTATCTTCATCTTCTGGATCCTCGATATCTGAGAAATCTAGCTCCAGACCATCTACAATTGCTATGTTGTTATCATTTAATTCAAGCGGCTCGGCTCCATTACCATCATCTTTGTCCAGCATATATACATTATTAACCCCATCATATTCAACAGTCCAAGTTCCTGATGTACCAGTAAAGGTTGCCCCTCCTGTAACAGCAATATCGCCTACACCTTCATTATCCTCATCTGCTTCTGAAATTGCCGTTCCCGGCGTTACGATCGTTACAGGAACTTCACTCATACTGTTATTAAACGAAAACTCAATACCTCCGTGGGTAATAATGCCGTTTCTCGTCGTTAATGTTTTCTCTGCGGCAATTTTATTTTCGTCTAATGGCGCGTCACCGCGGTAAACAGAGAATGTGGCCTGTTGTTCAATCGCTACTTTGATTGTCCCTGCTTCGCGGATATTTTCCGTATTAATGTCTAATCCACCGATTGAGAAAACTTCACCATCATCCTTAACCGGGACAGATCGCTCTTCTATTGGTAAGCCATCCGGACCAATAACTTGGATCGTCGCGCTGTATTGTGTGTTTCCATCACCAGGGTCATTTGCTAGAAAACTTCTAACATTAATCGTGTATTCACCAAACGCTTGCGGATAAAACTTACTTGTATCATCAGACAACGCAATATCATCACTATTAGCAATTCCAGCTCCTACTTGGTTCAGCTTTACAATTTCTTCAGTGTCTTCCACTTTAACGTGGTAAACTCCCGTATCCAATCGAGGGTCAATCACTTTAGGAGAGCCAATGACATTAGCCAAATTATCCGCATCATCACTGATCGAAGCCAACACGGCACTGGAGCCGTTCAGCAATTTACGAGTGTTAAATTCTGTTTTTTCAGAGATGCTGTCGACTTCAAGCTTGAGCTGCTCGACTTCTTTTTGAATTTGCTGGCGATCATATTCGGTATTTGTATCATTGGCACCTTGGACAGCGAGCTCACGCATCCGTTGCAGGATAGCATGGACTTCCTGAAGCGCACCTTCTGCGGTTTGCATTAACGAAATACCGTCCATTGAGTTTCGTTCAGCCATTTTCAAGCCACGAATTTGCGAACGCATTTTTTCAGAAATCGCCAGTCCGGCCGCGTCATCAGCGGCGCGGTTGATTCGCATCCCTGAAGAAAGCTTCTCCAAATTTTTCGATGTTTGGAACTGGTTTTTATTTAAGTTCCGGTATGCATTTAATGCTTGAATATTATTATTAATTTTCATGAAAATAACGCCCTTTCCTTCTTAATTGTCATACATTGAATAATTTTCATAAACATTCACTTTTTGTTTTACATCTTTTGACTGGACATCGCGATTCGATTTCATCGCTTGATTCCACGATTCCATAATTGGCTTAAGTACGGCGATGATATCGTTAATAAGTGCTTTATCTTTTTTAAAATTGGCTTCCACAAGCTTATCTGCTATGTAATTATAAAGCTGCTCAAGCTGATCGGCGATAATGCCGGCTTCATAGTTTATCCCAGCTCCAAGGCGATGGACGATGTCGCTTGCTTTTTGCAGTTTTTCATTGGCGTCGATATAGTTTTTCTCCTCGATATATGTAACTGCATCTTCTAGATTAAGCAGCAATGCTTCATAAAGAAGAGCTGTAATTTCTTGCGGTGTTTTTTGATGAAGTGCTTCATTTGTAAGGAACATCGTTAAGGCTTCACCTCCATCTGTTTGCTTCTACTTTTATTATCGGAATCTCGCACCAATTGTTTAATAGATTGCCTTAAAAAAGTTTATGCCCGCCAGTTTTGTTACACCGTATCAGTTAATAACTCTTCTCCATCTCCTCAATCAACAGCAAAATCTCTGCCATCACCGAATAGAGCTGGGGTGGGATATTGTCACCCAAGTCCATATCAAGCAGGTTTTCGACAAGCCCTGGATCTTCCTGCATGTGAATGTTATTTTGTTTGGCCAGCTCGATAATGTGATTGGCGACCTGGCCTTTGCCGTGAGCGACGACCTTCGGCGCGTCGGTTTCTTCATCATACCGAATCACCGCGGCAGTTGGGCCATTGAGCTGTCTGCGTTGTTTTTGGTTAAAATGCCTTGAAACGATCATATTTTAAAATCAAATCCTTTCTCGGTAAATACCGGCTGCTGGCGTGTTTCCGTATTCTCTTTCTCCGTCCGTTCCGCCGTTGACAGCTGCGCATATTTTATTCCATTGATCGAATAGCCAATCTCTGACAGCTTTTCGACTGCCGCGGCGACAAGCGGCTCCATCTTTCTCTGAAAGTCGGATTGATCGTTTTTTAATGTGACCGATAATTGGCGCTCTGTAGCGGACACGACAATGCCGATTTCACCCATTTTCGGCGTTTCCATCAGAAAGTAAAGGCTGCAGTTCTCCCAATCAACCTGCTCGCCCTCATTGCGCGAGTTGACAAACACTTGTAAGTTCTGCACCTTTTCCTCCAGCAAAAGCGGAAGCTGAAAAAACATACTCTGCAAATTGCCTTGCTGGTCGGAGCGGCTTAACAGCTGCTGGCCGGTCAAATTGTTCAACGCCTGATTGGCGAGCTGCTGAACGCGCGCACCCTCTTCTTCCCCGCGCGCCAGCTGAAGCAACGTTGTCTTTAAATTGCGCTGCTGTTCATCCGGCAGCTGTTGGTCGCGGCCGGCGACAAGCTGCTGGGCAAGCTCGCTGTCACGGTTCAAGCCAAGGCTGCGAATCATCTCGAACATCGCGCGCGGCGAGCCTTCCTGCATCGGTCCGCGGGCGATTTCCCCAAGCTGTTGCGGCATGTTTTTTCCAGGAAGCTGTGCGTCACGTAATGCCTGCTCGCTGGCGGCTGTATAATGCTTCACCTTTGTGTCAGATGGTTTGAAATTGAGCCGTTCGACAAGCTGCGTCACTTCTTTCACGATCCGGTTCGCTTCCTGGTGCTGCCCTTTGGCAAGCAGTTTTTTCGCCTCATGAAGCTGGCTGCTGGCCTGCATAAGCTGGCGCTCTGTCTTCATATCAGCAAACTGCATCATCTCACTGCGCAAAATCGCATGATCGAGCTTTTTGATCGTCGTTTCCAGCAATGGCTTCGCCTGCTGCTGGGCCTGACTGCGGAATTGCTCGATTTGCCGCGAAACGACGTCAAGCTGTCGGCTAACATCGCGCTGGAGTGTTTTGAATTCCGCTGTCATTTGCGCCAGCTTCTCGGTAATCGTCGTCACGGCAATGGATTTGCTCGCCATTTCGACGCTCGTTTGAAACTGTTCATTTTGCACATAGGTGTTGCTTTCAGCTCTCTGCTGCGCAGCCTCCGACCGTGGGCTGCTCGCCTTCACCTGCTCGATCAGCGACGCAAGCTCCTGTCTCGCCTTCAATTCCCGTCCCTGCTCTTCAAAGGCGCGCGCCGTCTCCAAGCTATTGTTTACTTGACGGTTCAGCTCCGCCGGCAGCGCCTGCTCACTGAGCAGCACTTGCACTTGCTGAATCGTCCGCGCTAACGAAGGCTCCCGTTGCAACGTCGTTTCCGCCTGCCGAATAGCTTCCTGAAGCGCCATTGGCTGTTGCTGTGGCTGAGTGCCGCTAAGCGCCGGCAGGGCTTGCTCGATTCTAGCCAAAGAAGCAAGAAGACGCTCTTTTGCCACTGTTTGAAGCTGCTCTGATTGCAGCACGGCGCGTTGCAGCTGTTCGGCCGTTTCCGGGCGCATTCCAGCTTGCTTCAGCAACGCCTGCGCCTGATCCCGGAATGATTCCGTGACACCTTCTCTGGCAAGAGCTGTGCGCATCTCCTGAATCAGCTTAATTTGATTTTGCTGTGAATTCGCTTGACCGGACTGTTGTAATGTTTGCAAAATCCGGTCCGCCGCAATCCGGTCGAGATGCTTCGCTTCGGCAACTGCTCGCTCCACAGTTCGCTGTCCTTCCCGATCCAACGGCGTTTTCTGGGCGAACTCCTGCAATCGTTCAGCAGCCCGCTCGACACTCGGCGCCCGCTCCACCGCCTGGCGCACCTGCTCTACTTCCGCTGGTCGCGCCGGAGTTGGCGCGGAAGGCTGTGGGCGTTCTGCCTGCACCGGGCGCTCGGATGGCGACGGTGCTGATGGACGATCGACCTGCTCCAGCGCTCGCACCAGCCGCGCGATTCCTTCTCTTTCCTGGCCGCGGGCGGCGTCGGTACGGGCATTTTCGATTGCATCTGAAAGAACCCTTGCCTGCCCGCCTGTTACAGAGGGCATCAATTGGCGTTCGATATGGGCCGCTGCCCGGTCAACCGTCGTCATCCGCTGCACTTCTTGTCTGACCTCGCGAACCGTTGGCTGCTGGCGATCAAGCTGCTCCCTTTGAACCGGCTGGGCCTTGAAGTCCGGGTCCAGCTCTCTTGCTAAGTCGGTCAGCACATGATTGAGCGGGCGGCCGTGAAGGGCTTCATGAACCGCGTTCAAATGAGAGGACGTCACGTCCAGCCGCTTATTGGCCAGCGCCTGGACCGTTTGCAGCCGCTGCTCCTGCTTTCCTTCCTGGAGAAAACGCTGCAAATCGGCAACGGCTTCCTTTGAAAGCGGGACGCCCTTGTCCATCAGCATCGCGGCAGCCTGTCTCAGCTCGGAAGTAGGCTGGCTGACGCCGAGCTGTCGCAAAGTTTGAGTCAACTCTTGCTGGCGAGCTGAACTTCCCTGTTCAGTTGCGGGAAGCTTCCTGTCACTGTTACCAAGCGCTTTCACCTGAATGACCTCACTGGCAGGATCGACTACTTGAATCGTCGTCCGTTCTCCGGCAGGAACACCTCCTTCAAATCTTGCGACAACCTCTCGTCCTCTGATCGAGAGCACAGCCTCGTCCTTTCCTTTCCGTTCCTTGATTGTTGCCCGATACACATCGCCTTCTCTAAGCTGAACCGGCCGGTCCGGTGTCTGGCTGATGGCTTGGGTGTGTTGTTGAATTTGCATACGGTTCACACTCCTGGCTTGTAAAAAAAGTCCTTACTTTCTTATCGGTATTTTTCAGGTGATTGTTTACTTTTGCGTGCCTCTATTTTGATGCCAGCCTTTTTGCACAGCATGATCGCCAAACTTGGCTTTGATGTCGTTGATCGTTTCGAGCAGCTGCTCCTCTTTCTGGTCTTTTTCATAAGAAAAGAGATCCAGCTGCTTATACGCGTATTGCTGCTCGATTAAATCATAGGTGCTTATTCCGAGCAAACGGACCGGCTCCTGCGTCCATGCTTTTTTAAACAAAGATGATGCCTGCTGAAGAATGTCAGCTTGCTCTCTTATCGGATTGAGCACTTTCTGGCTGCGGGTCACCATTTTCCAGTCGTGATAACGGATCGTCAGCTGAACGCCCCGCGCCATCACTCCTTTTTGCTTCAATCGTTTTTGAACCTTGGCCGCCAGCTCAGCAAGTGTTTGAAAAATGATTTGCTCGTTTCGTGTATCAGCGCGTAACGTAGTTGAATGTCCGACCGATTTAAATTCCTCATAGGCATTGGGATCGACCGGTCTGTCGTCGTGTCCGTTCGACCGGTCAAGCAAAACGAGACCGCGCTCGCCAAATTTCTGCTTTACCAGCAATGGATCAGCCTTGGCCAAATCACCGATTGTTAAAATTCCCAGGCGCCGCCATTTCTCAATTGTCCGTTTGCCAATACCGTGCATCTCACTAATAGAAAGCGGCCAGAGCTTCTTTGGAATGTCTCGTTTTCTCAGGACGGTAATGCCGTTCGGCTTTTTCATATCACTCGCCATTTTCGCCAGAAATTTGTTTGGAGCGATTCCGATGCTGCATGGCAAATCAAGCTCTTCTGCAATTCTTGCCTGAATTTGCCCGGCGAGCTTCACGGGGTGAATCTGCCCTAAATAATGGGTAAGATCCAAATACCCTTCATCGACCGAAACCTGTTGAACAAGTGGCGTATAGCTCGCTAAAATCGCGAACATTCTTTGTGAAGCAAGCCGGATCCGCTCACGGTTGGCCGGGAGAATGATTAAGGATGGACAGAGCTTTTTCGCCTGCCAGATCGGCATCGTTGTTTTGACCCCTTTCGCCCGAGCTTCGTAGCTGCTTGTCACGATGATTCCTTTCCGTTCCTTCGGGTTCCCAGCTATCGCGACAGGTTTTCCTTTCAGCGTCTTATCATGGGCGATCTCCACTGATGCAAAAAAGCTGTTCATATCCAAGTGAAAGATTAATCGAACCGGCTTCATCTGTTTTTCCTCCTTTCCCATTATTTTATGACTTTTTTGATACCATAACTCGATTCGTAGCACGGCGTTGCATTGTTCAAAGCTTTCATGGAGATCGTCTCCCTCGCCCCTCTAAGAAAGCAGCAACACCTCATCTTGCTTCCATTTGGCAAAATTCTTCTTATATGTCCCCCTCTATTATACGAAAGAATGTTCGATTTAGGAATAAGGTTGGTTGAAAGATGGACATGTTTTCGTTATGGTAACTATACAGGGGAGGTATTTCCTGCCTGTAGATTGGAGGCTGCTATTTATGCACATGAGCAAACAAAAACAGGAGTCTCTCTACTCCTCATCGTTCAAGCAGATTCAGTTTATCCAACGTTTAGCCCGTAAAAAACACAAAAAATCACCAACAATAGCAGAAATTGCCGCGATTACCGGTGACTCAGAAGAGTATATTCTTGAAAGCATGGAATATGGTCAGCCTAACCTTGCGAATATCCAGCCGTATTATCACTAGGAAAAATGCCACAGGCGGATTTTCTTAGAAGCAGCCTGTGAAGCCGAGGCCTGCTTACACCAGCCCCGCTCCTTTTCTCCTTTCACCTTTTAAAAAAAACGAGGCCGGGATGAAAGGTTGTTTTCACCTTTAACCCAGTCTCGTTGTCTACCCGCTTTACTTCTTCCCCTTCGCTACTTCCTGAATGATCGCCACAACCGCTTCGGAAAGCTTTGTCAGTTCGGCAATCGGCATTTTTTCGTTTTTCGTGTGAATCTCTTCATAGCCGACGGCAAGGTTGACGGTCGGAATGCCGTGGCCGGCGATAATATTGGCGTCGCTTCCGCCGCCACTCTGCAGCAACTCCGGCTGACGGTCGATCGTTGCCATCGCTCTTTTCGCGACTTCCACGACCTCGTCGCCATCGCCAAGCTTGAAGCCCGGATACATAATGTCGATTTCCACCTCGGCCCGCGCGCCCATCTCGGCGGCAGTTGATTCGAAGGCTTCTTTCATCTTTGCCACTTGCGCTTCCATCTTTTCCTGAATGAGGGAGCGCGCTTCGGCCAAAATTTCGACATGATCGCAGACGATATTCGTTTGCGTGCCGCCTTCAAAGCGGCCGATATTTGCCGTTGTTTCCTCGTCAATTCGTCCGAGCGGCATCTTCGAGATCGCCTTTGCGGCGACGGTTATCGCAGAGACGCCTTTTTCCGGCGCGACTCCGGCGTGAGCCGTTTTGCCGTGGATAATCGCCTTGACTTTGGCCTGCGTTGGAGCGGCGACGATAATATTCCCTACCGGACCATCACTGTCCAAAGCAAAGCCGTAGGAAGCCTCGATCAAGTCCGGATCAATTTCTTTTGCTCCGACAAGCCCTGATTCTTCTCCGACCGTAATAATAAATTGAATCGTGCCATGTTCGATCCGCTGCTCTTTTAAGACGCGTATCGCTTCGAACATCGCGGCGATCCCCGCTTTGTCATCCGCTCCTAAAATCGTCGTGCCATCCGTGACAACATAGCCGTCTTTGATTGATGGCTTAACCCCGTTTCCCGGTACGACCGTATCCATATGCGAGGTGAAATAAATCGCATCAACCCCCTTTGTCCCCGGCAAGGTGCAAATTAAATTGCCTGCGCCGTGACCGGTTTTCTTCGCTGCATCATCTTCAATTACGTTTACTCCGAGCTTCTCGAACTTCTCCTTTAAGATTGGTGCAATCTTTTGCTCGTGCTTCGTTTCTGAATCAATTTGGACAAGCTCCAGAAATTCATCGACTAATCGTTGTTCATTTATCATGATTTTCCTCCAGTATGTAAATAAGTGATACGTTGCTTCGAAGTAGTCCCGAAGCTGCTGAAAAAAGGACGATTTTCGCTTTTTCTACGAAAAAAGGAAGTTTTTCAGTGACCTCGGGCTGCTCCTTCTTCTTTTTCGCAGAATTCAAACAGCACACCGCGTGCAGAGCGCGGGTGCAGAAAAGCAACCTTCGCTCCGCCCGCGCCGGAAACCGGCTCTTGATTAATCATTTCCACGCCGTTTTCCTGAATGTCTTTAATTCGTTTTCTTATATCCGTGACACCAAGGGCGACATGATGCAGCCCTTCCCCGCGCTTTTCAATAAACCTGGCAATCGGACTTTCTTTGGAAAGAGGTTCAAGCAGTTCAATTTTCGATTCCCCCACGCCTAAAAAGGCCACCTTCACGCCTTGAGCGGGTACTTCTTCTATTCCCAACAACCGCAGCTTAAGACTCCCTACATAAAATGGAAGCACTTCCTCAATTGAAGAAACGGCAATACCAATATGGTCAATTTTTTTTGGTGACTTTTCATTCATGCTGCTCCCCCCAGACGCTTTTGTCTTCTCCCTTACTTCGTCTATTTTACCAAAAAATCCTTCTTCGTCGCTTATTTTTCTCTCCCCCTTGTCCTCAAAAGCAGAACACAGTAAAATAAAAGAACGTATGATTTAGAGGAGGGTGCACAATGCCACGCAAATTTCGCAAGACGATTATTTACATTATGATAGCCACAATGGTGCTTGGTTCCGTCCTGATGGGCATCTCCTTTTTCTAAAAAGAAAAAGCAGCGATAGAAGCATTACTTGCTCCGGGGAAGAGCAGAAGGGCGCCACTTTACCTTCTGCTCTTCCCTTTTTCACATCGCGCCAAACTCTTTGGCAATGTCCTCAAATGATTGATTTCCATTCGTAATGTGGACCTTTGTGCCAAGCGGGACCGCATCAAACAGCTGAATCACCGCTTCATTTCTCAGGCGGATGCAGCCGGCCGACACGGGTCTGCCAATCAATTCCGGCCGGTTTGTCCCGTGAATGCCATACACCCTGCCGTTCGTATTGAGCGCATCAAAGCCGATCCATCTGGCGCCGAGCGGGTTGTTCGGATGGCCGCCGGGAATATTTTTTTTGCGATAATACGGCGTGTGAGCTTTTACCGTGACGGTAAAGGTGCCGAGCGGCGTTTGGTCAGTCGGCTTTCCCGTCGCCGCCGGCATTACCTCTTTGACCTCTCCCCCATGAATAAAAGCAAGCTGATTCGTGTTCGTGTTGACAATAATAAAAGGATCTCCGAGCAGCGGATTGTCGCCGATCGGCCAAATTGGCGAAGAGATTAAACAACTGATAAAGGCAAGCATGAGAACTCTCATCTGTTTCAATCCTATCTTTTTTTCCTTAGGATTTCAGTTAGAGCTTCTTTTTATCCGCCTTGTTCCACAAACGGTCCTTAATATACAAATATTGTTCCATTTCATACATGATATAGAGCAAGGCCGAGCGCACTTCAAATTCCTCCCGTGTCGCCGGAAGATCGGTCTCTTGAAAGGATTGCTTAATCGCCCTCAGCTTTTCCTGAAAATAAGGAACGCGATTGGCGGGGCTGACCGCGCCGCTCAGCTCCGAAAGAAAATCAGCAAGTGTTTCTCCCTGCGGGACAGAGTGTGTAATTTTAGACACAAACGGCATAACCCGTTCAAGAATTTCGAACTGTTTCTCGCGCATTTTAAAGTAATAATAATATTGATCGTCATAGCGGAGAATGTGGTTCTGGATGTTACGGAAGGCGACATTTTGCCCTTCCTGAAGCAATTGAACCGTCTCTGGAATCTCTTTACCGTCCCAGTCACTTTCCCCATGCCGCAAATAAGTCGCCAGCTCGCGCAAAATCGTTTTGAAATGGTCTTCAATCTCCTGGTGATAATGGCGCAGCTCGCGGTCAATATTTGGCATATACACATTCATCAGCAACGCCATGCCGACGCCGATGACAATCAGCAATAATTCATTGACGATAATCTCGACTGACAACGCTTGAACCGTATATAAATGAAGAATAATAACGGAGCTCGTGACGATTCCTTCCTTCACCTTCGCCATCACGCTTAAAGGAATAAACACGAGTAAAATGGCTGTTAACGTCCACGGATAGTAGCCAAGCAGCTGAAAGAAAAGGACACTGACGGTCATACCGATTAAACAAGCCGCAATCCTCGACCCGGAAGCCTTTAATGAGCTTCGACGTGTGATCGACGTGCAGAGAATGGCAATAATCGCAGCCGCAGAATAAAACTCCAGCTGTAAGGCCTGCGCAATCGCAATCGCCCCCCCTGCGCCGACAGCTGTTTTCAGTGTGCGATACCCTATCTTAAATGCCATAATTCGCCTCATCTCATTTTTTTCTATAGTGTAACACGGGAAAGGGCTGTCTC
The DNA here is from genome assembly GCF_040544555.1 of Halalkalibacter oceani. Lineage (NCBI taxonomy): Bacteria > Bacillati > Bacillota > Bacilli > Caryophanales > Bacillaceae > Halalkalibacter > Halalkalibacter oceani. The sequence continues at coordinate 62,211 of NZ_JBEPKD010000002.1, forward strand.
AAAAGTCCCCATTCGCCGCATGTCCGGGGAAAAAGGAGCTTCTCCAACTACAGCAAAAAAAAGACCTGCAGAGCCTGTCTGCAAGCCTAGCTGCCCTACAACACCTTTTCGAGGAAGTCTTTCGCCCGCTCGGTCTTCGGTGCCGTAAAAAATTCACTTGGCGGGGCATCCTCCATCAGAATTCCCTGGTCTAAGAAAAGGACACGATCAGCCACTTCGCGGGCAAAGCCCATTTCATGGGTGACAATCGCCATCGTCATCCCGGACACGGCCAAATCCTTCATCACCGCCAGCACTTCCTTGACCATTTCTGGATCAAGTGCCGATGTCGGCTCATCGAACAGCATCACTTCCGGCTCCATTGCTAAAGCGCGCGCGATCGCGACACGCTGCTTTTGCCCGCCTGACAGGCGGTTCGGATATTCGTCCCGCTTCTCATACAGCCCGACGCGACGCAGCAATTCCTCCGCTTTCTCGACCGCTTCCTCCCGTGCCATACGCTTCACCGTCATTGGCGCATACGTCAAGTTAGCGAGAACGGTCATATGGGGAAAAAGATGAAAATGCTGAAAGACCATGCCAATTTGCTGGCGGGCTGCCATCACATTCGTCTTCGGATCAGTCAGCTCTTTCTCGGCAAGCCAAATCTTCCCCTGCGTCGGCTTCTCCAATAAATTCATGCATCGCAGCAAGGTTGACTTCCCTGAACCGGACGGACCGATAATCGCCACAACATCCCCTTTATTTATCGTCGTTGAAATGCCTCTCAGCACCTCAACCTTTCCAAATGATTTATGAAGATCATCCACCTTAATCACCGCGCTGTAACCTCCTTTCGATCATCCGGCCAATCAACGTCAGCACCATCACAAGCAGGTAATAGATTAAGCCGACGAACAAAAGCGCCTCAAAATAACTAAAAATTTGCGCATTGACGATCTGTGCTCTGCGCATCAAATCCATCACGCCGATGACCGAGACAATCGCTGATTCTTTCGTGAGATTAATAAATTCATTAAATAAGGCCGGTAAAATATTGCGAAATGCCTGCGGCAAAATAATTCTCAGCATCATCGGACGATAAGGAATGCCGAGAGCCGCGGCCGCTTCCTTCTGGCCTTTATCCACCGCCTGAATTCCGGCGCGGATAATTTCCGACACATAAGCGGCTGAGTTCAGTCCAAACGCTAACACCCCGGCCTGATAGGCCGAAATATCAAGATTAAACTGCGGCAAGCCAAAATAAATAATGGAAAGCTGTAAAATTAACGGGGTTCCTCTGAACACGGAGGTGTAAGCGTCGGCGATAAAACGCAGGATTCCAAAGCGCCCTATTTTGAAAATCGCGAGGACAATTCCCAATACAAGCCCAAAAATCAGAGCGACCGAGACAAATTGTAAGGTGACAATGACCCCTTGCAACAGAAAAGGGATATGCGGCACAATTTGATTAAAATCTAGCATGTCAGTTTGTCCTTCCTATTTCATACTTATTAAGAAAAGCCGCCCATGGCTTTTCTTGAAAGAATTGAATCCCGCGGACACCAACTGCACGCGGGATTCAACCGTTCTATTCTTGTTCAGCTTCGGCGTCAGCGTCTTCTACTTCGCCTTCAGCATCAAACCATTGCAGGATAAGCTCATCCATTTTACCACTTTCAATCAGCTCATTCAACTTCTCATTGAACGGTTCAACAAGCTCGCTGCCTTTCGGAAAGGCAATCGCTGAACCCATTTCTTCTTCACTTTCAACCTCGAAGCTCACAAGCTGATCCTGCGCTTCCATGTGACCTGCCGCAACAGTATCCTCCATTAGAATCGCGTCGATACGACCGGCAAGCAGCTCTTGCATAATCTCAGGAATTCGATTCAGCTTCACTACTTCAAAGCCGTGCTCTTCAGCCAGCGCCTCTGCGTCTCCCTCTTGGATTGAACCAAGCTGAACACCGACCTTTAAGCCAGCTAAATCTTCAACTGCGGAGATACCTGCATCTTCTGTTGTGACGATTAAGTTCTTCGCATCATAATAAATATCGGAAAAATCAACGTTTTCCAGCCGCTCTTCCGTTGGCGTCATCCCGGCAAGTACAAAATCAACACGTCCTGCTTCCATCGCCGGAATCAAACCGTTGAAATCCATATCTTCAACTTGAAGCTCATAACCGAGCTCTTCTGTAATATATTTCGCAATATCAACATCAAAGCCGACAATTTCACCGGACTGCGTGTCAATTGATTCATAAGGAGGATAATCGGCTGACGTTCCCATCACAAGCGTACCGCCTTCCCCTTCCGTTGCTTCTGCCGGCTCTTCCGTTTGCGGCTCTTCTGAATCAGTTGGCGCATCGCCCGACGGCGCTTCTTCTCCACCTGTTCCACAGCCTGCTAAGATACCGAACGATAATGCTGCTGATAATCCAAACATCCATAATTTTTTATTCATCGTGTTACCCCCGTTTTCTTTCTTGTAATATAATATTTATACTCGCATTTGCATAATAACACAACGCTCTTGAAAAAGGGAATACTTTTTGTAAAAAAAGCTGACAGCGCGATTAAAGACAGAATTTTCCCTTTATTCCCGGCTGCTTGCTTCTCTTTTGCTCTACCCGTTTATTCTTGCAACATAACACTTTACGCCCAAGATCAGTATATATCGCTTCTTAGCTAGCAGGTTCTTCTGCTTCATCTACCGGCGCTTCAACTCCTGAATCATCAGTAGGGGCAGCCGGGTCCTCCGTCGTATCTCCACAAGCTGCTAAAACACTTACAGATAGAGCACCCGCTAGAATCGTGTAAAGTAATTTTTTGCTCATTATGAATTCCTCCTTAATGAATAAAAGCTGGTGTGTTTCCAACCATTTTCATCATACTAAACGCCTCCTTAAAACAAAAGAGTATTGGCAATAATTACAATTTTTCACAAACTTCTTTGACATTCTTTCATTTCATTCCACTTGCATTCAAAACACGCTGGTGATATTCCTTCTTATTTATATATGAAATAAAAGGCCACTTGCAGTATACTAAGAAGGGTCGTTTTCTTTTGCCATCATACTCAATGCCGAATGACGGAAAGCGGGACATTGATGTTACTACTCTGGAATTACTTCTCGTTCACGTTATAATAGAAGGAAGGAGGTTTTTATGGACATTATTCTTTTTATTCTACTCGGCGGCCTGATCGGAATCTTTTCCGGTTTTTTCGGCATCGGCGGCGGGATCATTTTAACGCCGCTTTTGCTTTTACTCGGCTTCTCGCCAACCTTTGTAATCGGAACAAGCCTCATGCTTTCATTGGGAACGTCTATTTCAGGAGCGATTGCTCACTTTCGGATGGGGAATATTCAGTGGAAATACGTGGCGATTATTAATGTAATGGGAATTATCGGGACGCAGATCGCCCACCCGCTTATCACAAAATTGGAATCGCTAGGCTATGCGGAAACAGCCATCTCTGTGTTTTACATAATGCTGCTCGGTTTTTTTGCCGTTACGTTATTAAAAAAGCAAAAAAACAAACAAGCAAGCAGACCGGAACCTGCTTTTCCCTTGTTGATCGCCGGACTTATCGGCCTTGGCGCAGGTTTTATTTCTTCCGCCTTAGGGGTTAGTGGCGGCTTTTTCATCGTTCCGTTATTAATCTCATTATTAGGATTAAAAGCGCCTCATGCCGTCGGTACGAGCCTGGCTTCTGTCGTCTTTATTGTCACGGCTGGCTTTATTTCATATAGTGTATCGAGCACGTTGGATTACATTGCCGGCATTTCGTTGATTATCGGGACATTTCTTGGTGCTCCGCTCGGTGCTAAATCAACGCTTTTAGTGAAAGAGACGTTTATGCGGCTGTTGCTCGGAAGCCTTTATATTTGTATGATCTTGAGCGTTATCGTCAATCTCTTCCTCCCTTCCTTTATCGGTTTAATTATTATCGGCGCCTTTGCTTTGTTTTTCTTTACGACGCTTATTCGGCAAAAATGGCTCAGTAGAAAAGAGAAAGAAGCAGTCAGTTAACGTTTGACGTTCAAAAAAATGTCTCAACAGGTGAACGCCACCCGTTGAGACATGCCTGAGCTTAAAGGATATCGAGCCTCACAAGCAAAGCTAACAATATTTGCAGCAACAGTTGAATGTTAACGGCAATTTGGGTATCTGTTGTGCTGACATCGACATTTCGTGAATTTTCGACAACAGTTTTTTGATAGGTGATTTGTTTCATTTTCGTACTTTGCAGCAATTCCTGCGTAATCTGCTCCGCTCTTTCACTATCGGCAATCGAAATGCTGATCACGAGGGCGATCGCCGCCTGTAATGATGCCTGAAGCGACAATGCCGCTTTCGTATCGGTTGTATTGACCGTCACATCACAGGAATCCTTAATAAAAATATATTCCTCGGACAGCTGTAATGTTTTATTGACCTGATTTCCTTCCTGTGTCTCTCCCTCGGTGTTATTGCTTAATGGATGACAGGCCTGAGGATCGAGGGCTGACCACTTCGGCCTTTCTTCACTGCCTGCACTTGCTGAATAAAAGACATCTTGATTCATTGTTTTTTTCCTCCCTTCCGTTCTACTTCACTGTATGCAAGTTGTTCGCAAGTGCTTGGTCACTCGACCGAAGGCTTATCATCCATTTTTTTCATTATCTCTTTTTATTAATAAACGTTTTGACATTGTGCACGTTGTTTGGACTTTGGACAAACGTTCTGCCAGGCTTCGCACCCCCGCTTTGACCAGGCTGTGGCTGCTCCTGCGACGGTGCTTCGTGAAAATCTTTATCGCTGATTTGCACGTTTTGATTAGCCAAAAAGTGTTCGACGTCCGCTTGCATTTTTTCAACGATTTCCTTCACTTTATTACGCTCGGCTGACGTTAACTCCACCGAAGAGGTAACATTATACTTTTTTAATACTTTATCGACGACGATCTCCATTAACTGCTTCTGATATTGATCTGCCACTTTCCAACACCCTTTCCTTCTTTGATTCGTTTTTCGTAAATGGCATTACTACAATATGAAACAAGCACCACAAAGGTGTTAGGCAAGACAAAAAAATAGAAGAGGCTGGTCGAAAGGTTTTTTTTACCTTTTGACCAGCCTCTAAGCAATGAGCGTAACCGGCGCGGGATTGTGTTAATTGTTGTCTTTGCTACTTGCTACGCTCCACATTTCTACAATGCTTATTTTTTATCCTTATCAGAATTTAATTCGTCATAGAGGTCTTCCTTCAGTTCCTCATACATTTCTTCCTTCATTTCTTCTTTCATTTCATCCTTCAGTTCCTCATAAACTTCTTCCTTCATTTCTTCGTATACTTCTTCCTTCATATCATCATAAAATTCATCGCGTATTTCTTCCTTTAACTGCCTGATCCGCTTTTTGCGCGTTCGTTTGCCTTCTTTCTGATAATCGCTGCTAAACATGACGAGAATGGAAATGATCATTCCGATCATGATCGCCGCAAAAGGCAACGCGGCAATGATCGAGGCCGTTTGCAGGGCACTGAGTCCCCCGCCTCCGCTAACCAACAGGACGCTTGCCGTACCGGCAATCAAAAAGCCCCACAACATCTTAACAAATAAGCTCGGATGAAGACTGCCGTGTGACGTCATCGCTCCAAGGACGTAGGAAGCTGAGTCGGCTGACGTAATAAAAAAGATTAAAATGAGAATAACGGCGATAATACTCGTTATCGAGCTTAAAGGCAATTCCCCGAGCGTGGCGAACAGGGCGAGCTCAACATTTCCCATCACCAGCTCGCCAATGGGAGCTGCTCCGGCAATTTCCAGATTAAGCGCGGTGCCTCCAAAGGTCGTAAACCAAATTAATGCAAGCAACGAAGGGACGAGAAGCACGCCCGCCATAAATTCACGAATCGTCCGCCCTCGCGAAATTCTGGCAATAAACAGCCCCATAAACGGCGCCCAGGCAATATGCCATGCCCAAAAGAAAATCGTATTCGTACCAAGCCACGCACTTTCCGTAAACGGCGTCATCGTCAAACTCATCGCCGCCACATTCGTAATATAGCCCCCGAGTGTCGTCACAAAGCTTTCTGCAATAAACAGTGTTGGACCGACTGCGATGACAAAGACGAGCAACACAGCCGCAACAGCAAGGTTAATATTACTTAACACCTTGATTCCTTTATCAACACCCTTTGCTGCAGAAAACATAAACAGAAACGTGACAATAATGATGATCGTAATCTGGGTGAAAACAGAGTTCGGAATCGGTGAAATATAAGAGAGCCCTCCGGTAATCTGAAGAGCACTTAACCCGAACGTTGTCGCAACCCCGGTACATGTTGCAATAACGGCGAGAATGTCAATTGCCCGGCCGCCCCAGCCGTGAATCCGGTCTCCGATTAACGGATAAAAGGCGGAGCTGATCAACGCAGGCTGATCCTTGCGAAATTGCACATAGGCAAGCGTTAAACCGACAATCGAAAAGATCGCCCACGGATGAAGCGCCCAATGATAAACCGCATATCTCAGTCCAGCCACAGCGGCAGCCGGGGTTTCCGGTGTATAGCCTACAGGTGCATCATGGTAATACAATACCGGTTCAGCTACCCCCCAAAAAACAAATCCAACGCCAATTCCGGCCGCAAACAGCATCCCGATCCACGAATACCATGTATACTCCGGCCGCTCATGCTGCTTCCCAAGCCTCAATTTACCGAATGGGCTAATGGCGATTACAAGGACAAACAACACAAAAAAAGCAGTGGACAGCATATAAAACCAGCCAAATGTTTCAATCATCCAGCCTAGTCCGACTTCTGCTGCACGCTCTAATGAACCTGGTGAAAGTGCCCCCCATAGAACAAATAATCCTACAATGATGGCGGAAATAATCAGCACACTTCCAGGACGATTTCTGTCTTTTTCTTCCATTTCAATCATTCTTTTTCTTCCCTTCTCTCCATCCTAGCTGACAGCTTTTTAGACAGTTTAGTTTACCCTCTTTTACCTCGGATTGAAACCTTTTTCTTGCAGGATGATTCTTTTTTCCTCCCCATGCTGACTTGTCCCACCTATTATGCTTCACTGCTTCTATTTATATAACGAAGGAGGTGATCATATGAACAATGAGCAGGAATCCCGTCTCACGTTAACATTTATTGTCGGGGTGAACGAGAATGGCGAGAACATCATTCGCCGAAAAGCGCTGGCCAATGTCAAAGGAGATGCTACGGATCAAGAGTTGATTGCGCTTGCCGAGGCCCTCGTCTCTTTGCAGGCATACCCGCTCGCCGAAGCAACACGAACGAATCATTATTCCCTTATGTAAGACCCACTGACAAAGACTAATCAAAAAAAGGAGTGAAACAAGTGAGCAAGCAACTTGAACTTTTGTTTGAAAACGAAACAGGACGCCAGGTGACCATCTCGCTTGATAATCCGCTTGAACCGGTGGATTCTGACGCCATTATTGAGGCCATGACAGCGATTGTCGAAGGAAATGTCTTATTCTCAAGCGGAGGAGATGTCGTCGCCATCCGCGGCGCCCGCCTCGTGGAACGCAATGTCGAGGACATTGAGCTTCCGCTATGACGCCCGTCGATCTATGGATTCCACTGCTCGCTGAATATGGCTTTCCTGTTGTGGTCACATTTTATTTGCTTCATCGTTTAGAGAAGAAGCTCGATAATGTCACAGTAGCAGTCGAACAGCTGCCGAGCAAGCTCAACCTATCAGACTGAACGTTGGAAGAGCCGCATCCGGTTTGGGAACCCAGACCCCGGATGCGGCTCTGTCTTGTCAAAAAATCAGAATACGCTTCCCGTGTGATTGTACAGAAAACATTTCTTCCTGTATTTTACTGTTTTAGAAAAGGAATGTTCACGCACACTATCGATATGGAACTTCTATTACGATGACGGAGGAAGAGTGATGACGACGAATGTGAAACTGAATTCTTCAGAAATAAGCCTGCTATGGAATGATCGTCACAGTAATGATTTAACCAGCACCATGCTCAGTCAATTTTTGCAGCATGTGGAAAATCCGGAAATCGAACAGTTGCTTCAGGCGGCGAAAAGCAATTGCGATCATCAACTGTCAGAGCTTAACCAGCTCTATGCAGCAGAAGGCTTACCCGTTTCCGAAAGCTTGCAGGCAGAGCTGCATGACCATACTTCCAAATTATACTCCGACAAATTTTATTTGTTTTATTTGAACAACATCGCCAAATTTTCGATGCAAACCTATTCTTTAGCTTTAAGCAACGCTTATCGCCATGACATTCGCCAGCTGATGCACCAGGCTTTGAACAAAAGTATCGTATTGCATGATCAAGTGGTGAAAGCGATGGCTGAAACCGGTGAGCTGATTCGTCCTCCTGCCATCGAGCCACCAGCCTCGATTTCCTATGTGCAAATAGCTACTCTTGTCGATCGTTGGACGAATGATAGACGCCTTATGACGGCGTTAGAGATTTCTAATTTTTTTAGCAATATTCAAAACAATGTGCTCGGACGCTCACTCCTGATCGGCTTCAGTCAAGTCGCCCATGATACAGAAGTCCGCGACTATTTTATTAAAGGACGCGACATCGCCGAAAAACATTTAAAAATCTTTCGCGCCTTTTTGGACGATCATCATTTGCCAACTCCGGAAACATGGGATTGTGAAGCAACCTCTTCTACGAAGCCGCCATTTACCGATAAGCTGATGATAACCCATATTTTGTACTTAAGTGCGACCAGCATTTCCAACTATGGTCTTGCCATTAGTAGTGAGGCACAGAAAGATACGATCACCGCTTACACAAGACTCGCTGCGGAAGTCATGAAGTTTGCTCAAGAGGGCACCAAATTGATGATAAAACGAAATTGGTACGAACAGCCGCCGGTTGGTCCTGATCGGAACCGATTTGCGAAGCGTTAGCCTATGGAAAACGAACGCAAAGTGGAAGCGATTTTATGGAGCATTGCTTTTCCAGGCTTCGGGCAGCTCTTAAATAAGAAATACGTCAAAGGATTCATTTTTGTCACTCTTGAATTTGCCGTTAACGTCCAGGCGAGATTAAATGCAGCGATTATTCCCAGTTTTTACGGACAAGGCCAGACGGCTAATGACACCGTTAATTATCAGTGGATTATGTTTTACCCCTGTTTATATTTATTCTCGATGTATGATGCGTACCGTGATGCCCCGGGAGAGAGAATGCGCTATGCCGCCATTCCCTTTGCGGTGTCCGCCTATTGTGGAACCATCGGGGTGATTTATTCGCATCATTTTAAAATTGTCGGCTTTTTGCTTGGGGTCATATGGTCGCCGATCCTCTTTCATTTGACCGGTTTCCTCATTGGATTAGGGATACGTTTGATCGTCTTGACACTCGTGAAGCCACAGTCATGACCGTTCGCCGCATGCTGTGGTTTTCGTTTCATACATAGTTTCCAGCTTCGAACTCATAATACTAGCAGGTTAAGTGTCGGGAGGGAGATTTCGTGTCTTGGTTCACATTAAAAAAACGGTTGGCAATCCCAACAAAGCAGGCAGGCCCAGAAGAGCCGATTACGACGATCATTCAACAAGCTATCTCTTCCAGTGACTTTTCCCATTACCAATTGCTCACACCATCACGTTCCGTGTGGCTGTCATTTTACCATACGTTAGTTGATAAGGATTCCTTACACGAAGAATTAATCAAAAAACTGCAGAGCAACCCGTTTTCCACATTGGAAGAAATCAAAACATTTGTGACATTAGGCACGCTGCAGCTGTCATCGGATGCCAAGCAGGTCAGCGACGCGTTAATGAGAGGACATGTCTGTCTTCAGCTTGAGGAATGTGATCCGCTCTGTTTGCTCATTCCAATTCCGACCGATACAAAGCGGGACATCTCGATTCCGGAAGTTGAATTCAGCGTTGTCGGGCCGAAGGAATCCTTTGTTGAATCACTTGATGTCAACATTTTTTTAGTACGGAAACGAATTCCCGTGCCGGAATTACGGACAACTGAATTTATCATCGGGAATCTATCAAGATCAAGAGTGTGCGTTCTTTATATTGAATCCATTGCCAACGAAGAAAATGTAAGGACGATGATTCAGCGGGTCAGTGACATTCAGTTCGATCAGGTGATCGACAGCTCTTTCATCAATCAGATGATTGAGGATAACTCATTGAGCCCTTTTCCACAATTTATTGATACAGAACGTCCTGACCGGGTGGCCGCTGCTCTTTCGGAAGGAAAAGTAATCGTCCTCGTTGACGGCTCTCCGCAGGCGATCACCGGTCCAACGACACTGATCGAGTTTTTCGCTGCTTTTGAGGATTACTTTATGTCCTGGCATATCGCAAGCGTCTTACGGTCGATTCGTTTATTTTCCGTATGGTTCTCAATTTTCGCGACTCCGCTTTATGTATCTGTGCTTACTTATCATGCCGAAATCGTTCCACAGGATTTGCTGGCGACGATTATTCTCTCTCGAAGCGCGATTCCGTTTCCGCCGATTTTAGAGGCACTCTTTCTTGAAGTAACGATTGAGCTGCTGCGCGAGGCGGGAGCCCGGCTTCCGACAAAGGTCGGGCAAACAATCGGTATCGTAGGCGGGATCGTGATCGGGACGGCGGCAGTCGAAGCCGGACTGACAAGTAACATCCTGTTAATTATTGTCGCCCTGGCCGCGCTGGCCTCCTTTACGACTCCCGTCTACCGGATGGGTAATACGATCCGTCTCCTCCGATTCCCGTTCATTATCGCCGCCCAGCTTTGGGGATTAATTGCCCTATCGGTACTGTTCTGCTTTTTGTTAATCCATTTGCTCACTTTATCTTCGCTCGGCCGTCCTTATTTAGCGCCGCTTTATCCACCAAGGCTCGCTGATTTCAAGGATGCCTTCTATCGCCTGCCGTTCAATTTTCAATCAGAACGGCCGCAACAACTACAAACGAAAAAGTCGAAACGCTTTAATGCAAAAAAAGCGAAAAAGAAAAAGGATATCGATGAAGGGCTGTAAATTAAAAAAGGACTGCCGTGAGCTGCGATCATGCTGACTTGCAGAAAAAAGGGGGAAAGGAAATGACTGAACACGCCAAACAATCCTTGCTTATCTCGCCTTTTTTGGTGTTTTATTTGATTCATTCGATGCAAATCGGGGTCGGCATCCTCGGATTCGCCCGCTACATTGCCGACGCGGCGGGTTTTCGGGCGTGGATCGCCGTCATTCTGACCGGCCTGATCTATCATCTCATCATTTGGATGATGTATTGCATTCTAAATGGCAGACAATCGCAAATCATTGAGATTAACCGCTTTTTATTCGGCACGCTATTCGGCCATGTCCTCAGCTTTCTTTTTATGATTTACCTGCTGTTTCTGTCAATTACTGTACTGCGAACGTACATTGAGGTCGTGCAGACGTGGGTTTTCCCCGATTTGCCGACCTGGGCGCTTTCTCTCAGCCTGCTTGTCGTTGTTTATTATGCGGTCACTCATGGCTTCCGTGTCGTTGCCGGCGTTTGCTTCCTCGGTGTCGTCGTGCCGCTATTCTTATTTTTAACAGCATTCTCTACGTTTGAGTTCGCTACTTATCGCAACCTGCTGCCATTATTTGATACATCCTTAAAAGTTCAGCTTGATGCTGCGATGACGATGACATTAAGCTATCTCGGTCCGGAAATTCTGCTCGTCTTTTATCCCTTTATTAAAGACGGTCAAAAGTCGCAAAAGTTTGCTCATTTTGCGATTCTGTTTACGACGTTTATTTATTTATTAATCGCCATTTTAACGTTCATTTTCTACAGTGAAAACCAGCTAAAAACGACTGTATTTCCTACATTGAGTGCATGGAAGGTCGTCGAGCTTCCCTTTATTGAACGATTTGAATATTTAGGGATCGCCACATGGATGTTCGTCATTCTGCCAAATATCACGCTTGGCATCTGGGCTGCGAGCCGCATGCTTAAACAGCAGCTGAATATCGCCCATCGCCTCACGCTCCCGGTTGTAACGATTGTTGCCTTTGCGATTTCCCTGCTCTTTGAAACCCGCGTGCGGATCGACGGCTTAAACAATGCGGTTGCGCTTGCGGGCAGATATGTGACCTATCTCTATATACCTGTCTTGTTTATTCTGATGAAATGGAGGACAAGGAAGAAAACATGAAACTCCGATTGATTTTATTATTTTGTCCGCCTCTCCTCTTAACCGGATGTGTCGAGACGTTGATCCTCGATGAGCTGCAGTTTATTCATTCAGTCGGCTACGACTATATTGATGAAGATAGGGTCGAAGGAACAGCGAGTGTACCGATTTATAAGATGGAGGAACAGGTTGGCAGTGAGACGATTTCCGCGGTTGCCTCGACAAGCCGTGATATCCGGCTGGAGCTGAATGCAAGATCATCAAAGCCATTGCACAGCGGGAAGATATCCTCGATTTTGTTCAGTGAGGAGATGGCACAAAAAATGGGAATCATGCAGATCCTTGATTCGTTTTCCCGCGATTCAGCAGTCGGGATGCGGAACTTCATCTGCATCACCAGGGATTCTCCGAAAAAAATGCTGGAGCTGTCATCCCCCTTGGAGATTGATATTGCTGTTTATATTAAGGAATTAATTGAACAGAATATTGAGCGGCAGAACATTCCGCAATCTAATTTTCATTTGTTTTTAAAGCGGTATTATGAGGACGGGCAGGATCCATTTTTGCCTTATTTAAGCTTAAAGGGAAACACGATTCAAATTGAAGGGGTCTCGCTCTTTCAAGGCGACCGTTATGTAGGTAAATTGAACTTAAAAGAAGCGTTTATGATGAAGATTCTGCTCGAACCGTTCGCAAATGGAACCTATGAAGTTTCGCTTCCCGAAGAAGGAGAGTATGCCGTACTCCGCAACATCCATTCAAAGGCCCATTATCATATTGAGCGGAATACGAATACGCCCGCAATCAAGATCGTCATTAATTTCACCGGAAAATTAAATGAATACTCCGGCGAAAAGCTTAATGAACAAAAACTCACTGAAATTGTCGAGACGTTAAAGCAGCAACTGGAAAATGATATTGTGGCGACAATCGGCCTGTTTCAAGAAAAAAACATTGACCCGCTCGGGATCGGCAGCCGGGTGAAAGCGCGTAATTACGGCTTTAAGCTTGACGAGTGGAAAGCGTATTATCCAAATGCTAAGGTTGATGTCACCGTAAACGTCAAAATTAAAGAAACCGGGATTCGCCAATAACAAAGCAAGTCAGACCCGGTCCGGAGTTTGTCTTACCGCTCTCCCGGCTACTTCTAGCCTTATCTTTGATCGGTTTCTTTTTCAGCAAGAAGCCGGTCAAGTTTTTTATTAATTTCAACGAGCTGCTCCACTTGTCTTTTGCGGTTACCAAAAAACGAGATGATGGCGGCGATAATCAGGACAAAAATAAGCAAATTGACCAGCTGATAAATGGCCGGCCCTATAGTTATATCCATGTGCGTTCACCTCTTTTCTTAGATTCATCATACCAATCTCGGTCAAAATGTGTAAACCTTAATCAGCGAATGCATATCAAGGAAAGATACCGGCGACGCGTGGTATACTACAAATAAGAAGCGGAAAAAGAGGTGAGAAAAATGACAGAGCCTGTTTATGAAAAAGCGACCTTTGCCGGAGGCTGCTTCTGGTGCATGGTCAAACCATTTGATCAATATGACGGAATCGTCTCAGTCATTTCCGGCTATACCGGCGGACATACGGAAAACCCGACCTATAAAGAGGTGTGCTCGGAAACGACCGGCCATTACGAAGCCGTGCAAATCACCTTTGACCCTGATATCTTTTCGTATCAAAGGCTGTTGCAAGTTTTTTGGCAGCAAATTGATCCGACCGATGCGGGCGGACAATTTTATGATCGCGGCTCTTCTTATCGGACGGCGATTTTCTATCATTCCGAGGAGCAACGAAAACAAGCGGAGCAATCCAAAGAAGAGCTAGCAGCAAGCGGACGCTTCACCAAGCCGATTGCAACGGAGATTCTGCCGGCTAAACCGTTCTACCCCGCGGAAGATTATCATCAGGATTATTACAAAAAGAATCCGCTTCATTACAACCGGTACCGCATCGGTTCAGGACGCGAAGCATTTATTCAAACACATTGGAGGTCTGATGATGAGTAAAGAAAGCAAAGAACAATTACAGCAGCGTTTAGCGCCAATGCAATATAAAGTGACACAGGAAAACGGGACCGAGCCGCCGTTTCAAAATGAATACTACGACCTTGAAGAAGAAGGAATCTACGTCGACATCGTTTCCGGGAAGCCTTTGTTTTCGTCCCGCGATAAATACGATGCCGGCTGCGGCTGGCCAAGCTTCACCAAGCCGATTGCCGATGAAGAAATTTTGGAAAAACAGGACCTGAGCCACGGCATGCGCCGGATCGAAGTGAGAAGCAAGGAAGCGGACTCCCATCTCGGCCACGTCTTCCCGGACGGCCCCGGACCAAACGGCTTGCGCTACTGCATCAACTCAGCCGCCCTCCGCTTCATCCCAAAAGACCAGCTCGACGAAAAAGGCTACAGCGCCTATAAAAAGTTATTTGAATAAGACTTGTCCCAAAAGGTCGAGAGACAAAACTAGCTTTGGACCTACTGGCAATGGCTTCACACGCCACAAGCTCGTTGTGAGAAACCCACTCACAACGGGCTTTAAAAGATCGTGGCGGTTCCGCTCATTGCTTAGAGAGACTGGGAAAAAGGTAAAAAAACAACCTTTTGTCCCATCCCTTTTTGTGCAGAACGGAACCACCGTCTCATGTCTAACAGCCTTTTAAGTGGGGAATGACCGCCCCTCTTCCCTGCTCTCCTCACTTCTTCTGAAGCTGTTCACTTTCTACAACCGCCTTCAAGCCGGCTGCGAGCTTTGTTTTAGGCAATGGCCCGATTTTCTCCTCATATTTCGCGCCATTTAAATAAACCGGCTTTTCGGTCAGGACCATCATTTCGCCGACCTCGCGCATGAAGCCTGAAAACAACCCTGAAATTCGAATCATTTGACTGGTAATAACAAATGGCTTTTTCTTATTTCCTGTCAGCTCGCGTAAAATGTGAATGATCTCCTCCCCACTCGCCAGTTCTCCTCCTGGGATGTTCCAGCATTGCTGATAAGCATCGTGGTGCCTGGCCAGTGTAATCAATGCCTTTGCCCCGTCCGGTGTATAAATAAATTCACGCTTGTTCTTCAGCGGTCCGACAAACAGCGGCCGCTTCCCGCTCAGCATGGAGGTAATCGTCTGCTGAAGAATCGTATGATCCCCATAGGGACCGTAAAAATCAGAAAAATGAGCGATCAGAATCTCCGTTCCTTTGTTCTGCCACGCTTCCGCTTCCTGCAACAGCTGCTTTCGAAGCTGCCCTTTTTTCGTAACCGGCTCACGCGCTGTCTCTTCAGTCAGCCATTGGTCTTCCATGCTGTAGCTGTAAATATTATCGACAACCGCCAGCTTTGTTCCGGCTGCCTGTGCCGCTGAAAAAACATGGCCAAACAATGGAAGCAGCTCATCTTTCCAGTTTTGATAAGGAATATTAATGCTGATAAAAGCGACATCGACCTTTTCAAATATGTGCTGCAGCCGCCTCTCATCGCGCACATCACCTTTGACAATCGTCACATTTGTCATTCCTTGAAACAGCTGATCCGCCTTTTGTACGTTGCGGCAAACGGCGAAAACCTCCACCCCTTCCCGCTGCAATTCACTAACTAACGCATACCCCATTGCTCCTGTCGCTCCAATTACCGCTGCTTTTTTCATCCTTATTCTCCTCCTCATTTAAATTAACCACTGGTCAATTTTAACCGGACAGCTTGCTTTATGTTAAGCTGTCCGCAAGAAATTGCGCATGATGGTCGATCATTACCTTCAGCTCCTGAACGGTCTGCCCTCTCCGTTGGAAAAATGTCACAAATCCATGTAAGGCAAAGAGAGAAGACCAGGCATCCCGTTGAGAAATTTGCTTGACGGCAAGGTGTTGAATCGCTTCCCCAAATAGTTGAAAGCTTTCGTACGAAGCATGTACGGTATGCCTGAGTTCATCATCTTTCAGATGAAACATCGCTTCATAATGATGGGGGTACTCAATCCCAAACGTGAGAAAACGCCGAAATAGTTCAATCAATTTTTCCTCTTTCGTCAGCGACGTCTCTTCCATCACAGCTGTAAGCCGGGCATTCAAAAGCTGAAAGCCGCTCTCAATAAAAGCTGTGAACACCGCCGCTTTATTAGAAAAATGATAATAGATTGCCCCATGACTGCAGCCTAACTCCCTTGCCATACTGCGCATGCTGACCTGGTGATAGCCTTTTTCAGCAAAAAGCTTTTTCGCCGCATCAAGAATTTGGGCTTTCGTTAATTCATCCTCTGCTTTCCGCCTCGGTGCCATCTTTTCGCTCTCCTTTATTAACCACTGTTCAATTAAAGAATACTGCTTCTTCCTTCCGAAGTCAAGAAGATGTGTTACGATTATTTTATCTTGCTATCGTGGAGGTTATTATGCGTTTGACTCATCCTTATCTTTTACTGACATTGGCGATGGTTTTCTTTTCGGGAAATTTCATCGTCGGAAAAGCCTTCGCGGGCGAAGTCCCCCCTTTTACGTTGGCGTGGGCTCGTTTTTTGATCGGCACCGTCGTGCTTTTGCCGCTCTGCTATAAAACGTTGATCCGCAACCGGCAGCTTTGGCTCGACAAATGGCTGCCGCTCACCGGAATCGCTTTCTTCGGCGTTTTTCTTTTTAATGTCGCCTTGTATGTATCCGTTCATTATACAACGACGATCAATGCTTCAATCGTCGATGCGCTCACACCCGCCGTGGCGGCCGTTCTCGGTTATTTCTTTTTGAAAGAGCGGCTCACCCTGATCCAAAGCAGTGGCGTCATCCTGTCATTTTGCGGAATCCTGCTGCTTCTGTCAGGAGGTTCACTGGCAGTGCTCCGCTCATTATCCTTTAATATCGGCGATTTAATTATGCTCGCCGGCATCATCTGCTGGGCCATTTATTCGATTTTAATTAAATTGTATGGTCATGAGTATCCTGTAATTGCCGGCTTAGTGATGACGTTTATCATTGGCGTCCTGATGCTTTTTCCATTTGTCTTATATGAATGGCGTGCCGGCCTGCCTTTTTCTTTCAAGCTGGCAACGATAGGCGCCTTTTTGTACGTTGGCATTTTCCCCGGCGCTCTCGCTCTATTATGTTGGTATCGCGGGGTAGCTGCCATCGGGCCGTCGAAAGCGTCTATTTTCTTTAATCTGGTTCCTGTTTTCACGACTCTTTTCGCGATTGTCCTGCTCGGCGAATCGGCAGGCTGGTTTCAATTGTTCGGCGGCACGATCGTCTTAGGCGGCGTCTATTTATCGACGATTCAGCCGAAAAAAGAAGAGGCGTCTGATCTCGTTACATAACCGATCAGACGCCCGCTCGTTTGGAAGCTGCTCTCTTTATTTGCCTTTAACCGTAATATTCATCCTAAACAATCGTTTTGTAAAAAAGAAGCTTAAAACAAGGAAAAGAAAAAACCCGAGCCAATAAAAGATGATCTTCGTCCCGACACTTAAGGTAAACGGAACGAGCCCTGAGACGATCATTCCGCCAAGTAGAGAAAAGCAAGTGACGATGCCAATCCTAAACAGCGTCTCCAAGTGTTTAAACAACAGAAATTCACCGTTATATTCACTTGGATTTCGCTCATAGATCCAGGCACCGAGCCCGAGGAAAAGCACAATCGCAACTGCCGGAATCCAAAGATTCACGCCGTCATCCACACTGGCCAGCCCGGCAAAGTTGTAAATCGGCCAGACGAACTGCTGAAAGAAGAAGATGTCGAGCTTCTCGGGATACACACCAGTATGAGTGGAAATAAAATTGGCCAGCAACGCGATAAAACCGATTGGGAAAATCGTAAAAATAAACGTTAACACAATTTGCGAAACCATTTCTCCTGTAATCGTGCCAATAAACAACGTAAATGAATACATCGCCGCATAGCCAAGCCACGGTGTCAAAAACATTCTCCAGAACTGATAGCCTTCAAGATAACCGGCAAATTCAGAGCCCATAATGACCGCATAGGCAATCGTAAACGTGACAAGCATCGCCACCGTCACCGTCCCGACGCCAAGCAGCCATTTAACAAAGAACATCGTCCGTCGCTTGAATGGCAGGGCAAAGGCGAAATCATGCCGGCGTGTATTCCGTTCCGTACCAAGAAACTGAACCGCAAGCAATACAAGAAAAATCAGAATCATGATGCCGGTCATACTCACTCCGAAGATCGCCGGTACCTCATGCTGCGGAAAGAAATATTCATCGTTTATCCGTTCCCGCCAATCATTCAATCCTAAAAAAGTCCGCATCGGATATAAAAAGACAAACAATAACGTAATCATTGTCAGCAGAACCCACGACTGCTTCCATTCTTTCCTGAACAATGCTTTAACCGACAAAATCATCACCTCCCAATTTGGCAACAAACAGATCTTCGAGCGCAAGCGGCAGCTCTTCATAATACAGCGGTTCCGTCGCGCGGATTGCTGCCGTCTGCGACGCAAGATCTCCTTCAAGAAGCAGGATATACACCTTGCCTGTTTGCTGAAGCAGGACGCTGCATTCTTTTACAGAGGCCGGCAACCCTTCCGGAAAGACAACCTGAACCTTCTTGTAGGATTCTTTTAAGGACTCCAGTGAATAGTGTTCTGTGACGACCCCATCCTTCAGCATGATGATCGAATCAGCAAGAAACTCAAGCTCATCGAGCCGGTGCGAGGAAATAACAACAGCAACATGAAAATCAGCAACCGCCTCGATAATAAACTGCAGGATGCGTTTTTTCACGATCACATCAAGGCCGTCTGTCGGTTCATCAAGCAAAATATAAGCCGCTTTCGTCGAAAAGGCGAGAATCAGCGCAAACAGCGCCTTCATTCCCTTTGAAAAAGCACCGATTCTTCCATTGTGCGGCAATGAAAATTTATCAATCAGCTCATAAAACAATACCCGGTCAAAGCGTGGATAAATATCGCCATACAGTTTCTCAATCTCATTGACGCGGTAGCCTTTGAGCGCCTCGGTCGAATCCGGGACAAAAACAATGTCCTGCTTCAGCTCTGGATGCCGGTAAATGCTTTTTCCATCGAGCTTCACATCGCCGGCTGTCGGCTGAAGGATGCCGACCAACAAGCGCAGCAGCGTCGTCTTCCCGGCTCCGTTCCGTCCAACTAATCCGGTTACCTTCCCCGGCTCAATCGTCAAACTAACATCCGTCAAGGTTTTTTTCTGATGAATCGTTTTACTCAACTGCTCAATCTGCATGTTCCGTCCCTCCTACTTTCGTATATTCCTCTCTCACCCAGCCGGCAAAGGTCTTTTCCTGAATGCCCGCATAGGTCGCTTCAATGACAAGCTGCTGTATTTGCTGCTTAATCCGTTCCTGCTGCTTCGGGTCGACGACATAATCCTCCCTTGCGGCGACAAATGTTCCCTTCCCCCTCAACGTGACAATCACGCCCTGCCGCTCCAGCTCTTTATACGCTTTGCTGACCGTATTAGGATTGATCACGACTTGCGATGCCAGTTCACGTACGGACGGCAATTGTTCTCCCTCTTGCAGAATCCCTTTCGCAACCAGCTCCTTAATTTGCTGGGTAAGCTGCTCATAAAGGGGCGTGGTGCTTCTTTGGTTAATTTGAATATACATGACTGAACCACCTCCCTTAATTGTATTACGACAAATAGTACAGTTGATTCAAAGAAAGTGTAGCAAACTTTCCTGCCTTTGGCAATAGATCATCACGACAAAAAAGGCGGGGCCTAAGGTAGATTTTTTCCACCTTTGGCCCCGCCGCTAAACAATGAGCGTGATCGCCGATCAGTCAAATTCAATTTTGTCTCCTCCTCTTTCATTGAGACAGCATTACATCATCATTCCGGCAATCGCCGCGCTTAATAAGGAAGCGAGCATTCCGGCCGCCACCGCGCGCAAGCCGAGCTTGGCAATGTCCGGACGCCGATCCGGTGCCAGCTTACCTAAACCGCCAAGCAGGATGCCGAGCGAGGACAGGTTGGCGAAGCCACACAGGGCAAAGCTGATCACCAGCACCGCTTTGTCACTTAATTGATCAATCGTTTCACTGAACGATAAATAAGCGACAAATTCATTCAGCACGAGCTTTTGCCCGATAAATCCGCCGGCGACGACAGCCTCACTCCATGGCACGCCGATCACAAAGGCAAGCGGTGCGAAAAGAAAGCCCAGTATCAGTTCAAGCGAGAGCTGTTCAAATTGGAACAAGCCGCCGACAAAAGCGAGAATTCCATTAATTAACGCAATGAGAGCGACGAAGGCGAGCAGCATCGCTCCGATATTGAGGGCAAGTGTTAAGCCGGTGCTCGCCCCGCGCGCCGCCGCATCGATCACATTGGCCGACTCTTCGTCCTTTGTTAATGTAAATTCACTGTCAACATCGGTTGTTTTCGCCACTTCCGGCACGATCATTTTCGCCATAATCAAGCCGGCCGGCGCCGCCATGAAGCTTGCAGCAAGCAAGTATTCCAGCGGTACACCGAGCAGCGAATAGCCGATTAACACCGAACCGGCAACTGAAGCGAGCCCTCCTGTCATGACCGCGAACAGTTCGGATTCCGTCATTTTACTTAAATATGGTTTCACGACGAGCGGCGCTTCGGTCTGACCGACGAAAATATTGGCCGCGGCCGACATCGACTCGGTTTTCGATGTACCGAGCAGCCAGGAAAGACCCCCTCCGATGATCTTAATAATCCATTGCATAATACCTAAATAATACAACACAGAAATCAAAGCCGAGAAAAATATCACGACGGAGAGTACATTGATTGCAAATACATACTCAATGCCGGTTTCTTCTTCAAAAAAACCGCCAAAGACAAACTGAATGCCTTCATTGGCCGAATTGATCACCCACTGCACCATATTCGTCAGCCCTTGCAGCAGCTCCTGCCCCCAGTATGTTTTCAAAATAAGCAAAGCAAACAGCATTTGGATCGCCAAGCCGCCAAGTACGGTGCGCAAGCGGATCACCCGCCGGTTCGCGGAAAGAGCAAAAGCGACAGCGAACACCGCGACAACGCCCATCAGGCCCCATAAAATATTCATCTTCATTCACCTCAATTTCACTATGTATCGACGCGAAGCACCAACCATTCGAGTCATCCAATTTGTCCACTTTTCTACTAGCATGCACCATTTTGCGAAAAGATACCCACTCAGTCATGAGCGGAGCACCTCTTCTTGGAAGCAGCCCGTAAGCCGTTTGATGGAGGTAAACTGGTTTATTTCAGACAGCTTCGTAACGCGCGAAACCAACGTCTTTCCTCACATTAGCCCGAACATTTTCAAAGCTGCTTTGTAATTTTTAATGTCAGACGTCTTACTTCCTCGTAAACTATAACAACCTCGATTTTAAAAGTAAATAGGGTTTATTTTTTTGCCATTTCGTGAATGAGACTCGTAGAGGCAACAAACGATAAAAAAAGGTATCGCTGCATCATTCTTCCCTTCCCTAAAAAAATGCAAATGAAACAGAGGTGCTACGATGAAAACGAGAGTGGAACGAGATACATTAGGCGAGGTTCACGTCCCGGCTGACCGTCTATGGGGCGCTCAAACACAACGAAGCTTGACAAATTTTGCTATCGGCGAAGAAAAAATGCCGCAGGAGGTCATTCGGGCCTACGCTCATATTAAAAAGGCCGCCGCCTTCGTCAATCAGCAAAACGGCGATATGGCGAAGGAGAAGGCAGACGCGATTATTGCCGCCGCCGAACGCGTGCTGCGCGGTGAATTGGCCGATCACTTCCCCCTCGCTGTCTGGCAGACGGGAAGCGGCACGCAAACGAATATGAATGTCAATGAAGTGTTGGCCCGCGTAGCAAACGAACTGCTGGAAAAGCAGGGTTCCAGCGAGAAAGTCCATCCGAATGATGATCTTAATTATTCACAAAGCTCAAACGATACGTTTCCGACAGCGATGCATATCGCGGCGGTCATGGCGACGACCGAACAATTAGTACCTGTCCTTAAGGAATGCCGGAAAACACTGGTGCAAAAAGTAGAGACATTTTGGGATGTCGTAAAAATCGGCAGAACTCATCTGCAGGATGCCACCCCGCTGACGCTCGGTCAGGAAATAAGCGGCTGGCTGAGAATGGTTGAGAAGAGTGAAGAATTAATCGAGGAAGGATTGAAGCATCTCTATCAATTAGCGATTGGCGGCACCGCTGTCGGTACCGGAATTAACGCCCGCCGCCGTTTCGGACAACAAGTCGCGGAAAAGCTTGCCGAAGAGCTCGGGCTACCGTTTGCCGCTTCACCAAACTACTTCCATGCGCTGACGAGTCATGATGAACTTGTCTATTTTCATGGAGCTTTGAAAGCGACAGCGGCTGATTTCTTTAAAATCGCCAGCGATGTCCGGCTGCTCGCCAGCGGACCGCGCTCCGGCATTGGCGAGATTACGATCCCGGCAAATGAACCGGGAAGCTCGATTATGCCGGGTAAAGTAAATCCGACCCAGAGTGAAGCCCTGACGATGGTGGCGGCCCAAATTTTCGGCAATGATGCGACGATTGGCTTCGCGGCCAGTCAGGGGCATTTTCAACTAAACGTATTTAAGCCTGTCATTATTTACAATACACTTCAGTCCATCCGGCTGCTCGCCGATGCGATCAAAAGCTTTCACGACCGTACGCTGCTCGGACTCGAAGCGAATGAACCCGTGATTCAGGAGCATCTTCACAACTCACTGATGCTCGTAACCGCCTTAAATCCGCATATCGGCTACGAGCGGGCGGCTGAAATTGCTAAGCTCGCCTTTAAAGAAGGTCTTACGTTAAAGGAAGCAGCGATTCAGAGCGGTCATCTGACCGAGGAACAATTTGAACAGCTCATTGATCCAAAAGCGATGGCGTTTCCGGAAAAGGAGTAGCGGTCTGCCGCAAGGACTTCCTCATTTTCAAAGAAAGCCCGCAACTGGCGGCGGCTTCGTTAACACATCGGGATTGTGGAACGAAGCCGCCTTCTCTTTTTCGTTTTTCGCAAGGACGTACGCCTTCCCTTATCATGATGATTTGAAGTTTACTTTTCCCGGCGAGCAAAGCGAGTCGCTACAAATATTTCTTCACATTCGCTATTATAAATATGAGCAATTTGTTCCGCTCTATCAGCACTAATATGCCGTTGCCCATTTTCAATTTGTGAGAGATATCCTGCTGAAATTCCAATCTTCTGGGCTGCCTGATCTAAGCTGTATCCCATCTTTATTCTCGCTTTTTTCGCTAAGCTCATCCCACTCACACCCTTATGAAGAATTTCTACATATTCTTTTATAATTTTACAACGCAAAACGAATAATCGTCAATTCATTTCGCGTAAATTTTCATTAGGTGCTGACTGCTTGCATTACGCAAAGTATAATAGAATCAGAATGCACTGAAATGAGGGAGTTAGCATGTTTTCACAACGCCTGCGAGCATTGCGATTGAAGCATGGATTAACGATGAAGGCGCTAGGAAAACAACTAAATGTCGCACCATCCACGATTTCCGGGTATGAAAATGGCAACCGCAAGCCCGATATGGAAACATTGCAAAAGCTGGCGGACTTTTTTCACAGCTCAACCGATTATTTAATAGGCCGTACAGACAACCCGGCCCCGTTAGAGCAGCCAGAAGAGCTTAAGCTTTTCTATTCTGATACGATCACCGATGAAGAGATTAACTACTTGAAAGAATCACTGGCTGTTTTTAGGAAATACCGCGCGAAACAATAACAGAAACGTTTTATCGAAGAAGAGGGGCTGGATCAAAAGGTAAAAAACCTTTTGACCCAGCCCCTTAGCAATGAGCGGAACCATTTCCAATAGGTCAAAGCTCGTTTGCCTCAAGCTCTCTACATTTGTCAGCCGCCTGACCGATTCCTCCCTACTGCAGAACCGTTGGCAGCCAAAGCGAA
The DNA here is from genome assembly GCF_040544555.1 of Halalkalibacter oceani. Taxonomy (NCBI): domain Bacteria; kingdom Bacillati; phylum Bacillota; class Bacilli; order Caryophanales; family Bacillaceae; genus Halalkalibacter; species Halalkalibacter oceani. Next base: position 86,194 of record NZ_JBEPKD010000002.1, read on the forward strand.
ATACTTGGGATAAAAGCAAGTAATAGAGCGGCCATGATAAGAATCAATAAAAATGGCCAGCTATATTTAATGAACTGTTCGACCTTCGTTCCCGTAATCGAGCAGGTCGTATACATAATTGTTCCAAGCGGCGGCGTCAAAGTGCCGATACTGATACAAACGATAAAGAAAATCCCAAAATGCACCGGATCAATTCCATATTGCTGAATCATCGGCATAAATAATGGCGTCAGAATAACAATTGACACATTTCCTTCAATAAACATCCCAATTATCAACAGAAAAATCAAGGCAATGATAAAAAACATAGTTGGCGACGTCACATATCCCACCATAAACTCGGTCAGCTTTTGCGGCACCTGTTCGAGCGTCAGCACCCAGGCAAACGCGGAGCCCGCCGCAATAATGATTAAAATCGACGCGGCAGTTTGAACGGTTTCGACAAGGGCATGAACGAGCTGCCTCATCCTCATTTCGCGGTAAATGACCAGCCCTAAAAACAAAGCATAAAATACGGCAATTGCCCCGGCTTCCGTAGCACTGAATACCCCCAGGCGAATTCCTCCGATAATCACAAGCGGTAACAGTAAGGCTAATATCGCATCTTTAAACGTAAAGAAAAAATCCTTTCTTGTCACCTTCACCTTATTTTCCGTCTCAATTTTATGTTTTTTTGCGTAAAAATGCACATAGACCATAAAACATAAACAGAGCACAATTCCCGGCAGCACGCCGGCGAGAAATAAGCTTCCAATTGAGACATTGCCCACATAACCGTACATAATCAACGCGATACCCGGTGGAATGATCGGAGTGATGAGCGAGGTCGAAGCCGTCAAAGCGGTCGCAAAAGCACGGCTGTACCCCTTCTTTTCCATTTCAGGCACTAAAATTTTTGATTGCATCGCCGCATCGGCGACATTGGAGCCTGACAGTCCTCCCATTAACGTGCTTAAGACAACATTTACCTGAGCTAAGGACCCCGGCAGACGATTTGTCAGCACTTGAGCAAAGCGCAGCATTCTACTTGTGATTCCTGTATAATTCATTAAAATACCGGCAGCTACAAAAAAAACAATGGCCAGCAGAGGTACGGACTCCACTCCTCCTACTAAACGTTGAATCAAGACGGTGCTTGCAAAAGCATCGGTAAATAAAAAATAAACTGCTGTGCTGACAATTAAGGCAAACGCAATCGGGACATTTAGTAAAAATAAGATCAATAAAACCGATAGTACCACAGCCAATGACATCCTAAGCCCCTCCTTCCTTTCTAAATTCTAGCTGGAGGGTACGAATAAACGACCTCGTAAAGTAAATAGATGTAAACAGCCCGGCAATCGGCACCGCGATGTTAATCGCCTGATAGCTGATACCGAGAATCGGTGTCAGCTTGCTCGATGCCTGCATCGTAAAGTCCATGCCGAGGTAAATAAAAATGTAAAAAAGAACATAATATATGGCTGCTGCCCGGATGAAAAGACTAATGATCCGTAACGGTCGCGGCATCTTGTTAACAAAATAATCGACGCCGACATGGCTGTTGCGCTTCATCGCCGAGCTGATCCCGATATAGACAAACCAGACAAACAGCCCGATTGTCACTTCTTCCACCCAAGGCAGTGGATGATTTAATACATAACGCGAGAACACATGCGTACCAGTCAGCAAAATAATTGCCGAAAGGGCGAATGTGGCAATACCGTCATCCAGCCATTTTAACCACTTGACCATTATGATTTCCCCCTGAAACCTGCATCGCAGTGGACAAAGCCAGTCATGAATAAAACGCTTCATGACTGACTTTTTCAAACTGCGCCTGCAGTCTCTCCAAATTGAATCGATTTTTACGGCCGATTTTCGAGCAATTCTTTAATTTCGTCATATAGACCAGGTGTCCAGGAAGGAAACGCTTCATATACACCTTGAACTAATTGTTTAAACGCTTCCGTATCAACTTCGTTTATTTCAACACCCGCTGCCTCGAACTCCGCTAACACTTCTTCTGTCTGTTCATCCAGCACCGTTCTTGCAAATTCACTTGCTTCGTCACCTGTTTCTCTCAAAATTTGAACAAGATCCTCCGGCAATGTCTCAATGAAGCTTGTGCCGCCAACCCAGGCCGTTATAAATTTCTGATGCCCCGTCAAAGCAAGATACTTTGACACCTCGTGCGCTTTCACACCTTGAAGAACAGGAAGCGGATTTTCCGCCCCATCTACCAACCCTTGCTGAAGCGACGTATAAAGCTCTCCGAGAGGCGTCGGCGTCGCCGCGGCCCCCATTGCTTCAAAAGCCTGGATTGACATTTGATTATTTGGCACACGAATCTTTTTCCCATTTAAATCTTCAGGAGTCTCTACTTTTTCATTTGTTAAAAGATGACGCTCTCCATAAACCGTTCTCGTTGTCACAACTTCAATTCCCTGCTCCCTTAAATCTCCTTTTAACCCTTCAAACCAGTCTGTCTCCGTTAAGTAAAGCAATTCATCTATGTCTTCTACTAAATAAGGAGCAGTTAATATGCCTGCATCAGGAACGTAGTCCATTAAAAAATCGTACCCCGCAAGCACAATGACATTGTTACCCAGCTGGGCCTGCTCGACAACGTCTTTTTCAGCTCCTAATTGCGAGCTTGGATAAAGGATCAATTCCAATCTCCCGTCACTCGCTTCCTCAGCTAATTCCTTCCACTTTTTCGCCAGTTCATCAACCGGCTCCCCCGGCTGATTTCCATATGCGATATTGATCGAATAAAGCTCCCCATCGGCAGCTTCTGCTTCTTCTGGTCCATTCTCAGTTGTCTCTGTATTTCCTGTAGAACCTTCTTCACTCGTGCTGGAAGAACAAGCAGCCATTGCCGCCACCAAGAAAACCGTACATAAAAGTAATAACAGCTTACCGACTTTTCTCATCATAATTTCCCCTTTTTTATTATATCTAAGGAAGGATAACGCTTACATAACAAGGTTATCGGCCTTGCCAAAGCCTCTCATCCCCATTTCCAATTATAGCAACAGCCGGACAAATAAAAATTGCCTAAATTTGCGATTTTATACCTTTTTTTGATATTTTTACAGGATAAAAGGCTTCATACCAAAAAAAACGGTGGTTTCCCGCTTGGAATGTTGGGAAACCACCGTTTTTTTGGAGTCTTATCATATTGTTATTTACTTGCTTTTTACATAATTTCATCATACGTATAGCGCACGACATAGCGATTTGTTTTCAGCTTTTTAATTTCGACGACCGGCCCGATTTCGTAGCCATTGATCCAGTTGTCTTCGATTTTCGCTTTGACGCAGCCTGCCTGAAACTTCGATTGAAACACTTGCTTATAATAGACCCACTTCGGCAATTTCTTCATATCCGGCCCTTTCCTTTCCACTTTTTCGTTGTTCTGCTTGTCATTTGTGAATATATCAGGTAGAGATAATGGTATTATACTGGAATTTCATTAACAGCTTACAGCTATGATGGTGCACTGATTATAATTATATTTATTTTCAGCTTTTTTACAAATTATTCTCTTTTTTAAGCAAATGTTAATGATCAGAAAAGGATCGCGCTGTTCAGATATAAGGCTTGGCCAGAAACCGGGCTTGAGATAAAAACATCTCATGCTTTAAGCCCGGGCCAGGTGAAAAATCACCTGTTGACCCGGGCTCTCTCTTTTCCCTCTTATCCAATTAATTCTTCGTTTTCCCGTTGCTTGATATCCTCCAGGCGGCGGTTCTCTTCGCGATCGCGCTGGCGGTGGGCCAGTCTGGCTGCGGCGCTCGCCGCGATACTTGCGACAAGATCGTCAAGGAACGTATCAATTTTCGGTTTCCGCTTGTCCAGTTCATCAATGATTCCGACCTTTTGCTTATCAAGATAGCCGAATGTCGTCACAGCGATGCTGCCGAAGCCAAATACCGAACCGAGCGCGATCGTCTCATCTACACCGAACAAGCCTTCATCTGATTCGACGAGCGATTGCAGCGGCTCGGACAGCTTCTTTTGTTCAGCCAATGTATCCAATTCAACCCCAACGAGGATCGCATGCTGAATTTCGCGTTTGCGAAGAACGGCATCTACGCTTTCATAGCATTCCTCGATCGTTAATTCGGGATTATATTTCACTTGCAGATCATACACAATATTCGCAATATCCTGGACGGTGACGCCCCGTTCTGTTAACTTCTCTCGTGCGGCTTTCTCTACTGCTTCGCATGGCACTGGTTTCTTCATTGATTTCCCTCCTCTATCTATCTTATTTTACCATACCCGCCCTCACCAGTCTGGTAACAGGAAAAAAGAAGTCTTCTCGCCTATTTAAGATAAAAATAAACTACATCGACAAGGCTGGGAAAAAGGTAAAAAAACAACCTTTTGTCCCAGCCTATGGATCGTTGGCTTTTTTGTCCTTCTACCTGAAACGGTCAGGATGGTTCTGCCACAAGCATCCCCATCCTGCTGTTCATCAGCCTTCTGCTGTCTCTTCTAAATCTTCTATTCTTCTTTCGAGGTAGCTGACATCTTTGCGGGCGTTAAAGCGCTCGGCTTTTTCAACCTTGACGGCGATGTTGTAGCTCGGGATTTTCGCCAGATCCTCGTACACACCTTTTGGCAACAAGAAGTTTCCTTCAGGGAAATACAATTCAATATTGCCTCGGGCAATGTCGATAAAACGCGCCTTGCCGCTGAAGACACCGTACTGGTTGTAGACGACGATATTTTCCCGTTCTGTGATGCTTAAATCCTTCGCGTCCTCCGCATTCATGAGCACGTCGTAGCGCTCCGCATCATTATTCGGATCATTCTCGCTGTACACCATTGAGTTAAATTGCTTGCCTCGTCTTGTTGTGATATAAAAATCACCGGCTGTTTTGTTCAAGTCGGGAATGTCGACAGCGATTAAATTTCCTTTGCCGTCCGGTGTCGGACAAACGCCGTCCTCACAGAGCCAGGCTCCTCCCCATTGGAACACATCACCCTGCTCCTTTAAATGCTGAATGCCATCATAATTTGGATTCGCCAAAGCAATTTCGTCGCGGATCGCCTGACCGTCCGCAAAGTCGATCAACTCGGCATCTTCCGGTCTGACCCGCTTCGCAAGATCAAGATAAATTTTCCACTCGGAACGTGCTTCTTCAATCATCTGTTTGTTTCCATCAATCGGCGGAGAAAAGTAGACCATTCGTTCCGTTGAGGTTGACGTACCCCCGCCATCCTGTTCATAGCGCGTTTTCGCCGGAAGAACAATGACAGCCTCCTTCGCGTCGACGAGCGTCGACGTATTAAAAATAATATCCTGATGGACGCGGATTTCAAGCTCAGATAATGCTTTTTCAACAAAGACAGGATCAGGCATCGTTTCAAGGAAGTTACCGCCCGATAAATAATACAGCTTGATTTTCCGCTCATGGTCTTCAGGCAGTAAAATATTTTCAAGCGATACGCCGATTACATCACCCTGCCATTTCGGCAGTTCAAATTTCCAAAGCTTTTCGATTCGCTCGATATTGGCCGGTTCAAAGTCCCCTCCCGGAAGCACGAACGGATCAGCGCCCATCTCACCGCTTCCCTGAACGCCGGAATGACCGCGGATCGGCATGACACCGCAATGTTCTCTGCCTAAGAATCCGCGCAGCAAAGCAAGGTTTGCCACCTGGGAAATATTATCTGAAGCGAAGGTGTGCATTGTCAGTCCCATTGACCAGACAAACACCCCGGACTTGCTCTTGGCAAGTAGCTCAGCCAGCTCGGCGATTCTTTCCTGTGTTACCCCGGAAGAGGCAACAATCGCTTCCCATGACTGCTCGGCGACCTTCGCCTTTAGTTCCTCATAGCCATTGACATGAGCCTCCACGAAAGCATGGTCAATCGCTGAACCCGGTTCTGCTGCTTCCATCTCAAACCAATGCTTCATAATCCCGTGCATAAAGGCAATATCTCCGCCAATATTCACCTGGTAAAAATCATCCGCGAGCTTTGTGCCAAATAAAGCCGACTCGCCAATGGACGGAATCCAGTATTTCTCCATCGATGGTTCGCGGTACGGGTTAATGCAAATGATTTTCGTTCCTTTTCGTTTCGCCGCGTACATGTATTTCGTCGACACCGGCTGATTATTCGCTGCGACCGAACCCCAGAAGACGATCACATCTGAACCGATCCAGTCTTTGTAGTTACAGCTTGAGGCCCCGATGCCGAGCGAGCGTTTAAGCGCTGTTTTCGATGGTGAGTGACAAATCCGTGACGCATTGTCAATATGGTTCGTTCCAAGGAATCTCGCTACCTTGGCGGCAACATAATAAGATTCATTCGTTATGCCTCGAGCCGTTAAATAGAAGGCGTAGTTTTTCGGATCGAGCTTCTTCATTTTATCAGCAATGAGGTCCATCGCTTCATCCCACTCAATTCGCGAAAAGCGACGCTCGCCCGGGCGACGGATGAGCGGATACGGAATTCGTCCCAGCTCGCGCAGCTCGGCGCTCGAATACTTGCGCAACTCATCAATATCAGCGTGGACAACCTCTTCCTTCATCGCCGGCATCGTATTAAGCCGCAGCACATTTAAACGGGTCGTGCAAAGATGCGGCCCGGCCAGCGTCTGATCATACAGCCCGGCAACGCCAAGGGCACAGCCGTCACAGACCCCTTTTGTAATAATGTTCTTCGCATATTGCAAATTATCTCGATTATTCCAGACGACCTTCATCGTATCGCGAATATGCTTCGGCTTAACCTTTCCTAAGCCGAATGGTACCTTGCTTGCCCACAGCTTCGGTGCCGGCGTATGCGGCAGTTTGATCGGTCCTGAATGCTTTGTTTTCCCCATAAACAGATCACTCCTTCTTGCATTTTCAGTCATTCTCGCAAAAAACCACCGCTTCTCCTTGCCAGAATCCAGGTAAGGGTAGACGGTGGTTGAGTCTTTTGCAGGTGCGCTACTAAGTGCCAAACCAATTATTTTTTTGAAAACTTCTCTTCTATATTATCATCAAATACGAAGATCGACATGCCAAAATCGCGTTCAATATCAATATCGACAAATAAATCAACAAACTTCGCCTGCAAAAACTCCTCCATTTCAACAGGACGGTTTTTGCGATACATCTCTTTCACCATTTCCGTACGCGCCGCACGCAGCATTTGCTTGCCTTCGTCGGCGGTCGCAATGAATTTCTCTACCGGAGAAAGGTTCCCCTGCATTTCGCAAATCGCCCAATTCTTACAAAATGTCGTATTAATTTGACTCGGTCCCTTTCCCATATGCTTTTTGCGAAAGGAACGGACTAAATTACTGAATTCCGCTTCGTATTTATTCATGTCTGTGGCCCTCGTTTACATGTTCTCTCTTAAAAGAGTAGAATGCCGCCATGAAAATGTCAATAAACTAGCTTGCTAAATTCGTCACAGCATTCTTTTTCTTAAGCTGCTTAATATCAATGCGAATGACAAGGGAGACAACCAATGCCACAATAAACATAAAGCCGAAAATATACAATGTGCCGGCATAGCTGTTTGTCGTTTCCCGAATCCATGAAGCAAGGATCGGGCCGACCAGACCAGCTCCCGCCCAGGCGGTGAGAATATAGCCATGTATCGCTCCAAGCTGCTTCGTGCCAAACAGATCACCGATGTAGGCCGGAATTGAGGCGAATCCTCCACCATAGCAAGTCAGGATTAAAAACAATACGACTTGGAACAATACGGCATGGGTAATGCTCGGCAAGGCAAAAAAGGAAACGATCTGGATCAAAAAGAACAGCGTATACACATTGGCGCGTCCAAGATAGTCGGAAATTGAGGCCCAGCCGATACGGCCGAAACCATTGAAGACGCCCATAATCCCAACCATCGTCGCAGCGGCTGCGGCGGACAGGCCGGCAATTTCCTGCGCCATCGGCGAGGCAACGGACAAAATCGCAATCCCACAGGTAACATTGATAAAGAGCATCAGCCATAAATACCAAAACCGTCTCGTTTTCACCGCTTCGTTGGCAGTCAGCTGGGAAAGATCTGTGCTGACACGCTTCTCACCCGTTTCCACCTCTTCCATATACCCTGCTGGCGGGCGCTCAATGTATAATGCCGAGGCAAACATAATGACGAAATAGGCAATGCCTAATGTGAAAAACGTGTTGGCGATTCCGACTGACTGAATCAGACTGGCCATGATCGGACTGGCAATCATCGCTGCAAAGCCGAAGCCCATAATGGCAAGCCCCGTCGCAAGCCCGCGTCGGTCCGGGAACCATTTGACCAGCGTCGAAACAGGTGTAATATAGCCGACCCCCAGGCCGATCCCGCCGAGTGCTCCATACGTTATGTATAGCAGAATCAGGGAATCGATCGAAATGGCAAAACCGGCCCCGACAAGTCCAATTCCAAAAAAAGTCGCCGCCACTAAGCCGGAAACGCGCGGCCCGTACTTCTCAACAAAATGACCCATAAAAGCTGCTGACAAGCCGAGAAAAGCAATGGCAATACTGAATGTCAACGAAACGGCGCTTAAATCCCAGCCGTGCTGCTCGATAATCGGATTCGTGAACACGCTCCACGCATAAACCGACCCGATTGAAATATGAATCCCCACAGCAGCGAGCGCGATTAACCAACGATTTTTTACTTTTTTCCCTTCCCCCATCTTCATCTCTCCTTTTTTCTGATCAAAATAAAAATCGCCGTGACTCGCTCAAAGGAACAGACAGATTCCTTTAAGAAGCACGACGATTAGTCTCAAGCAGGATTCGCTACTTTCGCACCAATAGTAATCGCTTTCATTCCAACACTTAACACCGACGACAGGGTCGCTGCCTCGATCATTAAATGTTACAATTTATTGAATTCTATTCAATCATAACGTGTTTCTTGCTTCTTTTCAATATCTTTTCTCATACAAATTTCAAAAAATTGCTAACCTGAGCCAATTTAATCGCTTACAACAAAGGACGCTTCTTGCAAGCGGTATTTGTCAGTTCAACTTTTTTTATTCTCAAATAACAGTTTCTTTCCACTTGTCAGTTGCCAAAGAGTATGGTTATATGATAGTCATAAACGCAACAGATGGGAGAAAAGGAGGAGGGAACATGTTGACAGAGTCATTAAGCTTGAAGGAAGAGATTGTGAAGTATAAGGACAATACATTTACGTCCTGTGTCGATGAAATCGCGGTCGAATTTCCGTTAACGATTTTTATTAACCAGGTGGAATTTGCGACAATGGTCTGCAGCCCGGAGAATCTTGATGAATTGGTGCTCGGCTTTCTGGCCTCTGAAGGAGTGATACGTTTCAGAAAAGAGATCAAGGATATGACGATTGACCGCGATCAAGGCTTTGCGTATGTCGAGCTTTATAAGGACGACTTCATCAACCAGCAGTCCTTTTCAAAGCGCTTTATCGGCTCCTGCTGCGGCAAAAGCCGTCAGTTTTATTTCCAAAATGATGTCCGTACCGCGAAAACATCGATGGTCACGACGACCGTCACCGCCGCACAGTGTCTCAGCTTAATGAAACGCATGCAAGCCGACAGCCTTGTCTTTCAGAACACCGGCGGCGTTCATAATGCGGCGCTCTGCTCAACGGAAGAGCTGCTCGTCAGCCGCTCCGACATCGGCCGCCACAATGCGCTCGACAAGCTGTACGGGTATTCCCTCCTGAACGGCATCCCCGTCAAGGACAAAATTCTCGTTTTCAGCGGTCGAATTTCCTCTGAAATTTTGACAAAAGCCGCCAAAATCGGCGTCGGCATCGTTCTGTCCAAATCAGCGCCGACCGACCTGGCAATCCGCCTCGCTGAAGACTTAAACATTACGGCTGTCGGCTTTATCCGCGGCACGTCCTTTAACATTTATTCAAAGCCCGAACGGATTATTTTATGAGGATGGGCAAAAAGGTTGTTTTTACCATTTTGCCCATCCTCTAAGCAATGAGCGGAGCCGCCACGATCTTTTAAAGTCCGTTATGAGTGGGTTTCTCATAACGGACTTGTGGCGAGCGAAGCCATTGCTACTGTATGCTACCGAGTTTTGTCTAAGCTCGGTAAGCGTCCTGCGAGCCGTTATATTCTTTTTATGAAATCCACTTAAACTAAAGGAGGAACCGACAAATGAGTTCATGTAAACTGGATCACCCGCCAGAAGATGTGCGAAAAAAACTGGAAGCGCAAAAGCCGTTTTTGCCAAACGAGCTTTATCAGCAAAGCGCCGCCTTTCTCGCCGCAGAACCAACCCAGCCTGAGTTGAATGAACTGTTTCATCTCTTAAAAAAATACGACCTCGCTTCGGCTGAGGAGCAGCAGGAGCGGAATGAAAAGCTGGAGAAGCTTGTTTCTTAAGGCCTGAACAGAAGCTGGATTTAAGGTAAGATGACATATCCAGCAGCGCCTCTGCACAAAGCCCGTGTCATTAGGTGAAAATCAACCTTTTGACACGGGCTCTTTTATGTTGGCAGAACGAAATGAATGAATGAAGCGAGCTGTCGATCCGCCTCTTCCAGCGAAAAAACAGGATATGGCTTTGGCCCAAGCTGCAATCGTTGCCACGTAATGACCGCCTGGACATTCGTCAGCTCCTGTACTAGCTCCAGATCCTCTTCGCCCCGAAGCAGAACAAGTTTTGGATAAGGGGCTTTTTTGTAGCCTTCCACGACAATCAAATCGGGGGAAAACTGCTCGTAAAGAGCGAGAATCCCGTCCAGAGACCAGCTTTGTTTCTGGATATGAAGTTGCAGGGAGCCGCCGCCTTCCACTGCCGTAATCGCTGCACCCGCCTGCCTGTGCCGCTCACTATCCTTCAGGCCGGCTTCTGGTTTTTGCGGCGTATTGTGGCCGTGATGCTTAATCGTTGCTACGTCCAACCCAAGTTCAATTCCTGTTTTGATTAGCTTTTCCGCGAGAGTCGTCTTGCCGCTATTTTGAAAGCCGACTACTTGTAAGATCGGACGATGTCGTTCCACGGCCATTCACTCCCCTCGTCGTCTTCGAGTAACAGCACATCGACAACCATCCCTTTTTCGTATCCGCGTGTCCCGCTCGGAAGCACAATGAAGCAATCGGTTTCCCCCAACGAACTGACAATCCCTGATTTGTCTTTGCCGGAAGGAGCCGCGAACAGTTTTTCCGCCTGATGGGACAGCCGGGCGCGGACAAAGCGCATAAACGGGTTCGGCTTTGGAAAATCAGTACCGAGCACCGCCTGAACTTTGCGTAAATGAAGCTTGTCAGCTAATAATGCTTTGCGGATCATCGGCCGGACAAAGAGCTCAAAGCCGACATAGCAGGCAGACGGATTGCCCGACAGTCCGAAAATCAGCTTTTCTCCAACCGTCGCCGCCGTTGTCACACTTCCCGGTCTCATCCCGACCTTGTTAAATAGCACGGATGCTTTAACTTCCTGCAAAATCGCCGGCACATAATCGTAATCGCCGACCGACACACCACCGGAGATGACGAGGAAATCAACCTCAGTCAGCGCCTGCTTTACCGCTTTCAAACAGGCTTCAAACTCATCATCAAGCTTGCCGAAATACACCGCCTTTCCACCGGCCCGTTCGATTTGGGCGATCAGCATATAGGCATTGGAGTTACGGATTTTTCCCGGAGCAAGAGGCTCGTCGACATCGACCAGTTCACTTCCTGTCGCCAAAATGCCGATGAGCGGTTTCACGGCAACCTTAACATGCCTGTAGCCAAAAGTCGCAAGCAAAGCGACAGCGCCCGGATTGATCGTCATCCCTCGTCTGACGAGCACCGTCCCTTTCTTCGTGTCTTCCCCCTGCCGGGAAATATTGGCGCCTTGCGGGAATGCGCGCTTAATCTCGATTTCGTCCCGGCTTATTTCCTTCGTCAGCTCGAGCATCACGACGGCGTCGCAGCCGGCGGGAATCGGTGCTCCGGTCATAATTCGCACGGCTTGAAGCGGTTTCACTTCTCCTGTAAAAAGCGAACCGGCGCCAATTTCACCAACCACTTTGAAACGAACCGGCTCGTCCTGGCTCGCATTTTGCGTGTCCGCGGCCCGCACGGCAAAGCCGTCATAAGGTGAGCGATCAAAGGCAGGCACATCGTGAGAAGCGTAAATATCTTCAGCCAGAATTCTGCCGAAGGACTGTTCAAGCGGAATTAACTCTGTTTTTCCAGACACATTCTGCGTGCTCAGGCGATGCACAGCCTCCCCTACCGGGACCGGTGTTCTCTTTTCAACCATCATGCTCACTCCGTCCTTTATGTATTGAAAATTGCTAGCTCTATAATTTCATAGATGAACAAGACAATGCAAGGACAATCTCTCGGCAGTCTCTCAATTGTAGCAATCTTTACTGGAATTAGGTAGAATGGAAATTGGATCTGTTACCCGGTTCGCGATTGTCAGAAAGTGTCGAAGTTTTTCATTGGAGACAATCTGAAGCGGCTCTATTTCACAGGGCTGTGTAACTGGCAGAGCCACTATCATAGAAAGGATTTGACCGCTATGACAAGACGTAACCTGAAGGGAACCGTTCATGACCATGTGATCAAAAGCCGGGAATTGCAGGAAGACATCCCTCTGCTTGTGTACACCCCTCCCGAGTTTACACCTTTGAATACATATGACGTCCTGATCTGTCAGGATGGCAACGACTATTTCCAATTGGGGCGAATCCCCCGCCAGGTTGAGTCCTTAATTGAAGAAGCAGACATCCGCGAAACGATTGTCGTCGGGATTCCATATCCTTCTGTCGATGAACGGCGCAGGCGCTACCATCCACAAGGAGAGAAAACAGATGCGTATATCCGTTTTCTCGCTCATGAGCTATTGCCGTTTCTCGATCAGCACTATCCAACCCATCAGCTTGCCTCAGCACGGACCCTTGCCGGGGATTCTCTTGCGGCAACCGTCTCGTTAATGACCGCCTTACTGTACCCGAGCCTGTTCGGGCAGGTGATGATGCACTCGCCTTATGTCGATGAACGCGTGCTTGCGGCGGTTGAGAACTATAACAAACCGACAGAACTGGCGATTTATCACGTGATCGGTCTGGAAGAAACAGCCGTAAAAACGACCGACGGACAAACGCTTGACTTTTTAGAACCGAACCGCCGGCTTCACCAGGCATTGCAGGAAAAACGATTTTCTTATTTTTACGAAGAGTTTGATGGGGATCATACGTGGAAATATTGGCAAAAAGATTTGCCACGGGGACTTATGACTCTTTTACCCTACTAACAAAGTTTTGGAACCATCTCATCTCAGAAAGGAATTGGAACAATGCAAGTGATTAAAGTCGAAACAAAGCAGCAATTAGACGATGCATTCCATATTCGTACCGAAGTTTTCGTCAAAGAACAAAAGGTGCCAATGGAAGAAGAAATTGATCAATACGAAGAGGAAGCAACCCATTTCGTCGTCTATGACGACGAGCAGCCCGTCGGCGCAGGCCGTTTACGCTTCGTGGACGGGTATGGCAAAGTGGAACGAATTTGTATCGCCGAATCAGTACGGGGCAAAGGAGTCGGCCGCCTCCTGATGGAAAAGATCGAAGCAACCGCACGGGGTGAAGGAGCCGAGAAAATGAAGCTCAACGCCCAGCGCCAGGCAGAGCGTTTTTACGAAAAGCTCGGCTATGAAACGGTCTCGGGTGAATTTCTTGATGCCGGCATCCCGCATGTTACGATGGTGAAGGTGTTTTAAAGAAAAAGAAATAGCAGCCTTCCGTTGAAGAGGCGCTGAGACAAAGGCTTCACTCACTACATGCCCGTTGTGAGTGAAGCCTTTCGTCAGTATTTAAGTTTCAAGCGCGAAGCCGGCTTCCAAAGGATCGCTCGGCGCGGGCGAACTTGCCGAGCTTCACCTGCGTTATGTGCGGAAAGACGTCACCGTTTGTTGCAGCTTCTCGGCGATCCGGTACAAGGTGTTCGCGCTTGTCGCGATTTCTTTGATCGTCACGCGTTGCCGCCCGGCATTTTCAGCAACCTGGACAAAGGAAGCGGATGCCTGTTCAGCATGGGTAACTTGATGCTCAGTCACAAGCAACACCTGGTCGGTTCCTGCCGACATTTCTTCAAAGGTAGCAGAGGCGTCTTCGATTTGCTGCGAGACTGAGCGAATCGAGGAGGAAATCGAATCAAACATCTCCCCTGCCTCGTTTACCGAAGCGACCGTTTCCTCTACTCCTTTATTAAGAACTTCCGCCACTTTTTCCGTATTCGTTCGTAGTAACATAATTAAATCATCAATCCGTTCCGCGGAAGTTTTCGACGTTTCGGCCAAGTTGCGAATTTCTTTGGCAATGACGGAAAACCCCCGTCCTTTTTCACCGGCGCGACTCGCTTCGATCCCGGCATTTAACGCTAAAATATTCGTCTGCTCCGAAATTTGATTAATTCCAGCGACAATTTCACTAATTTCTCCGGCTCTGTTTCGCATCGTCGTCACAAGCTCATTTAAGTCATCTGTCGCGCGGTTGACCTCATTGACCTGCTCGGTTGCGCGAGAAATGATTTTATGTCCTGAATCTGCCAAACTGGCACTTGCATTCGAGCTATGATTCACCTCACTGAGCAGATTGGCGTTCCGGTGAATGCCTGAAGCTATTTCCTTGATCGTAATCGCCGTTTCCTTCGCGCCAGTTTGCTGCTCCTTCGCCTGCTCCGCTGTGCTGCTGATGATCATGTCAATGTCGAGTGCTGCCTCCATTGTTGAAGTGGCTTCCTTTGATAAACGATGCGATTCGGCTGTCAGCTTCTCCGACGCTTCGGCAATTTGTTTGATCATCTCTTTTAGATGAGCGGTCATCCTGTTCACTGCACTTGCCAGTTCCCCGACTTCTGCCGCGTCTGAAACCGATAATGGGTTGGCATCTAAATTGCCGTTGGAGACATTGTTCATATAGCGGAGCAGCTTTTCAAGGGAACGGCTCATTCGTTTATCGTGAGTAACAGCGAGATAGCCGGCGATGAGCGCTGTAAGGAGGAACAGCAGCAAAAGAAAAATAGTTGTTACAGACTGAATCGTCTTGCCACTGTCCGGCTGCCCTTGAAGCTCAAGGATCAACGTATCAATCGCTGAGGATAATTCTGCCGCAGCAGGCCTGATCGACTCACTGTTGACAGTAGCCTGCCCGAGTAAAGCCGCAACGCTTTCTGCCTCGTCCTTTATCGCCTGAAGCAATGCTGGCTGTTCACTCGCCGCTTTCTCCACTAAAGCGATTTGCTCAAGCAATTCTTCCACCTCGTTCATCACCGTTCCCCCTCCTGCCGGCAAACCAAGCGAAAGCGCTTCAAGCCTCGTTGCACTTTGCTGCAGCTGATAGCCTGCTGTCAGCGCCGAATAGGATGTTTCATGCGCGCTGTTCATCCGATTCATTCCCACAATCGAAGCGAGCGAAGAAAGGAGCAGCGCGGCAATCAGCGCGAAGCTTAGAGTCAGCCATGCTGAGCTCATTTTTCTTTTCTTCTCCCGGGTGGCGGCCTCCTGATCACTGTTTGCCCAGGCATAGCTTTTTAAATAGGGGTCAGGCGCAATCGCTTCTTCTGTCCGCCACAGCTCGCGGATCATTCCGTCACGATTAATCTCGCCAACACGTGCTTTTTTATAAATGTGCTGTGTGTTTCGGTCAACAGACACCGTCCCTTCCGGAGCTGCCAAATCGATTTCACCGGCGATGCTGCGCAAAGCGTTTGTTTCCGTCGTTCCAGCTTTCTCTACCATTTTCGCCCATAAGTGAACGGCGACATAGCCGGCCTCGATTGGATCGGAAGTGACGCGGTCTTTTCCGTACGCGGCTTTATATTTTTTGACAAATGCTCTGTTTTCCGCTGTATTCACCGTCTGAAAATAATTCCACGCCGTTAAGTGGCCGGCTACTAACGGCGGTCCGATGCTGCGAATTTCTTCCTCCGCGACGCTGACGGATAAAACAGGAATATCATCCGGAGTAATGCCGGCTTCTTTCAGCTGTTTAAAAAAAGCAAGATTGCTGTCGCCGTTCAGCATATTGTAAATCACATCAGGACGCTTCGCTTTGATGTCCTTAACAATTTGCTGAAATTCCGTATGACCGAGCGGCGTATATTCTTCCTGCACAAGCTCACCGTCAAAGGCCGCAAGCTGTTTCTTGATAATCGTGCTTGCGGTTTGGGGAAAGATGTAGTCGGAGCCGACAATAAAAAAACGCCTTCCTTTGTTTTCTAATAACCACGTAACCGAAGGAATGATCTGTTGATTGGTTGTCGCTCCGATGTAAAAAATGTTCGGTGACATTTCCATCCCTTCATATTGAATTGGGTAAAACAGCAGACCATTCAATTCTTCAAAAACGGGAAGCATCATTTTGCGGCTGATCGATGTCCATCCACCAAAAACGACGGAAACCTGGTCCCGCTCCAACAGCTTTCGTGCTTTTGCGGCAAAGGTCGGCGCATCAGAAGCGCCGTCTTCTATCACTACTTCCAGCCGCTTATTCAGCAAGCCACCGGCGGCATTAATTTCTTCAATCGCAAGCATTTCAGCATCCTTCACTGGTGTCTCACTACCTGCCATCGTCCCGCTAAGCGAGTGTAAGATTCCTATTTTTATCGTATCACCAGCCATAAAGACCCCCTCCTTTTGTAATAAAGGTAACATAACCTAGTGCTTTTTATGGGTTTCATGTTAGATACGTTGACAACCGAAATGAGAAACCTCACGCTTCACAGAGGGGATCTCGTGATATGGCAGTAAGCAGCCAAGAAAACAGTCTTTTTTAAAATCACTTGGATAATAGCAGCATTTCTCCTGTATAGGCATATGATAGGGGGAGCAACTTTCAGAAAGGATGAACATGTAAGATGACCTACTCGGACGTTAGCGCTGAAAATCAATCCCATTTATCTTTGCTTTCCGCCTTAAGCAAAAAGGCTTCAACCATTGATTTATACAGGCGATTAGCTGCTTCCGCTCCTAATAAGGAGCATCAAAATGAAATTCTACGTTTGGTAGAAGATGATCATGCTCAGCTGCGTCACATGCTGACCCTGTATGTCAACATGAGCGGATGCCAGCCTATCTATGATGTGCCGATCATTCCTTTTCAAAGTTATCGAGAAGGTTTGCAAAAGGCTTATCAAACTATGGTGCCGACCTACGAGCATAATACTCATTCTTCACTTCGGCATTCTTCCTACAATGGCTTGTCGAATGAACAAGAAAATTTGGCACGAATTCGCTTTTTATATGAGGATGCTTTCAAGCGAATCACCGACTTTGGACCGGATCCATTTGCGGTTCAAATTGAAGAAGCGACTAAACAAAATCAGACGTTCCGTACGGCGTTGTGGACGGGGAAACATTTGCAAATTACGTTGATGAGTATTGAAGCAGGTGAGGACATCGGTTTAGAAATTCATCCGACACATGATCAATTTATCCGGTTGGAAGAAGGACAGGGGCTTATTCAAATGGGGGAGCGCAAGGATCATCTACCCTTTCAGCAAACGATTTACGAAGATTATGCGACCGTAATCCCCGCTGGAATATGGCATAATTTAACGAACACAGGCGACAAACCACTAAAACTGTATTCCATTTACGCGCCACCTCAGCACCCTCACGGAACAATCCATGAAACGAAGGCGATCGCGATCGCTGCTGAGGACCATCATCCTTACTAAAGCAAAGGAACGGAAGAAGAGCTTGAGACAAAACTAGCTTAGAGGCTGGAGCAAAAGGGAAAAAAACCTTTTGTTCCAGCCTCTCGATTTTTATTTACAGGACGGCTTTGACAGAAGTCTGAAAACCATTTTTACGACGATTGTCAGCAGACTGATCAACAGCAGTTCTGAGAGGGCCACGGTCATACTAAACATTCAGCATTCGTCTCCTTTCTCAGTCAAAATAAGCTTTGACGATTTCTCTGGCAATATGCTGCGCCATACCCTGTCTGGCGCCGTGGCGGTCAAGCTTGGCGTGCGGAACGACAACGGCAAAGGCAATTTCAGGATCGCTGTATGGCGCAAACCCTACAAACGTTTGCGTCTCACCATCGATGACCGTCTTTCGTTCTTCGCCAACGGCGATCTTCACTTGGGCAGTGCCTGTCTTCCCGGCCACTTCATACTGCGGTATCTCTGCAAATCTCGCGGCGGCATTTCCGTGCGTGACGACCCGGCGCAGGCCTGCCTTCACTCGCTCGAGATGCTCGTCGCTCATTTCAATTCGATTTAAGACAGCCGGTTCAAATTGCTGGATGACAGCGCCCGGCTCCTCAGGGTTCGTTGTCGGCTCGCGGACTTCCTTCACGAGAGTAAGCTTCATCCGGTAGCCGTCATTGGCAATCGTCGCGATATACTGGGCGAGCTGAAGCGTCGTATACGTATCATACTGCCCAATCATTAAATCAAGCAGCTTCCCACCATTCGTATTCTCCCCCTCCATACCGTTAAAATAGGTTGGCAGGTCGATTCCCGTATCGGTGCCAAGTCCGAATTGTGAAAAGCTATTGCGCACGGTTTGATAGGCTTCCGCGATCGTCTCGCTCGTCCAGCCGCATGGCGTATGAGGCGCACTGTAATAGCAATTAGCAAGTCTCATCCCGATTTCAAACATATACACGTTTGAGGATTGCTCAAGCGCATAAAGATCATCAATCCAGCCGAATCCGGTTTTATTCCACGTACTTTTCGGCGGGGTCGACGGCAAATAAATCGTCCGGTCGTTAAACTGTGTCCCAGGCTGGGCAACCCCTTCATGAAAGCCGGTTAAAACCGAGGCCGCTTTAATCGAGGATCCCATTTCAAATCCTTTGTTGACCACCCCTAAATGATCGGCGCTGTTTGTCCCGTCTCCTGAATCGAGAAAGCCGGCCAGCGCCAGCACATCGCCGGACTTCGGATTGAGGATCACCGCATAGGCGGAGCGGTCCTCGATAAATGAATGACGGCCCGCATTGTTCATTTCATCTTCTATCATCTTCTCAAGCTTTTGCTGAAGCTCCATATCGATGGACAGAATCAAATCATTGCCTCTCTGGCCGGAGTGCTGTTGACGCTTGCCGGCTTCACTTTGCGTACGAACCGCTTTTATTCCCTTCAGCATATCCTCATACTGCGCTTCGAGATAGCTGACTCCTACGATCTCATTCCGCTGATAGCCTCGCGCGATATAGCCGTCAACCTTCTCGCCCGGTATGAAATTGACACTGCCGAAAATACTACGCAGCGAGCTGCCATACGGATAGGACCGCCGTGAATCAAGCTGAATATCAACCCCTGGCAGTTCAGCTAAATGCTCGATAATCAAATGCGCTTCTTCCTCCGTCACATTGCGCTTAATCCGCTGCGGTGCGGTAGCCGTTCCTTGACTCATTTCACGATAAACGGCGATGACCGCCATATCCTTTTCACTTAGCGCTTCCAGCTGCTCCTCTGTGATGGCGTCCAGCTCTAATTGATAGACATCCGCATTGCTCAGCTCATTATTTCGTTTGTCAGAGTCAAGCAGCTGGCGTCGCTCTTTTTCATCCATCGTAAGCAAAAGATAGTCCTTCTTATCCCGTTCAGTTACGTTGGAGGTGTCGATCTCAAGAAAGGATTCCAGCTTTTGCGCGACGTCCAGTAGCACAGCCGAACTCGTATTGGTTGAAGGCATCATATACGTTAATGAGAATTCCACTTCATTATCGACGACAACATTGCCGTATCTGTCGAGCATCAATCCTCTTGGCGCATCCGTTTGAATCGGCCGCTCCTGGGCCGAAGCTAGTTGCGCTTCAAATTGTTCCCCATGCAAAATCTGAACGTAGCCAAGCCGTACAATCAACAACGTGAATAAGAGAAAGACCGTTACAAACAAAATTTGCAGCCGCTGCTGATAATGCACTTTTCTTTTTTCCATTTTCGTCTCCTCTTCCTCACACCGCTATTGTTGGAACTGCTGTTCAAAAATCGCTCTCACCTTCGGCACGACATAGGAGCTGCCTCCGCGATTTTCGACATTTTCAATCATCATTAGCACGAGCAATTCCGGATTGTCCGCATGAAAGGCGATAAATCCGCCATTTTCCTTTCCCGCTTCATCCTGAGATAATTTATATTCCGTCGTTCCGGTTTTTCCGGCAAGCGTAATAGCCGTCATCCTGGAAGCAGCTCCTGTTCCTTCCGCGACAACCGCCGTCAAGTCTGCGACAATTTTGCCGGCATCCTCTGTTTCTATGACGTCATCCTTCCAAACGGAAGGCCGTTCATCCTTGAAAAGGAGCGGTTTAGGCATCTCTCCTGTTACAAACGGAGCATACATTAGCGCAAGATGCAAAGGAGTGACGAGCAGTTCTCCCTGGCCATAAGCGGTGTCCGCCAATTGAATGTCCGAGTTGATTCCGTTGTTCGCCACGGTCGACATCGCCATCCCGTACGGAAAAGGAATTTCTTCATTAAATCCAAAGGAGTCCAGCCCGCTGAGAAATGCTTCAGCTCCGAGCTCCAGTGCCATCTGGGCAAAGTAAATATTGTCAGAGTGGACGAGGGCATCGGTTAAATCAACATGATTGACTTCTTTGACGCGCGTAACTGCGTAATTTCCCCATGAGGAATCCTTCTGCCACTGCTTCCCGCTAATCTGTTTCTTCTCATTACCATCCCAGTTATGAGCAAGCCCTATCGCCGCTGTCACCGGCTTCATGATTGATCCCGGCGCATATCTTTGGGTAAAGCGGTTCAGCAAAGGTTTAGCTTCAGCTTCATTGAGCTGTTGCCATGCTTCTGCCGTTAAACCGCGGATGAATTCGTTCGGATCATAGGCAGGAGAGCTGACAAGTGATAATACTTCTCCTGTTTTCGGATTCAAGGAAACAGCGGTTCCCGGTTCATTGGAAAATTGCTCGTAAATCCTTTGTTGCTGACTGGCGTCAATTGTTAATTGGATACTCTCGCCATCGACCGCTTCCTTTCTGGCAATCTCGGCTTTTGGATTCCCCTGTTGATCAACAATGTAAATGACGCTGCCATCCTCGCCGCGCAGCCGGTGCTCCAATATTTTTTCAAGCCCTGCTTTGCCAATTTGATCGTGAGCTTGATAGCCCTTACTCTCCAATTGTTCTAGTTCTTCAGCTGAAATCGAACCTATGTAGCCGGTTAGATGAGCTGTCGCCTGTTTAAACGGGTAAACTCTGGCGCCGACCTCTCGGTAAGTCGCTCCGGCAATGTCCTGAATCTGCGTCACTGTTTCCTGCTGCTCCACCGGAATGGAGAGAATGGGTACAAACATGTCCGGCTTAATCCAATCCTGCTGCAGCGCCTCTTTCACCTGCTGCTGCGAGAGACCGAGAATATTTGCCAGTCGCTCGACTGTTTCCTCCACTGACTCGATCCGTTCCGGTACAATCCCGATTTCATACATCACACCGTTAACAGCTAAGCCGGAACGGTTTCGATCAAACAGTTCTCCCCGTTTCGCAGACAGCGTTTCGACCCGTACTTTATCTCCCTCCTCCAGCTCGGGAAAAATGAGCCCGGGAGTCCAGTCGACCTTCCATGTTTTTGTCTCGTCATGAAAAACCAGTTCTGCCACGGCATCAGTTGTCACCTCTCCTGCTCTTGTCAGCATCCTCTGTGTAAAGGCAAGCGGGTAGCGTTCTTCTTTTGATCGTTTCGTTTCCTCGTCTATTTGCTCAACTGTAATTGTTACCTCTTTTGCCTCAATACCCTGGTAAATCTTTTCGTACCGCTCAACAAACGCATTCGCCGAAATCACTTCTTTCGCAGAGTCTGTCAATAATTCATACATCTTTTCATAATTTCCTCGCTGCAAATGCGCGGCGAATTCGTTAAAAGCTTCCTCTGGTGTTTGCTCCTCTTTGCTGCAGGCGAAAAGCGAGAGACAAAGAAGAATTGATACACATCCGAGCATGATTTTTTTCGCATCCATTTTTTGAACCTGCCCTTCCATTCAGTAAGAAAGCGGCACGAGAGGACCGCCCCACTAATTTCTACGCTTTCTCAACTACAAAAAAGATTACACATGTAATATTTATTAATATTACATGTGTAATCTAAAAAGTCAAGACGGATTCAAAGAAAATGAGACTTCACGCAGCGCAAGCTTTAGCAGATAGCTTAGGGGCTGGGCAACGGTTAAAAATAACCTTCAGGCCCAGCCCCTTTCACTACCGGTCTATTGCTCAACTGATTTGTATATCCCTTCCTGCTCCAAAATAGAGAGCGCGATTTCAGTGGCCGACCTTCCACCGGCCTCGGTCTCTCCTTCAATATGAACGGCAAAGAATTGCGGGGCTTCGTTCGTTTCGACAAATCCGATAAACCAGCCGCTAATATCCTCTCCGTCAAAAGAAAGCGTCCCGGTTTTTCCGTACAAGCGGGCATCCCCTGACTGCTCCAGCAGGATGGCGTCTTTTACTGTTTCAATATGTTCCTGCGCGAAGCCGGGCTGATTCTCATACAGCTTTCTCAGCATCTCAATCTGTTCTACTGGCGAGATCGTAAGCGAGGAATCGGCCCAGTAGTTTTCAAGGCTGCTCGATAATTCCGCATTGCCATAATGAAGCTGCTCAAAGGAACGCTGGAGGCTCTCTCGGCCCAGCTGCTCGTCAAGTCGCTGAAAATACCATGAAGCTGAGCTGGCCATCGCCGTGAACAGGTTGTGATCGCGATTCCACTCGTCGTATTGATACGGGGTCCCGTCCCACGCCATGTCTGAATCGTTTCTCGTAATCAGTCCCGCTTCAAGCGCCAATAAGGCACTGAAAATTTTATAAGTCGAGGCTGGCGCGTATCTCGTCGTGCTGACGTCCCGATTATAAACGGTATATTGGCCTGTAGCGGCGTCAAATAGCACGGCGCCGCCTGACACATTGGCAAAGAAGCGGCTGTAATCTTTATAAACTGCCTGTTCACCGGAGAAATCATATTGATCGGCGTTCACCGCGAACACCGAAAGTGTCGGCGTACTTAGTAACACAAGCGCTGTTATAGCCGTAAAAACAAGCGAGCTTTTCCGTTTAAGCTGCCGTGACTCCTGTTTGAAATCGACAATCGTTACAATTCTTCGTTTTACTTCTTTATAGGAACTGCTTATTTCAGAAGCGACAGCGAGCGGGGACGTCCGCTGCGAAAGCGAAGCGAATTTCAGAATCACCTCGGCATAGTGAAGATGCGCTTCCTCGTCGCCCTGCTTCAACACGGCATAATCACAGGATATTTCCATCTCTGTTTTCATTTCCTTTAAAAAATACGAGACGAGCGGATTAAACCAGTACATCGTCCGAAACAGACAAATCAAATAATTGATGAGCATATCCTTCCGTTTACTATGAAACAGCTCATGCAGCAAAATGTATCTCAGCTCATCCTTTGTTAAGAGAGAACTATCTCTTGGCAGAACAATGTAAGGACGGATGAGACCAAAGGTGATTGGTGATGTAATTAATGCCGAATGTCCGAGCACGACCTTTTTATGAAAGCCGATCTTTTGCTGACAATGATCCAACAGATTGGACAGCTGTGGATCGTCGACGGCTTGCAGGCTTTTTTTAATGCTAAACATACGCCTGTTACTGTACAACGTCAGCAGCAGCATCACCGTCATACCGGCAATCCAGATCAGCAACAAGACAAAGTCGACTTGACTGAAGGACGACTGCTCCACCGTAACCGAGAAATCCTGCAGCCAGTTTCCGTTCTGCCATTCTCCTCCCGTTTGCGTGGTCGCAGCCTGGCCCCCGGCTGAACCGGGGTTAAACGCACGGTAACGGCTAACCCAATCAGCAAACGAGTTGATTTTCAAAAGATGAACGGGAAAAAACGGCGCCAGCAGAAGCAGGAAAGAGACTACACTGATCCGGTACAGCGTGTTGACCGTGACATGATGTTTTACCACTTTTTTTAAGCAGATCACGACAGCGAGCAGGAGGGAAATAAGAAGATTGCTAATAAGAAAAAGAGTAAAGAAAGAATGTTCCATGTTATTCCTTCTTTCTCTTACGTTCTTCTAAAATATCATATAGTTCATTAATCTCGTCTTCGGACAGCTTATCCTTTTCTAAAAAGTTCAACACCATTGAATTAAGCGTCCCGTTATAAAAACGATTTAAAAAGCTTTGGCTCTCGACTTCAATGTAGTCGCTCTCTTCCACATTCGGCACATAGACGAACACGCGCCCGTCTTTATAATGGTGCAGCGCCCCTTTTTTAATTAAGCGTAGCAGCATCGTCTGAATCGTCTTCGGACTCCATGTACTCGTTTTTGACAGCTTTTCAATGACCTGTTTCGTATTGCTGTGCGGATGCCGCCAGATGATCTTCATAACCTCTAGTTCTGCTTCGGAAATTTGCGGTAACTTTTTCATCTCTTACCCACCCTTAAACTTACCAATGTAATAGTTCAATTATAGGACCGCCCGCTGAGGAAGTCAACAGAGGAGAAAGCAGGCGAAGCCCTTGTCCGATTGTAAAAATTTTGTCCGGAGAGGATAAAGATAATAACATTTTCAGCAATCCGAACAGACTGCCGAAGCACTCATTTTTAAAATAAATGGTTATTTATAAGAGATACTTACACTGTCACCGACTGATAAAAGCATAAAAAGTCGGGTTGGCTGCCGATTCACCTGTTATGATATGACAGGAGAAAGGGAGGTACATTCATGGAGATGTTAAAAGGAATGAACGAGGCATTAAATTATATTGAAGAAAATTTGAGTAACCACATTGATGTAAAGGAGGTAGCTAAAGTTGCCTTGTGCTCTGAATATCAATTCAAACGCCTTTTTGCTCTTTTATCAGGTATTACCATCTCAGAATATATTCGGAGAAGACGTTTGACATTGGCAGCATTGGAATTGAAGGATCCAAGGGTAAAAGTGATTGATGTAGCACTCAAATATAGGTATCAATCACCGGATGCCTTTTCACGCGTATTTCAAAACTACCATGGCGTTACTCCTTCAGCTGTCAGAAATACAGAACAGAACGTAAAAGCATTTCCAAGAATGAGCTTTCAATTAACGATCCAAGGAGGAACCGAAATGAATTATCGTATTGTTGAAAAAGACCCATTTACCGTGGTGGGGGTTAAATATGAAGTTGAGATGGTGAATGAGTTACTAACACCGACTTACGAAAGTATGATAGCTGCAATCAGTGATACCGAGATGAAACAGCTGGAGTCCATCGCAAATAAAGAGCCTCACGGTATCATTCATGTTTCAGTAAATTACTCAGAAAATGATGAAGGGAAGGCAAGCTTTGACCAATATATCGGGGCAGCCACGTCACAAGAGCCGTTAGAAAAGTATTCCACTTTAAAAGTACCTGCCTTACTATGGGCAATTTTTGAAATAGATGGAGACTGGGAGCAGGTTGAAGGACATTGGCAACGGATCTATTCAGAGTGGCTTCCTTCATCATCCTATGAATTGGCAGAAGGTCCAGAAATACTAGCCAGTAAAGATCAAAAAAGTCAGATCTGGATCTCTATTCAGGAGAAGTAAATAAACGTGGATTATATTCATGCTTTCCATGAAGGTTTCATTTAAAGTGGATGTCGGCAGCCATTTTTAGGGCTGGGACAGAAGGTTGTTTTTACCTTTGTCCCAGCCTTTGCCTTGTCGTATACATCCTCTTCACGTTTTGAATCCTGTGTACCGGGCTTCTGTTCTCATTTTTGAATTGAAGCGCCGCTTTCTTCTGTCTGCTTCTCTCCAGTGGCAGCCGGGTCGGTTTTCTCCGCCAGTTTGCCTTGCACGGCGGCGAGCTTGCCGTCCATCGTTGCTACTTTGTCCCGTCTGTCGTCAATCCGGATATTTGTCGCGACACGCTTCACTCCATGCTGGAACGGCACTTCATGAATCGCCTGAATCACCTCGAACAAAACAGGCAGCTCCCCTTCGATCAGCGTGCTCATCGGCGTCAGCTGATAAGTAATTTTTCCTTCGTATTGCTTCAGCACCTGGTGTACCTCGGCGACATGCGCGCTGACGCTCGTGCCCTCTGTGCCAATTGGAATAATCGTTACATCGACAATCGCCATATGCTTCTCCTCCTTTATGCGGATTGGCCGCTTGACGACGAGCCTTTCCGGAAACTCTTTCGCCGCCAGCTTGCGATACGACTCGATCGAAGCAAGCAGGTGTTGATGCTCAGGCTCGGCGGTCGTGATATGAATCTGGAGCCAGTAGGAAATCCGCAAAATCAGGTTTTCAAGCCAGCGGAATCCTTTCTTCGTCATCAATGTCGCGACGACCGGAATCGCAGCGACCGCCATATACGAAGCAAGCGCCAATGATCGTACTCCGATTCCATTAAAGCATGAAATCACAATCGTCAAAACGAGCACGCTGCTAAAATAGATGACCACCGTATTGGTCGAGCAATAACGGTTCGTGATCGCCGCCCGTTTGATTCGCGGCATCCCCGCCCGGCGAATGACGCCTTTCGTGCTGAACACTTTATGCTCGGCGCCATGGTAGCGGCGCAATTGCGCGGGGAAGATAAAGTGGGTGCCAAACATAAAATAAAGCAGCACATAATAGGGCAACCCTTCCCATCCGGCAAAAGAAGCCGCAAGCAGCTTTGGAATAAAGACACTGCCGAGCACGACCAGGCTGAGCAGCTTAAACCAGAGCGGCATTGAAAAGAAAATCTGCTTCCCCATAAGGAGCAGTGTTTTGGCGCTTAAAGGCTTCAGCCAGCTTTTCAGCCGTGACTTTTCATGATAGGCGCAGGCCACGTGCTGCTTGCCAATATAGAAGATTCCCTTTTGATAGGACAGCCCTCTTACCTTCATCGCGACATCCTTCCTTTTCTATACTAGTAGCTCGTTACCCAATACGGCACATTCGCCGCTCCATCAAAGGCGGGTTCTGTAAAAGCGGCATCCTCTTTTACGAGCGGGCTGTGCTCCACCCATGTATGCAAAAAGTGAAGCTCAATATGCTCCGGCTCAATCCCCGCCCCCAGAACTTCAACTGAAACAGAGCCGAGATTGCCATAGCTCATATTTTCCTCAACCTTGTTCGGAAAAGCAAAAATGATGCCGTTATCGACTGCAACGCCCTCCGCTTCTTCAATCACTTGATCGCCATAGCGCAATTCAAGCAGTCCCTCTGCGAAGCTGAGATCATACCGCGGTTCGCCGGTAGCCGGATCGGTGACGGTTATTCCGATATAGTCCTCGCCATACATCCCTTCCTCCGGCATGGTCGTCCAATCCCAGTTCGCTTCAACCCGCACGCCATCGTCTGTCGAGGTCTTGTCAACCTCCATCTCCATCACTTCCGGAAGCTGTTCATTCGTAATCATCTCTTCCTGCTGCAAGAAATGATAGCCGCCGAGTATCATGACAACCATCAAAATTCCTGGCAATATTAAAACCGGTTTATTTCCTCGAAACATATATAGCCACTCCTTTATTGTCGATCAATCTGTTTCCATCCGGATCAATTGCATTTGCTTTGTATAAAAAGCCCGGTATGTAAAAACGGTCACAAGCATCGCGCTGATCGAGACCGCCACAAAAATACTAAGCGAAATCACAATCTGATAGCGAATCGCCACATGCGGCGATACCCCGGCTAAAATGAGCCCCGTCATCATCCCCGGCAGCTGAACGAGACCGATCGTTTTTAATCCGTCCACATTCGGAATCATCGCTGCTTTGACGATTTTGCGGATCAGAAGCTGCGAAGCCTCCTTCGGTGTCGCTCCGAGGGCAAGCGCCGCCTGCAGCCGGTCGTGGTTTTGCCGAAACTCCTGCTTCATCCGCTCAAGCGCCAGCCCGATTGCGACCATGCTGTTGCCGATGATCATCCCGCTCATTGGAATAACCTGCTCCGCGGTGAAGGAAATCATATCGAAGCCGAGCCACATCGTCAGGACGACGGCTTCCACCGCACAGAGAATCAGCAGCACAACCGCCTGGACCGACGGAATACCGCTCCCTTTTTTTGCCGCATGTATGCCGGCCACCGTAATCATGACAAGCAGCATAAGCGGAATGCCGACGATCGGCTGCAAACCGAAGAGAAAGGTCAGCAAATATCCGATCAAAAACAGCTGGATCACGCCGCGCACGCTCGACCAGGTGATGCTTTTTTCTAATCCCAGCGAATAGAGATAGGAGAGCGAGAGAGGAATAAGAACAAAAACAATCAAAAATAGCATCGACGTATTCGAAATCTCCGGTGCCATCAGGCGCTCCCTCCTTCTTCATCCCGATAGAGAAACCGCCGTGCTTCCAGCGTCTCCGGATTGGCGAAAAAAGCAACCGACTCCTTTTGCTCAACGAGGCGTCCATTGTCGATGAAAAACGTCAGGTCGCCAAGCCGCTCGGCCTGCTCGAGATCATGCGTCACCATCAGAATCGTCTTCCCCTGCTTTTGCAAATGCTTGATCAGCTCCTCTACAACAGCGGCATTGCGCAGGTCCAAGGCGCTTGTCACCTCGTCCAGCAAGAGAACTTCGGGCTCATTGGCGAGCGTTCGCGCCAATGAAACCCGCTGCTGTTCACCGCCTGACAGCTCCTCGACCGGCTTCGCCAAAAAATCCTCCGTCAGGTGAACCGCTTCAAGCAAATCAAGCAGCCTGGCTTTAGACCAGTTGAGATTATGTAAGCGCGGTCCGTATAAAATATTGTCCTCGACCGTTCCTTCAAACAAAGCCGGGCTTTGAAACGCCATGCCGATCCGTTTGCGCAAATCCTTGATCGCATAGTCGGTGATTGGCTTGTCCCGATAATAAATCATTCCGCTCTTTCGTTCTTCCAGACGGTTCATCAGCTTTAGCAGGCTGCTTTTCCCCGCCCCGGAAGGACCGATGATCGTAACAAGCTGGCCCCCTTCAATTGAAAAGGTCATATCCGTCACCCGGTCGCTTCCGACGTTCTCCCACCGTATGTCCAAATTGCCACCCCTTTAGCTCTTGCTCCTGTTTTTTTATTATACAGGATTCGCCCCGTGAACGAAATGAAGAGGCGGGGATAAAAGGCTGTTTTTCCCTTTATCCCCGCCTCTAAGTAATAAGCGTAGCCGTTGCCTGATTTTGAAAGGCTTGCTACGAGTGGGGTTTCTCATAATGAGATTATGGCGCGTGAAGCCATTGCAAAAATGTCAAAGCCGGCTTCGTCCCAAGTCCACTGTGTTACGCTTCTCCCGCCAGTCGGCGGTAGGCCGCGTGATTCGTCGGGCCGATGCCGCCGCCGATAGCAAGTGAATGAGTAATCGCCGCTGTAATAAAAGCCTTCGCCGTTTGAATCGCTTCAAGCGGGGCAGCTTCTTTCGCAAGCTCGGCAGCAATCGCCGCGGCAAATGTACAACCGGTACCGTGCGTATGCTTTGTCGCAATCCGTTCTGTCTCCAGCTCGTGAAGCTCATGACCATCATAGACGAGATCGATCGCCGGGCCGGACGGCAAATGACCGCCTTTCAGCACAATGTAGGCCGGCCCGAGCTGATGGAGCTTAACAGCCGCCTCCTTCATCTCGGCGAGCGTCTGCGGTTCCTCGCAGCCGAGAATCTTGGCCGCCTCCGGCAAATTCGGGGTGATAACCATCGCCTGCGGCAGCAGCTCTTTAATCAGCGCTTGTACCGCTTCCTCCTGCAGAAGGGAAGCGCCGCCTTTGGCAATCATTACCGGATCAACGACGAGGCGCTTTACTTCATACTGCCGCAGCTTTCGGGCGACAAGGGTAATAATCTCCGCTGAAAACAGCATCCCCGTCTTCGCGGCGTCTGTGCCAATATCAGACAGGACGGCATCGAGCTGCGCTTCGACCGCTTCGAGCGTTTGCGGAAAAACGCCGTGAACACCGAGTGTATTTTGGGCCGTTAGCGCCGTAATGACGCTCGTCCCGAATGTATCAAGTTCTTGAAATGTTTTTAAATCGGCCTGAATGCCGGCTCCGCCCCCGCTGTCCGAGCCGGCAATCGTCAATGCTTTTGCAAGCGTCATCTTCCATTCCTCCAATTCCTAGTAACTAAAGCGTTCCGGTCTGCATGAAACGAGCGGCGCATAATTCTGCTTGCCATCAAGAATATCAGCGACAGCTTTAGCTGTCACCGGGCTGAGCAAAATACCGTTGCGGTAATGACCTGTCGCAAAGATGACATGCGGTGCTTCAAGCAGCGCTCCCAGTAAAGGAAAGCCGTCCTGCGTTGCCGGCCGCAACCCCGCCCATGTATGAAATGGCGTCATCTCCTGCAAAAAAGGGAAGATGTTTTTATTCCAATTTGTCAGGCGGTCAATTCCTTTTTTCGTCACCTCTGTTTGAAAGCCGGCAATATCCTCTGAAGCACCGTTGACGAGCGTTCCATTCGCCTTAGGCACGACGTAGCCCTGGCTCGTGTACACAATATGGTTAATCCGGCCAACCGGCAGATCATAGGCGCAGATTTGGCCGCGAATCGGATAAACAGGAATCCGGAGATCAAAAACATTCTCAAGCTCCTGCGCCCACGCCCCCGAACAGACGATCAGCCTGTCCCCCTGAAAGGTCCGGCCTGCCTTTGAGCGGAGAACGATCTCTTCCCGCCACCGTTCGACCGTGACTTCTTCAAGCTGCTCGGCAATCGTCACGCCCTGGCGCAAACAGGCTGACTCAAGCGCTTTGACATAATCGGGGGCAAACAAATGGCTTTCCTCCGGGTAATGCATCGCGGCGATCATCTGCTCCGATAAATCCGGCTCAAGCTGACGCAGACGATCTCCCGTAATGATCTCCGCCTCTACTCCGAACTGGCGCTGCCACGCCTGCCGTGTCTCCAGGCCGAGCAGCTCAGCCTCGTGATAGACCGCGTGCAGACTTCCACTTTCCGAATACTCGAAATCCAGCCCGCTTGCTTCCTTCACGTCTCTCTGCCAGCGTGGATAAAGGCGCAGGCTGTCAAGACAAAGCTGAAAAAAGTCATCCGGGTCCTCGCCAATTTCGGAAAAAGGAGCAAGCATCCCGGCTGCTGCTCCAGATGCTTGCCCACCGCATGACGCTTTCTCAACTACGGTTACGTCATACTCGCGGCGGCTCAGCTCAAAGGCCGTCGCAAGCCCGATTACCCCTCCCCCAAGAATGAGGATTTGCTCCTTCACATTGATTCCCCCTCGTTGTCTTTGCTAGTTTGAAATCAAGGATGTCAAACCGCTGCTTGCCGTCGCATATTTCTTTTTCGGAATGCGCCCGGCTTCATAGGAAAGTCTTCCGGCAGTGATCGCATGCTTCATCGCCAGTGCCATTTTCACCGGATCCTTCGCCTTGGCGACAGGAGTATTCATCAGCACTCCATCAGCACCGAGCTCCATCGCCTGGGTGACATCCATCGCCGAGCCGAGCCCGGCATCGACGATAATCGGCACGGTCGCCTGCTCGACAATCAGCTGTAAATTGTACGGATTCAAAATGCCGAGCCCCGTTCCGATCGGCGCCCCGCCCGGCATCACGGCCGCCGCTCCGGCATTCTCAAGCTTTTTGCAAAGCACCGGATCGTCCGACGTATAAGGGAGAACGACAAAGCCTTCAGCGGCCAGCACTTCCGTTGCTTTTAACGTTTCAATCGGATCAGGCAGCAATGTTTTTTCGTCAACGCTGATTTCGACCTTAATCCAGTCGCTTAAGCCTGACGCCCGGGCCAGACGGGCAATCCTGATCGCCTCCTCTGCCGTTTTCGCCCCCGACGTGTTCGGCAGGTACGTAAAGCTCATCCCGTCAAGATGCTGCAAAATCGCATCCTCATTTGGCGCCTCCAAATTAACGCGGCGAATCGCGAAAGTCAGCACTTCCGCCTCCGAAGCGCGAATCGCTTCATTTTGGACAAACGGGTTCGGGTAGCGGCCCGTCCCAAGAAAAAAGCGCGAGGACAGCTCCTTGCCGGCAATCGTTAATCGACTCTCCTTCATCTTCTCATCCCCCTCCGACAAATTGTACAAGCTCAATTTTCATCCCGGCTTCAAGCGTGGTCGTCTCCCAATCAGCCCGGTCAATGATCTGACCGTCCAGCTCTGTCACGACAAGCTGCGGCTCTAATTGAAAATGCTGAACGACATCGGCAAGCGTCGTTGCCGCCAGCTCATGTTGTTCTCCATTAATGATCAGCTTCATCAGACTTCCTCCTTATGCCGTTCAAGAATCGCCGTAAACTGCTCGCAGACAGCTTTTACATCCGCGGCGCCGACAATTTCACTAATCATGCAAATCCGGCTCGCCCCGGCCGCCAGCACCTGCTCGACGTTATGGAGCTTGATCCCGCCGATCGCGACAAACGGAATCGTAATTTCAGCGGCCACCTGCTGAATATAGGCAGTGGTCACCGGATCAACGACATCAACCTTGCTTTTCGTTTCAAAAATCGGCCCGACGCCGATATAATCGGCCCCTTCCGCTTGCGCAGCACGCGCCTCCTCGATCTGATGAGTGGAAATACCGATGATTTTATCCGGTCCGACAATCTTACGCGCCTCAGCGAGTGGAAGATCATCCTGTCCGAGATGAATCCCATCAGCATCTACCGCCAGCGCCACATCGATATGATCATTGACGATAAACGGGACACCATATTTCTTCGTCAGTTCGCGCAGTGCTTTCGCTTTCTGCAAAACGTCGCGCTTGCTGCTCGTTTTATCGCGAAGCTGGACAATATCAACTCCGCCGCGAATCGCTTCCTCCATGACCTCAATAAGATCACGGCCCGGGTGAAACGCTTCTCCTGTAATCGCATATAGCTGAAAGTCTTTCATTCAACCTCACCTTTCTTCCTTGCTTAGTCTGCAGAAAAGCCGTATCCCAACGAACGTGGAATACGGCTGCAATATAGATGATGAATTGCATCGACTTCCCTACGCTGGTATGAGCCAGATCAGGTACAAGGGTAAAAGGAACACCTTTTTCTCAGCCCGCTTTACGCAGACACCCCTAGTCTAAACATGCTGATTCTCTTTTCACTACTTTCATTATGACAGATCCACTTAAAAAATCAATTAAAAAAACCGCTGTGTGGTTTTTTTAGAAGCAGCGTGCGGAGCCGTTACAATCATTTAAGGCTGTCTGAAAACGGGGTTCATTCAGACAGCCGCGTAACGTGCGAAGCCGCTGCCCCCTTGAACTCCCCCGTGACTTTTGTGCTTAGTAGCTATGCCAAAAGGTAAAAATCGACCTTATGGCATAGCTACTTATTCAAAAAGCTGGACAAGCACTTCCTGCTCTATGTCAAAAACCGATTCATAGCGGCTGCCAAGTAACAAATAGTTGCCATCCGGCGCAATTTGCATTGGCTCGTGGCTTTCTAATTCAGCCAGCTTATTCTCGGCATTCGTCCCGACATCATATGCGATTAATTCAAAGCCGTCAGTATAGCTTAAGAAGTCTCCGCTGTATTTGGGCCGGGCATAATAAAAAATCTCCCCTGCTGCATCATAGCTGTAAAACGGAATCCACCACTGCTCCGAATATGTGTTCAAAATCGGCATTTCAATCTGCTGCTCCAGCTCGCGTTCCCGAAAAAAACTGTACTTCGAATACAGATCATAGACGCTGTCAACCGTAACCATCAGCGACAGCCGTCCGGGAAAGCTCATGAAAGAAATCACGTTCTCCCGCCAAAGCTTCTTTTTGCCGTCCTCAAGATTGGCAATGTATAAAGGCGCCTGATAATTCGGTTCCAATTCATCCCATAACAGATAAGCAACCTCTGTTTCCGACAGCCATTGAACGTAAGGCTGCTCCAGTTCCACCGGCTTCACCTCATTCGTCCCTACATCGACAAGGTAGCCGGCATACTCCCAATCAGGTAAAAACGCGACAGCAAGCAAACGGTTCTGCACGTATGGATTCCAGAAAACCGAATAATCATCGCCAAGCCCCTCGATCGTCATCTGCGGCTCGCCTGCTGCGTCGACAATCACTACTTCCGCCTCATGCTCCGGTGTGACCAGCTGAACAGCAAAGAGCGTGTAATCAACGTTGGGGGCGATATTGACAACCCAGCCGTCACGTTGAAAAAAATCAGCAGACTCCCCGGTAAGCAGATTATACGTATGTACGCTGGAATGCTCGCCATCTTCCTGCAAGTAAAAAACCGCGTCTTCCCTATACCAGCCTGTCACCTCTGTTATTTCCGTCTCTGAAAGGGGTACAACAGGGGAGCCGGTGAAAAAAGAATTAGGAACGTCGCGTTTTTCGGGCAGCTCTGTCAAGCGCTCCGGTGAAGGATGACTTTCCAGCTGCCCGGACGTACAGGCTGACATCATCAAGAGCATCATAAGACACAAGCATATTCTTTTCAAGCGGCTCTCCCCCTTTCCACTCATCATCATAAAACGCTCTCTCTATAAGACGTTCCAACTGGAAAAATGTTTCACCTTTCTCAAGAAAAATTTTAGTGAAGCGATTCACTAAGGGAGAGGGGGTGAGCCAAAAGGATTCCCTTCTTTTGACCCACCCCTGATAAGCAAAACATTATCCGTAAATAAAACGGGCTCCCGCTATCCCTGGATTCGTCATCTCCTTAGGGTCGAGAATTTCATTAAGCTCCTCTTCTGATAAAATTCCTCTTTCCAGGCAAATTTCCCGAACCGGGCGCCCCGTTTGAATTGCTTCTTTGGCAATTCTAGTGGCGACCTCGTAGCCAACATGCGGATTAATCGCCGTAATGATCCCGACGCTGTGCTCGACAACATGGCGGCAATGCTCAATATTAGCCGTAATTCCTTCAATCGCGTATTTCCGGAAAACATCGATCCCGTTTTTGAGAATCGATAAAGACTGAAGCAGATTAAACACGAGGACAGGCTCCATCACATTCAGCTCAAGCTGGCCCGCCTCTGAAGCAATGCTGATCGTATGGTCGTTGCCGATGACCTGGAAGGAAATCTGGTTGACCACTTCGCACATAACCGGGTTGACTTTTCCCGGCATGATTGACGAACCCGGCTGGCGCGCCGGCAAATTAATTTCATTTAAACCGGTTCGCGGTCCCGAACTCATCAGACGCAAGTCATTCGCCATTTTCGAAAGATTGATCGCCATGATCTTCAATGCGCTTGAAACCTCTGTATAGGCATCGGTATTTTGCGTCGCATCGACCAAATCCTCCGCCGTCTTAAACGGATACCCTGTCAGGTCGGCTAAATACGTCGCTACTTTTTCAATGTATTCCGGCTTCGCATTCAGTCCGGTTCCAACCGCCGTCGCTCCCATGTTGATTTCATAGAGATGATCGACAGAGCGGCTGATCCGGCGCAGATCGCGGGTCAGCACGCGGCGATAGGCGCCAAACTCCTGGCCCATCCGAATCGGCACGGCGTCCTGCAAATGCGTCCGCCCCATTTTTAGCACATCATCAAATTCGATTTCCTTATCCTTCATCGCCTGAATTAAACGCTCCAGTTCTTCACGAAGCCCTTTAGCCAGTGAAAGGCAGGCAATATGAATCGCTGTCGGGAAGGCATCATTCGTTGATTGCGCCATATTGACATGCGTATTTGGGCTGACGCGCATATACTCTCCTTTTTCCCCGCCGAGAATCTCGATCGCGCGATTGGCAATGACCTCGTTGGCGTTCATATTGAAAGACGTTCCGGCGCCTCCTTGAATCGCGTCGACAATGAATTGATCCTGCAGCTTTCCGTCAATGATCTCATCCGCCGCGGCCATAATCGCGTCGGCAATATTAGTCGGCAGCACCCCAACATCACGGTTGGCCATCGCCGCCGCCTTCTTGACATAGCCAAATGCCCGAATCAGTTCGGGATGGGGTGGATATCCCGTAATCGGAAAATTCTCTCGCGCCCGCATCGTCTGAATGCCGTAATAGGCATCCTTTGGTACTTCCTTCTCACCAATCAAATCTCGTTCCGTTCGATATGTTGACATCATCTTAGCTCCTTCATCTATATCAATGATTGTCCTTGCATTATCATATGTGAATCCATTATATCTGTTGACGGCTCTCTCGTGCCAGCCAAGCCCCGCCAATCACTCCGGCATCGTTTCCAAGCGTCGCTATTTTAAAACGAACGCCTTCCTTTACCCGCTTTAACGCGTAACATGAAAAATAATGTTCGATCACTGCAAGCAAAGGCTCTCCCGCTCGGGAAACACCACCGCCGATCACGATGATTTCAGGATTGAGCGCGTTGGCCAGGTTGGCAAGCGCCAATCCGAGATGAAAGCCGACCTCTTTCACAACTTTCTCCGCGGCTTCATCCGCTTCGGCATACGCCTTAAATACTTGCTTTGCCGTAAGCTTACCCGTTTCTTGCAAATGACGATGGAGCACGCTATCAGGTGCTGAAGCGACTTGTTCAATAGCCAGTCTGGCAATACCGGTCGCTGAAGCAATCGTCTCGAGGCAGCCTGTTTTCCCGCAGTTGCAAGGCGCTCCCCCTTCAGGTACAGCGGTAATATGACCAATTTCACCGGCCATGCCATTGACACCGTGAAGAATGCGGCCATTCGCGATAATTCCGCCGCCAACACCAGTACCGAGGGTCACACAAAGCAGATTTGCCGCCCCTTCGCCAGCACCGCGCCACATTTCACCGAGCGCCGCCATATTCGCATCATTGTCTACTGTGACAGGTAAGCCTGTCTTTTGTTCGAGCTCATCTTTCAAGGGAAAATTACGCCAGCCGATGTTCACCGCCTGATAAACAAATCCCGTCTCCATTTCAAAAAAACACGGAGCACCGAGGCCAAGGCTTGTGAGCCTGACATCCTGTTGTTTGTGTTTTTGCCATTTTTGCGCGATCTCATTCGCAATGTCCGTCGTAATATACTTGCCTTCCTCCTGTTTGTTTGTAGGTATCTCCCATTTCGTCACAATTTGACCCGTTGCTGTGATAAAAGCCATTTTAATCGTTGTACCACCAACGTCGATACCTACATACCACTCTTCCATTGTCGTCACCTTCTATTCCTTTCGTCCTGACGCTTCCTGCCGCAAGATGAGCAACGCTTGTTGAAATACTGTCTGATCAATCATTTTCCATTCATAAAGCTCCCGAAGCTCGTCTTCCATCAACGAAAGATCGAGGCCGCGATCTTTTGTATAAATGATCGTACCGTGTTTTTTCAGGAGCTGCATGACATCAAACATTGTTCTCACGATCCTCACCTCACCCTCATTATAACAGCTTCATAACGGTTACGAAAAGGAGCCAAACTAAAGGAGTGAAGGCAATATACGAATAGCGCCAGAGAATCTGCCGAATTTGAATTTGTATGAAAACTCCGAGAATAAGAGCAGCTGCAAACAGAGCGCTGACAAACAGTGTAAAAAACGTCCTAAGCTCTATTAATCCCCACTCGACCCCCATCAGAAAAAACAGCAACGCGAGCAGCGAGACGACAATCCGGTCCTCCGGATGAAAAAAGCCGAGCGTCGGATGAAAGCGCCTCATGCTTGCGACGATAAACAGGAGCGCGACGACAGCAACGAGATAATCCAGTAGCCATAAGCTAATCCATCCCGTTAAAAACATCCCCGTAATCATACCGAGATAGCATAAAAAAGTAAAACAGACCGTCAGCAAAACGAGTTGAACCGGCCGCACCTGTTCCTTCGGCGCAACGAGTAATCCGCCAATCGTAACTCCGATTGTGACGATAAAGATCAAAATGGTGAGAATAAACCACATGCTGATCTCCACCTCTCTTTATACTTTAATTTCTTCTGTCTCAGCCTTGTCAACAGATTCTTATGGTATGATATGTACGAATGGACAAATTAAGAAGAGCCGGATCAGCAGCCGATGGCACAAAAGGAGACTGAGCATGGAACAAAAAATGAAAGAAGTCATTGACCGGGCGTTGTACGGGGCGCCGGAAATCAAACCGGAGGAGCGGAATCTTTTTCTCTCCACTTTATTGGAACGGATCCACCTCGCCCTTACAAAAAAGCAGGTGATTAATAAAGGAATGTACAAAGAAGCCGTTGAGCTGATGAAAACGAAGCGCAACCTGCATCTTTATTTAAACGGCAACCTCGGCTATAATCATTTTTCCAACTATATTAAAGAAGCTGGAGCGCATGGCGTCAGCTTTACGTTTGTCACGCCGAAAAAGCTGACCCCATTCGGTCTGATCGTCGCCAATCAGACTGAGGCCATTGAAACGAAGCAGCTTTTCATTAAGGATGAACTGTTTGAGCTTGATATGGAGGAAAGCGGCGCCGATTTCTTATCGTAAGAGCACAGTGCTGTGCATAAAGTGCTTGAGACAAAACTAGCTTTGCCTGGGGGCTTGGCAAAAGGTAGAACAAAACAACCTTTGCTCCCAGCCCCGCTTTGCTTCCCCGCTAGCGATCCGGATCGTTCGGATGAATCGCGACCGGACGGCGGTTTTTTAGTGGCATTGGCGCGCGGAAAATGACATCCCGCAACGCGCGTCCGTTAAAGGGCAAAAACGGCCACATATAGGGTGTGCCAAGTACTTGAAGACGAACGAGCATTAACAGCCAGACCGTAATGCCGCCGACGAAGCCGGCGAGACCGAACAATGCGGTCGACAACAGGAGGGCGACACGGATCAGCCGATTGGCGAGACTTAACTCATAGCTCGGCGTCGCAAATGTCCCGACGACGGCCACCGCCAAGTATAACACCACCTCCGCCGAGAACAGCCCGACATTAATCGCCACCTCGCCGATTAACAGCGCGGAGACGAGCCCCAGCGCGGTCGCAAGCGGGTTCGGCGTATGGATCGCCGCCATCCGCAGCATTTCGATCCCCGCTTCAGCCACGAGAAACTGGGCGAACAGCGGTACAGCCCCTTCTTTTTCTGCACCGATAAAGGACAGTACCTCTGGAACAAACTGTTCATTCGTCGCGAGCAAGTACCAAAGCGGCAGTAAAAATAATGACGCCCACACCGCGCCGAAGCGCACGATCCGCAGGCTTGCCCCGACGACCGGCTTTTGCCTGTATTCCTCCGCATGCTGAAGATGGTGCCAGAACGTAGTCGGCACAATCATCGCACTCGGCGAACCGTCGACAAGCAGCAAAATATGCCCTTCAAACAGATGAGTCGCGGCCACATCGGGCCGTTCCGTATAACGAATTAACGGATAAGGCTGATAATGATGGCCGAAAATGAACTCTTCAATGCTTTTATCCGCCATTGGCAAGCCGTCCGTATCAATTTGATCAAGGGCTTCCTTCATTGCCTCGACATATTCCTGATCGGCAATATCAGCGAGATAAACAAGCGCCAGATCCGATTTCGAGCGCCGTCCGACTTTGTTATATTCGACGCGCATACTGCGGTCACGGACCCGGCGACGGATCAGCGCCGCATTCATTACAAGCGTCTCGACGAAGCCATCTTTTGAACCTCTGATTACCTGTTCCGTATCCGGCTCCTCCGGCCCCCGAACGGGATATTCCCTTGTATCTAAGAGGATGACCTGGTCAATCCCTTCAACGACCAAAGCCGCCGGTCCGGCAAGCACCTCATCAATCACCTCATCCAAATCGTCACTTTTCGCGATCTCGACATAGGGAATTTGATGCTGCATCAACGTATCAAGCGGATTTTCCTTTAATCCGTCCTCAGGCAGCCGGTTCAGCTCACGCTGAATTTGCGTTAATGCCGCATCCTTGCCGAAGCCATCGACAAGAAAGAGCCCCATCCGCCGGCCGCCATGCTTTAGTTCCAAATGAATTAAGTCAAAGCTCGCATCAACTCCGAGCTCGTCTTTTAAAAAAGCGATGTTCTTCTCAAAATCGCCCGAGACAGGGTGCTTTCTTGACTTCTCCTGCATGAAATGACCTCCATTTCACAATCCGTTGATTCCTTTCAAGTATTCGCCTGCCGCTCGATTTCCATGCATTCGCCAAGCATAAGATCAGGGCCGGCTGCATATGATCAAGCAACGGTTGTCCACGGAAAGGAGGGAAGGACGGATGAGAACATGGAAGCTAGCGCTCGCCCTGCTTGTCGGCTCATTTTGTGTTGGACTTTTTCTCGTTTTTCAAATTAAGCCTGAACCATTTCGCGATGCGCTGATCTTTTTTCCACTTGATCCGACAGCATCGTTTTCTGAAGCAAGCTCGAATATTGAATTTCAAAAAATTGAAGACGAGGACGAATACATACTCAACTGGTCAGTCAGCTCCCTTTTAAATCAACAGGCTTATTTGCGCCAGGATGTTTCGCTATTATTTGAAGACGGTTATTTGAAGGATATGCTTTCAGCCTGGCGGGAAAACACTGACACGCTGCAGCTGGAAAAAGAGGTTCGCTCTGATGATAGCGGGCATTATCAGGTGATAACCTTTCATCACGCAGAGCTTCATTATCCCGATGATGTGATTAAAAGTGCGCAAACATTGAGCGTCGATGAGCTTTATGTCATTGATTCTCCCTTGCATCCGCTGCACTCGTTTACGATTCCGGCGACGGAGGAGGACGCTGAAAGCAAACGCATTCTTGACTATATTTTGTCACAGCAGCAGCTGTATGAATGGGAGTCCTTGCTTGAGCATTACCAGCTGGCAAAAGAAAACTACAGTCTGATCGCGCTGACAGACCTCGCCAAATATGAGCATGAACCTTTGCCCCATCTGACAGAAGAAGAGACCAGCCGTTTTCTCGGAGGTCTCTGGGAAGGACTTTATAAGCATTATGTATTGGGCATCGCCCGCCAGGACGGAGCGCCCCTGTCACCGATTGGTAGTACCGTGCCGCTCATTCTGATTCCGCATACCGGTGATCATTTCTTTATTTTATTCC
Organism: Halalkalibacter oceani; assembly: GCF_040544555.1. Lineage (NCBI taxonomy): Bacteria > Bacillati > Bacillota > Bacilli > Caryophanales > Bacillaceae > Halalkalibacter > Halalkalibacter oceani. The sequence continues at coordinate 126,864 of NZ_JBEPKD010000002.1, forward strand.
GCACCGCCGATGGCAAGCCTGTTCAGCTTCTGCAAACGATTACGTTGGAGGATCAGTAATTTGCTCGTACAAATCTTCGTACATCGGTTCATTCGGCTCTAATTGAATGGCGCGCTCTACTGAGGCTCTCGCTTCCTCTGTCTCTCCCAACTCCAGGTAGATGAGCGCCAGATTGTAATGAGCCTGATGAAAATCAGCCCGCTGTTGAATCACCTCAAGCAGAAGCTGTTTCGCCTCTTCATAATTGCCGAACATCGCTTCTGCATAAGCAAGCAGGAATGGGGCCTCCGGCATGTCAGCTCCATTTTCGACCGCCTGCTGCAAGAAAGGATAGGCTTTCACAAGCTCCTCCTGCTGCAAATATTCCTGCCCGATTTGCAAGGAAAGCAGGGCGGACGGGGCCTTTTGCTCATTAATCATTCCGTACCAGAGCAGCCCTCCAATACTAATAACGGTTAGGACAAAAGCGCCCAGCTGTCTGGCCGACTTCGCGTGCTTTGGCAAGTGAACGATGGCAGAAGCGAAAAAGCCGCCGATCAGTCCGCCGACATGGGCGCCATTGTCGATCATCGGCACCGTCAGACCAAAAATCAAATTCAGTCCGAGAACAAACAGCACGCTTTTCCCCATAGTCCGGAAAAATAATTTTTTGTGAATCGTGCCAAAATAGAGGAGAGCGCCAAAACAGCCAAAAATCGCCCCTGACGCCCCGGCCGCGACCTGTTCATTAAAGGCAAAGCTGGCGGCTGAGCCAAACACTCCGGCGATAAAGTAGATCACTAGAAAGCGGCCAGTGCCGTACATCCGCTCTACAGCGCCGCCTAAGTAAAACAAAGCAAGTGAATTCATGAAAAGATGCAGAAAGCCGATATGGAGGAACATCGCCGAGACGAGACGCCACCATTCCCCTTGGATAATTAACGGATTATACTTTGCGCCGAATTCAATTAATGTTAAGACGGACGTACTGCCGCCGTTCTGTTCCACCAGCCAGTACATCACAGCGATCAAAGCGAGCAGCACATAGATCATCCGCGGCTTTCCAAATAAAAAAAGCTGCCGCTCCTCGCGCTCGCGGCTCTGCGCCCTTTCGACCACTTCCTGCCGCAGCTGCTTGACGGTCAATTCGATTTCCTCAACCGAATTCATAGCCGTCGCTGCCGGCAGCACCAGTTCACGGACAGCCACCTCGCCGCCGGCAGCCGCTTCTCTAGTGACAAGTGATGTATAAACGGTTGTTTTCTTTTGTTTATTCGCTACAAAAGGCTTTTGCAGCTCCTCCCAGGAATCAACCGGCGGGTAAACACTTATGTAGAGATTTTCGCCGATCAGCTCATTAAGGCGGAGCTGACGCCGCAACAGCTCGAACCGGCTTACAGACGCTACAATATCGCGTTTTAACCAGTTCGCCCAATCGACATCCGCTCTAACAATTCGCAAAATTCGCCTCGGCTTCGACTCCTCGTCCTCCAGCCATGCCTCGTTTTCCTGCTGCTGAAGCAGGCGATAGCCTCGATTAACAATCAAATGGTGGATCACCTTCCAGTAATACGCATCGTGCTGTTCCGCTTCCACGATACCCCTCCCTCCAGCAGGCGCTTTTTCTTATAAGAAGAAGCCTGAACCAGTAAAAACAAGACCCGTTTTTGGCCTGGCCAGACTCCTCTTATCACTGAAGCTGCTGAAAAAGTACGATTTTCACTTCTTCAAGTTACGAAAAAGGAAGTTTCTCAGTGGCCTCTTATCACTGCGCCTATTGATGTTGCGGCTGACGGCTTGATAAGACAGATCCCAATACTTTATCACGGATTGCCGGAATCTGCATCGCCATGCTGATCGCAACTTTTCTCAGCCAACGCTTTCCTAAAAAAGCGTTAATGACCCGATAACGGTACTTATACAACAAGTAGCAAGAAAAAACGAACGATACCATCGTAACGAAACGCTGTAACATCGTATCCCTCCTTTTTCTTACTATACGTCAGTGAAAAGAATTTATCCGAATGAATCTGATCTTGCCAATACTTGCAAGTATTGATCAATCTCCATGTACTTCCGTTTGCTTCCATAGGCTTCCGTTACCCCGTAAGGCCGCTCGGTCAGCCGGTTAACATGGACATCCAAATCGTGAACGAGCTGATACAAATACGTTAGCGCTGTTTTTTCCTGAAACACATAAGTGATACGGCTGAGCACAACCATTTTTTGCACATCATTCATCAGTTCATACGGCACCTGTTTCCCGTAAAAAAGCTCATTAACAGACTTTTGAAACAAGCGCCATTCTTTCGTTTCCAATAGTTCGATCCATTGATCGCTGTCCGCCTGCTCCACCATTGTCTCCAGGTATGTACGCTGCTCCCGGATGCTCGCTTTCATTTTTTCTCTTAATTCATGTAACGATTCTTCTGCAAATAGTTCTTCAAAATCAGGGAGCTCCCGTTCGGCGGCCTGCTCGGGCGGCTTCTCGTTCACAGCAGCTTCTTCCGGTTCGGTTGCTGCTTCTTTCGCCTCCCTCTCCGCTTCTGCCACTTGTATTCCTTGCTCGGGTGGTTGAATTTCTGCGAATCCAATTAGCGCTACTACTATGACTATGCCTGACAAGCCAATAAATAATCGCTTCTTTCCCCTAAACAAAGATCGTTGTCCCTCCCTTTACCGATTAATCTCCAATATATTTGCTGTAAAGCGTCCTTGCTCTCGTCAAATCCTCCGTTCCCTGCACGAGCGCTCTTCCGTCAGGGAATAAGACGATCCGCTCTCCTTCTTCAAGCTCAATTCGTAAAAGAAACGGCGTTGCCTTCACTTGGGCGCTTCCGATCAGCCTCTTCTCCCAAAGCGCCAGATCAAACGGCTTTTGTCTGTTGATCTGCACCGTTTCCCGGCCACAGAGCGTCGTCACTTCCGTTTCATCGGCCGTTAAAGCCGGGAAGCGGCGCTGCTGACAGGTCGGACAATCGGCCTTCGCTTTTTCCATTTTCAAATCAAATTGATGGTTGCCCCACAGATCAAAGCTGCGTAACGTCCCACGTAACGCCCCAGTTTGCCCGACTAAATATTTCATCACCTCGACAACCTGATAAGAGGCCACAATATCGACAACCGGACTGATCACACCAACGGTATCACATGTTTCTCCACTGCCGCTCCCCTCGTTGATTAAACAACGGAGACACGGGGTTTTCCCCGGGATAAACAGTGCCGACATCCCCCGCGCACTCACCGCTCCGCCGTAGGCAAACGGAATTCCTTTTTGAAAACACATATCGTTTAATAGAAACCTGGTCCGAAAATTATCGGTTCCATCAAGAACAATATCAACATCTTCCATGAGGGCCGGCAAGGTTGAAGCCGTCACATCGGCAACCGTCGCCTCAATTTGCACAGCGGAATTAATTGCCCGCAGCTTTCGTTCAGCGGCGATCGCCTTCGGAAGACTTTCATTGACATCGCTTTCATCAAAAAGCATCTGTCTTTGCAAATTGCTCATCTCGACATAATCGCGATCCACAATCTTCACTTTGCCGACTCCGGCCCGCACTAAGTGGTTGGCCAGCACGGTTCCAAGCGCTCCGACGCCGACAATGAGCGCGACTTTTTCGGCCAGCGTCCTCTGCCCCTCTTCTCCTATCGGAGCGAAGCGCATCTGTCTTGAATAGCGTTCTATTGAATGTTTCTCCATCTCGATCCACCTTCAAACCTATTTTAAATCCATCCGCGGCTCACTTCCAGCTTAAAGAAGCAGCAAGCCGGAAATAAGACCGAGGATAGCCCCTGTAAAGGTACAGATTATATTAACACTATCATTATCGAGCCATTTCACGCCATATTTATGCTCTGTCGGCCTGTCGCAATGAATCGTCCGTTCGGTTTCCCTGCCGCATTGCGGACAATGGTAAACAACCTGACAGCTCGCCCCCATTAACGTATCAAAAAAGTTGCCGACAAACCCTGAGACAATCAGGGCAAAAAGAAGCAGATGGCTGTTATAATAACTGCCCCACCATAAGAAAATCGCCAGCACGACGATGAGAAAACTCCCGGCAAAGGCCGCCGCCAAGCCGAGCAGCGTCACCGCGCCGGAGGTTCCTGGGTCAACGCGCTTCCACTTGACAACATGAAACGGATGCTGCTTACTGAGCGAGCCGATTTCCGTCGCCCATGTGTCTGCAGTTGCCGCAGCAATGCTGGCTACAAAACCGCAAAGCAGCAATTCACTAGGAACGAAAAGGTAGGTCACGGCCAATAGCGCCGGAACGCCGCCATTGGCGATCACTTGCATCGCGTCGCGACAGTCGCCTTTTTCGACAATCTGATCGTCCTCTCGTCCCTGCTTTTGCTTGAATTTCCCTAATAATGTTGAGCTGAAAAAGAACAACGACAATAGCAGCAGACCTTGCAGCCCAAAGCCGAGCGCAATAAAGCCGCCGACGCCGACAGCCGCCACCCCTCCAGAAACAGTCAGCGCCCTTGCCTTTACCGCAAAGAAGGCGATCAGCACGACCCCGATTAACAGCACGGCGATCATCGAACAAACCCATCCGTTGTCACAATATGGTCAACTAGCTGATCGTGAGCTTCTGTCAGCAGCCGTGGATAGAGCTGACACGAAAAAGCGAGGGCCACCGTTTTCGTCCCAACGCGGGCCAGCAGCCGATCATAAAAGCCGCCGCCAAATCCGAGACGCGCGCCGCTCTGGTCGAAAGCCAGCCCCGGAACGATGATCAAATCAAGCTGTTCCTCCGCAACCGGCGTGCATGCTTCGGGCAACGGCTCCATTAAATCACTATATCTCTTTTCAAGCTGGCTGAAACTGCTCAGTTCGTAAAAACGCATTGATTTCTCATTTACATTCGTCCGCGGCACGGCTACTCTCTTTTTTTCCTTCCATGCCTGATTAATAAGTTGATATGTATCGACCTCTCTATGGCGTGAAATCGTCAAGGCAATCAGTTGTGAAGCCTGCCAATAAGAGGAGTTGACAAGATGTTCTGCAATTTGCCGGGAATCCCGAATATAGTCCTGATCGGACATCGCTTCCAGCGCTTCTTTCGTCTTTGCTCGAATAAAATTCTTCTGATTCACAACACTCTCTCCCTTCCCCGAACGCCCCGGATGTGTCATGGCCATCTGTCAAAGAAAAAAGAAGCAGTGGAAAAATCCAGCTGCTTACTTTGTTTCGCGGTGAAGCGTGTGACGCTTCAATCTTGGGCTGTATTTCTTTAATTCAATACGCTCAGGATTTGTGCGCTTGTTTTTTGTTGTAATATAGTTACGGTCGCCTGTCTCAGTGCAAGCAAGAGTGACTTGTACGCGCATTCGTTATCCCTCCAAACTGTGCTTTCTTCATACTTGATTATGATAGCAAATCTTCCCTCAGTGATCAAGTGTTTTTTCTTTACAGTATGAATTGGCAAGAATTTGGCGCTGGTACGATGCCCAGACATCCTCTTCCGACTTCGCTTCCAGGTTCCAAAGCTGACCGCATGCTTCCTCATATCCGGTCATGACAAGCGGCATCAGCATCATACATTCTCCGCTCGTCTTTGAGAGCGGAGAAATCGCCAGCTTCCCGCTTTCCCCTTCCCAAATATCATCCTTGACTCCGACGGAAACCTGCGGCGCCGCCTGTTGAAAAAAGCGGGCTCCAACTAAACTTACCGCTTCCTTGCTATATTGCAAAATCACATGCTGGGACGGAGAAACGAAACTGAGCTCTGGTGGTGCGCCGGCTTGATCCGGCAAGTGAATCAGAAAACGCAGCTCCCTTATTTCATGCGATTGATTTTTCAGTGAAATCGTCGAAAGCGCGGCGGACTCCTCCGAATAGAGCAGAGTAATCTGCAGCTCCCATCTTGGGTGGTACGCCATAATATGAAGAGACTTAAGCGCTTCACACGGCAACATAAATACCTCCCATTCCTCTTCATGAAGCCAGATGCACTCCCCCTCCTTCCAAATAGCAAAGCGATATGGCAAGCCCAGCAATAAGCCTTTTGTCTGCTCACTTTGACGTTTTTGCGATGCTTGTTCAGCAAACATGCGCTGTCCTCCTTTTTTACTGCCAGGCTGTTGATTGGTGATTGAATACACTGGCATTACGCCTCCTTCATGATTGTCTTGTTTTTATGAAGCATTCAGTTACATAACGGATTTTCCGACTGTCGGCGGATAGACCAGCTCCGCCTGCAGCGTCTCTGTTAAATCAGTCAGAGAATAACCGGATGTGCTTAAATAATAGAGCGTCGAAAGGATGGCAAACGGCGCATCGTAGGCCATAACCTGCACCGTGCCTTCCGCTTCCATCATCGCCCTTGTCGACGGCTTCGTCCGCACAATCGTCCCGCCAAAACGGGCGGCAAGCATCTCCAGCTGGGCCCCGCCGAATAAAGGAGCGGCGAGCTTCGGATTTTGTTTTAACGCCAGCTGCACTTGTGCTGTCTGGAGCAGCTGCTCTTCATCTGAAAGAAGGAACCCCTCTTCCGTCATCCAGCTGACAAATTCTCCACTTTCCCCGATTAAGATGCCGAGGTCGGCCTGCTGATTGCGGACAAAGCTCTCCATCTGTTCAATATCCTGTAGATCGCGAACCTCCATCCATTCACACTGCAAATAATCAAAGAGAAAGGAAATCACCGGAAACTGTCCCTGTGTTTCATCATAAAGCGCAATCTTCCATTTCCGCTGACGAATCGCTGCCACATCAATCCGGGCAAGAAGCTCAGAGAGATAAGATGATTCTTGATCGCTCCTTGTCCGGTGCATGCCGCTCTGCCCATCTGGAACAAAGCGCCGGCAGCGCATGGCCAGATACTGCTGCAGCCGCTGCTGCCATTCTTTATTTACCGGCATCCCGCGCTCATCAAACAGCTCGATTATCAGCTTCTTCTTGCCATTACGCTCCGACTGGCGGATGTACAAACCGCCGGCCGGCTCATTCCTTTCGAGGCTGAAGCGGAAAACCGGCAGCAAAGTTGACTCGATTTCCACGACATTCACTCCCGTCGCCCGTAAGCATCGAAGCGCAATTTTCTTCAGCGCGATCGAGCGGGGCTGATGGTCACTGGACAGATAAACAACCTGCCCGTGCCGGAGTAAGCTTCCATACGCCGAGGCAAGAGCGGCGGTCTGCTCCTCCGCGTTCGCAAAGGCAGCCGAAAGTCTGGCGCGGTGTCCTTTCAAGGCAGGACCCCACTCAACTGGTTGTCCAATCCTTTGGCCGGCTGCAGCCGCCCGAGGCGAAGAAAGAACCACTTCTTCCACAACAGTTCCGCTGCCAATCACAAGCGGCTCCTGAATCGTCATTCGTTCTTTGACGATAACCCCGTCTGCCAGCACCGCCCCTTTTAATGTACTCCCCTGCTGAAGCACCGCCCGCGGCCAGGCAACCGTGCCTTCGACTGACGCCCGTCCGGCTACGGTAGAAGCGGCACCAACAACCGCTCCCGGGCCGATCGAAGCACCACGCTGTACCACTGTTCCAGAGCCGATGACGACAGGGGCTTTCAAGCTGACACCGGCTTCGATCATCACATCTTCCCCGACCCAGATGCCAGGCGCAACCTCGGTGCCGCTTATTTCCGCGCTCACATGGCCGTGGAGCAAATCCAGCTGTGCCTGATAATAGCGTGGCAGCGTGCCAATATCGGCCCAATAGCCCTCTGCCGGATAGCCATTCAACTGCTTACCGAGCCGGAGCAGCTGCGGGAAAATGTCGCGGCCAAAATCCGCCTTCTCGCCTTTCTCGATAGAAGCCAAGATCTCCGGTTCCATCAGATAAATCCCGCTGCTCACCGTCTGACTAAAGATTTCTTCTTCTTTCGGTTTTTCGAGAAAGCGCGTTATCTGCCCCGCGTCATTCATTTGCACAACAGCGAAGTCAAGCGGAGACTCGACCTCTTTCACAAAGATCGTTGCAAGCCCACCCATCCTTTCATGGGCCGCGATGCCTTCTCGCAAATGAAAATCGCTCAACACATCGCCGCTCATCACGAGAAAAGGTTCATCTAAAAAAGCTTCAGCCTCCTTTACACTTCCAGCCGTGCCAAGCGGATTGCTTTCTTTAAAATAAGTCAAACTGACACCGAGGCCGCTCCCGTCACCGAAATACGCTTCAATTTTTTCCGCCATGTACCCGACCGTCACCGCTATCTCCGTAATGCCATGTTTCTTCAGCAGTTCAATGCCGTATTGCATCACCGGTTTTTCCGCCAGTGGGGCCATCGCTTTTGGCCTCTGCGCCGTTAAAGGCTGAAGCCTCGTCCCTTTTCCGCCTGCGATAATCACTGCTTTCATCGATCAAGCCTCCTTTTCGATCTTCAGTCCGTCATCCTTTTCCGTATAGCATCGTGAATATTCCTCTTCCGTTTGCCTGGCGATCGCCGGCCAGCTGTACGTCGTTTGCACATCCTGTCTTGCTTGCGCAGCCAGCCTCTTTCTTTTTCCGGGATTGCTGTATAGATCAAGAACTTCTGTCAACAGGCCTTCGGCGTCTCCTGGACGAAACGTTAACCCATTTATCTGATCGGCTATGATTGTCGCCAGACCCCCGGTCTCAGCAACAATTGTCGCGACGCCTGCTGCCATTGCCTCAAGTGCGACGATGCCAAATGGCTCATACAAGCTTGGGAATACCGCCGCATCACAGCGCTGCAACCACTCATTCCGTTCCTCATCACAAATGAAACCGAGAAAGCGGATATACTCCTCCAGGTTATTCGCCAATACCTGCTGTTCATACTCATGCAGCAGTGGCCCTTTCCCGGCGATCACAAACCGGATATCGAGCTGTCGTTCTTTCACGAGCGCCGCTGCTTCAAGCAGGGTGTGAAATCCTTTTTCCTTCACCATCCGCCCGATCGAGAAAACCGTAAACGGCTGCCCGCCGGCAAGGACATTTTCGGTTTCCGTCCGAATCAGCGTCTGATCGACCCCATTTGGGATGACGGTCAATTTTTCCGCCGGCAGACTGAAAATCGTTTGAAGCTCCTGCTTCATAAATTCACTGCAGACGATCACGCGGTCGGCGGCCGCGGTCAGCTCTTGTTCCTGCTCGTTAATCCGCTTTTGCAAATCAGTATGAATGCCGTTGTTGCGCCCATGCTCGGTCGCATGAATCGTCGCCAGCAGCGGAAGAGAGAGACGGACTTTTAACGCAGTTGCGCATAGACCGACAAGCCAATCATGAGCATGAATCAGCGTAAAGGGATGGTTGCGGGCGAGCTTTCGCGCGTACTCGTACATGGCGATATTTAAGCTGCCGACCCAGTCGTAGAAGCTTTCGGCTCTTGGTTGAGCTCCCTTCACCCGGTGGACATGGACACCCTGATTGACCTCATAAGCAGGATAGCCGGGAAGATCAGCGGTAATCACATGAACGTCATTCCCCGCCTGCTGCAGCATTCTCGAAAGGTCAAACACATGCCTGGCAAGTCCGCCGACAATCAGCGGCGGAAATTCCCAGCTGAGCATCATAATCGTCTGCTTCCCCTGTCGTTGCTGGTTTCCGTACTGCTCTTCGATATAAGCATCATGAGGAGAATAGAACAAATCAGCATTTACATCAGCAAGAAATGGAAAGTCCTCCTCAATTTTCGTCAGCCATGTCTCCTCTACGGTCTGCTGCTGAAGTCTCTCCTTAATTTCATCGAAGCGCCGCAAATGGGTCAGGAAGCGCTCTTCGGCGTATTGTGAAGCCGTTTCACCGTCAAGGATAAAGGCCCAATCACTGCTCACCGCCAGCATCCATTCACGCACAAGCTGTTTACGCGCTCTTTCTTCAAGGGCGCCCTGCTTTCGGTAAAGCGCGCTGACTGAGGCAAGATCGCGTTCCATCCGGTGATGAGCGCGATACAGCATTTCATTTTTTTCATTTAACCAGACCGAGCCGTAGCCTTCTCTCCCCCATGTCGAAAACGAAACATGAACGGTTTCCAAATCGCGATAATGGCGATGGACATACGTTTCAGCTGTCAGTAATCTGTAGCCGGCTTGTTCTGCCTGCAGCACCGCTCCAAGCCATTCCGGCCCTTCAAACCACCAATGACCAAATAATTCGGCATCAAACGGCGTTACCATCATATAAGGAGGATCGGACTGGCCGCCATGTTGCGCGACCTCCGACTGAATCGCTTCGACAAAGTCGGCGGCATGGCGGTGAACCTTTCCTTCGGCCCATTCACGTACATAGGTGGCCTTCTCTTCCTGCTGTCCGGTAATCCGCCTATGCTTAATGCCTGTATCGATGCGAATTCCTTCCGGATGGATGTAGGGCAGAATATAGCTTTCGTCCCGCTCGTAGGCAATATCGCGATAAAACTCACGATAATCAGCATCTCCGGGATAACCGAGCGTTGAGCTCCATACTTTGCCCGACAGTCGCGTATGTCGCGGAAAAAGCACAAGGCCGTGCGGCGAATAGACCGGCGCCCCGCTGCCTTTACCCGGCTGCGGATCAGCATAGAGCAGGGCATGCTCATCAACGAATGTATAGCGCACACCTTCCTCGACAAGGATCCGATCAATCCCCGGTGCAAAGGCGCATTCCGGCAGCCAGAAACCGGTTGGCCGATGGCCGAAGTGGCGCTCAAAGCAGGAGAGCGCCTCAACAATTTGCGAGCGGACGGCGGCTTTTGTTTTGACATATGGCAGGAACGCATGCGTTGCCGCGCTCGTGATGCAACGGATCATGTTCTGATCCTGCAGGGCGCGAAAACCGTTCAGAACGTTTTTATCCCAGCGGAGATAAAAACTCGTAATCTTCTGAAATCGCTTCTGATAGAAAGACGTGAGATCGTGTTCTTCCTTCGTGGCGGACGTCCGCTTCGCTTCCTTAACGAGAAGCTCTTCCGTTCGCGCAAGGTATTGCTCATAGCGGGTTTGCAGCAACGGATCGGCGAGCATTTCCATCACGGGAGGTGAGATGGAAATCGTCAGCGCTTCTTGAACCTGTGCAGCTTCAAGCTCCCAAAGCATGGGAATGTACGATTCTGTCAACGCTTCAAACAGCCAGCGCTCTTCCAGACGATCAGGCTCCCGGTGGCGCACATAAGGCAAGTGAGCGTGTAAAACGAGTGAGAAATACCCTTCTTTCACAAACTCCCTCCTATCGAATAACCTCGTAATAAGAATACGCACAAAACTGTTCAAGCCAGCTCGGCTCTTCGGCGCTGCCGTTCTTCCATTGCTCGACAGCTTCCGAATATTGGCCGGCATCGGGCGGCTGACAGCGCGCTGTACCGATCGCATTGGAACGAAGCAAGGTGAAAAATGTCCCTTCCCTCGTCCAGATGCCGAAATCGACAATATAGGAACGGTTTTCTTTCATCCCGCGAATAAACCAGTTATTCGTCATTTCCGGCAGCGGTATATCCTGTTCGTAATGGGCATTATGTCCATCAAAAAGCACGTCGGTACAATCATATATCCGTAAATACTTCTGCTGCTTCGCCCATGGCTGCCTTATATGCTGTTCGCTCATATTTCTTAGCATTTCACTTATTTCCCAGTAGGCATAGATGACATGCGGCCCTTCAGCAAGGAGTGTGATTTCATCTCTCTCTTCCTCTGTCGGGATAGCGGGTACCGCCGAACCAGTACATTGATCCTGCGCGTTTTGCCAACACGATCGAACCTGGCCGACGGTCGTACTCAGTTCTCTCGCAATTCTTTGAAAAGAGTGACCTCTGCGGCGCAGCATGACGATCTCTGACTTCATCTTCCATTCCCTCCCTGCCGATTCGCTTTGGTTTTATCATACATTCAGCCAACATTTGGAACAAGCAGACGTTTTTGTCTCTTTTTGTCAAAGTTGCGTCACTGCTCTTTTTATTCGCTGAAAAAAATCGTTCGTCTTTTTTCGCTAAGCTTTCTTGTCGTTACGATGCTGTCGAACGTTGAAGATCGGCATCGCACAAGCTTCCTTGCTGAAAAGTCTAGTAAAGAAGTCGGAAGTGGAGGTATAATGAAAAGCATGAGTTTTGTCGAAAGAGAGGGTTGCTTATGGAGACTGCCATTATCATTTTATTTTCACTGGCGATTGTTTTATTTTTACTGTCGTTTTTTCGAAAAGACAGCAGCAAGAAGCTAGAACAGGAGCTTGAGACGTTATCGCTTACCCACCTGCAGGACATGTATCAGATCAAAAAACGGCTCGCCGTGCTCGAAGACGAATTGCTGATCAGCCAGCAGCGCTCACCATTTCAGAAAAAATCCCGCTCTCATCAGCTGATGCAGGAGGTCATTGCCCTTTATGAGCAAGAAATGTCAAGTGAAGAGATCGCCACAGCGACCGGACTGACCGCTGATGAAGTCGAACGGCTTCTCATCCCTTATTTGCAGGCGGAGAAGGAAGGTGGACAGTGATGGGCCACAAAGGGCTTCAAAGCTTTGCGGGCGGGTTATTTTTGGCTACGGCGATCCTCGGCGGAACCTATTACTATTCACATCATACGGCTGAAGAATCATCGCCTGAGATGATCGAGCTGTCGACAGAAGAAATGATGACGCGACTGACGGCTGCAGGCTATGCGGTGCTGACAGAGGCTGAACTTGAGGCTGTGCGGGACGAAGCAGCCTCCGCCACTGAACAGCCGGAAGATGGGCAAGAAGAACAGCAAATCATCTATCAAATGGTGCTGACGATTTCATCCGGAATGACGAGTCATCAAGTAGCCGAACAGCTCGCAGCCGGTCAAATTATCGAGGAAGTCGAGCCTTTTCTTGAATACCTCCAGAGCAATGGACTGACCCAGTCGATTCGCACCGGGCAATTTCTTCTGAGCAGTGAGATGACGGTGGAAGAAATCATCGCAGTGATTACGTAATTGAAAAAGCCTGGCTGCTTCCAGCGCATAAAAAAGGCCGGTCTCGCAAGGATCGTTTTCCTGGAGACAGGCCTTTTGCCTTGAGCAGATTTCGTTAAGCAGGAAGAAAGACACCCTTCTGCGCTCACCTTTAACACCAATCCGCACTATTCTTAGTTTTCTTCCGTATCCGGATCTTCGAGTACAGGGCTGTCGACCATTTCCGGACCATTTCGCTCTTCCTTCATATCAAAATATGCATCGAGCATCCGCTGGGCAATATTTTGCGCCATACCTTGTCTTCCCCCTCGTGACTCAAGCTTGACGTTAGGAACGACAACGGCAAATGCCACCTCCGGATTGTCAAATGGAGCATAGCCGACGAACGTCTGGTTATTTCCCTCGACTTCGTTCACCGTTACCTGAGCTGTCCCTGTCTTAGCAGCAAGCTGATATGGCCGGTCAATAAAGCGTGAACGCGCCGTTCCTCGTGTTCCGGTTACGACATCACGCAAGCCTTGCTGGACACGCTGAATATGGGCATCGCTCATATCAATCCGGTTCAGGACGGTCGGCTCAAATTTTTGGACGACCGCCCCCTGTTCATCCTTATCGGAGACAGGCTCGCGAATTTCTCTGACGAGTCTCGGCTTCATCCGGTAGCCGTCGTTGGCAATCGTCGAAATATATTGAGCAAGCTGCAATGGTGTATACGTATCAAACTGGCCGATCATCAAGTCAAGCAGGTTTCCCCCCGCCTGATAGCCTCCGTCCACTCCGAGCGCGGTCGAAGGCAGATCAATGCCTGTCTCTGTTCCTAGCCCGAACTGGCTGAAATTAAAGCGGGCCTCATCATACGCGGCATTAATCGAATTTCTGTTCCAGTTACAATTATTCGGGTAATGACAGCCGGCCATCAGCATCGCGATTTCAAACATATAAACGTTTGAGGACACCTCCAGCGCTTTTCTGTCATCGACCCAGCCGAAGCCGCCCGGGACGTATGATCTCTTGATCGGCGTTCCCGGAAGATCGATCGGCCGATCATAGAACGAATTTCCCGGCCAAGTAACGCCGGTTTGAAACCCGGTTAAAACCGAGGCTGCCTTAACAGCTGAACCCATTGCAAAAGCCTTAGTGACATTGCCGATATGGTCGGAATAATTGCCGCTGTCCTGTCCGGCAGGATCATTAAAACCGGCCATGGCCAGAATATCGCCCGTGCGTGGATCCATCATAACGGCGTAGGCCGAACGGTCAAGAATAAAGGAATTTCCGGCAAGGCGCATTTCCTCTTCAATGCTTTCCTCGACCTTTTGCTGGAGCTCCATATCGAGTGCGAGCACAAGGTCATTTCCACGCTGACCGAGCTTTTCATTAACCGAACGTTCAACGGTCTGGCTTCCGTGCGAGGTCGTGATGCTTTCCATCACCGCCTTTTGTCCACGGAGTACATCCTCATATTGCTCTTCTAAAAAGCTCGTGCCGACATAATCCGAGCGCTCGTATCCGCGCGACAAATAATAGTCCAAATGCTCCCGCGGGATCGGGCCTGTTGAGCCAAAAAGACTGCGGAACGAATCACCGTAGACATAGGACCGCCGTGAGTCACGCAAAATGTCGACTCCGGGTAGACGGTCAAGATTTTCACTGAGGCGGTGCGCCTCTTCCTCGGTTATACCGCGCTTAATTCGCTGCGGAGAGTTGGCATATCCGCGAGCCATTTCACGATAAATCGCCAAAATTCGCAAATCCTGCTCAGAAAGGCTGTTAATCGCCGACTCCGGCACCCGATCCACCTCGGCCCGGTATTCCTCGGAAGGATCATCGAATTGAGCCCGCTCTTCCTTCGACATAAGCTCATAGCGTTCTTCCTCCGTCATAGTCAGAAGAATATAGTCCTGCTTATCACGATCTGTAACACTGTCCGTCTCGACATCAATTAACTTTTCAAGCTCAGTGGCGACTTCAAGCATATGGGTGCTGCTTGTCGCTCTGGACGGATTCGTATAGGTAACGGATAATTCAAGCTCATTATCGACGACGACATTTCCGTAACGGTCATACATCAACCCTCTCGGGGCGTCAATTCGCGCCGTCGTATTGCTTGTCCGCTCAAGCTCCTTCACGAATTCTTCTCCCTGGACAATCTGCACCATCCCAAGCCTTAAAATCAAGGCCGAAAAAAGAATGAAAACGGCGAAAAACAGCACATTCAGCCGCGCCGGTAAATGATGCTTCTTCTTTGGTCGCGCTTTGCTCACAGCCTCTCCTCCTCCCTGTTCACCTAACGTTTCTATGTAAAATACATTAGAATAGGCACCTACAAGAGGTGCCTAGAAACATTCGCATTCATAACCCGCGTATGCCGTTGCTTCAGTTGTTTCATGAACCTACTCTCGTAGGTGGGTGTTCGCAGATTCCCGTTCAACGTCCAGAACAATGCTGGCATGTTGGCAGAGACTCAATGTAGAACTCCCTGAAAAAATGCAAGGTTCGAAACAAGGAGAAGCTGACTAACACGGCAGGCAAGCTTCGTTTATTTGTAAGCTTATTATATCATATCAGCGCTCTTTGTCAAAGCGAACCTTTTTCGCTTAGACGGATGTCTCGCCTGTGTCGCCTTCCCCTTTTTCCTGTCTGGCAAAGCTGTAGCTTTCCCCTCCTTTTTCTTCTTGAAAACGGATTCCCCTGACGAAAAAATAAATCAGAAAGTGGCCGCCTCCAAGCAGCATCAGAAGAATTGGAATCGCTTTATCTTCGGGAAAGAACGTAATCGTGAAAATAAACGTCAGCACCGAAAGAATACGCCCGCTATTTAAAAACAATTCACGGACGACGATATATTCAATTCGCATCTCCGCCGCCCGCCAGCTTTTGCCGATGACATCATAAGTTAAAGAAACATACGGCACGAGCAGCATCGGATAGGCAATGGAAATGACAATCCCATACATGATTAACTTGGCAAACGAAAGGTCGAACACAATTAAGAAAATAGCGGCATATAAAATCGTTCCGCCAATCAGAATCGAGGTTTTGCGAAAATGGGATTTCACCAATCGTGTCACCGTATAATAGCCGACAAACTGGACAGCAGAGGCGACGAGCCCGTATGTTCCAATCGCCAGCTCACTGCCTGTTGCTATGTATACCCAGACAACGATCACAAAAACAAACGTCCCTTCACGCAGCCCCTGAAAAAAGTGGGCATGAAGAACGCGCCGCCAGTTAATATTGCTTTTTCGTTCCTCGAGAATGCGGCGAAAATAGAACCTCCCCTCCGCCGATCTTCGCTGTAGCATGAAGCTGAGCAGCACGGCGACGACAAAGAGCGAAAGTGAAATCGAGAACATCACCGTGTAACCGGCGAACTTTTCCATTCTGGTGATCACGAGTCCGGATACAATCGGCCCGATCATCCCGGCAAAGGACGTTAGCAATCCGAGGAAACCGTTAAAGAAATCTCTCGTGTCCGGCTCTGTAATTTCAAAGGTCAGCACATTAAACGCCAGCCAGTAACAGCCAAAGCCGATGCCCAAAATGGCGCCCAGCACGAGCAGAAAGCGGTTTGCATTATCTCCCAAAAGCAGCACCGTACAGTAAAAGCTGGATAGAGAAATGACACCGAGCCTTAGCACGATCACGCGATCAATCCGTTTCGCCCATCTTCCGGCAAGAATAAAAGTAATTGGCTGCAAAATAACCGCAGCCAAATTGTAGAGAGCCAGATCAATAAATTGACCCGATTGCTTCCAAAGGTAAACATTTACAAATGTATTTGATAAGGCGACACTCAACGCATAGAGACCGCCGATCAATAATAAGATTGTCAAATCTCTTGTTAATTCCACATCTCCAATGACTTTTGAAATAAGCGATTTTTTCACCGACTCCACCACCCTCATCAGTAGTGTGTCTCTTGAAAATATCGTTATTCAAATTAATTCGCATCATGCTTGCAGAACGGAACAGCTCCGCTTGCTGTCCGAAGGCAAAATAAAAAAGAGCGGCAAAGAAAACTCGCTCCTTTTGCCACTCTTTTCCTCAGTTCTTATTTTGCTGCATCGTAACGCTTTGTCACTTCATCCCAATTGACTACATTCCAGAATGCGTTGATGTAATCAGGACGACGGTTTTGGTAATTTAAGTAATAAGCATGCTCCCAAACGTCAAGGCCAAGAATTGGCGTCTTGCCTTCCATTAAAGGAGTATCTTGATTTGGAGTGCTTGTGATCGCCAGCTTGCCGCCATCAACGATAAGCCAAGCCCAGCCTGAACCAAAGCGGTTAGCTGCGGCATTTGCAAATTCTTCCTTGAACTTGTCGAAGCTGCCGAATGCTTCGTTAATCTTGTCCGCTAATTCTCCTGTTGGCGTTCCGCCGCCGTTCGGGCTAAGAATTTGCCAGAACAAAGTATGGTTAGCATGTCCACCACCATTGTTGCGAACCGCGCCACGAATGTTCTCAGGAACAGCGTCTAAATTAGAAACAAGATCTTCAATGCTCTTACTTGCTAGCTCATCATGGCCTTCAAGAGCTGCATTCAGCTTTGTCACATACGTGTTGTGATGTTTACCATGGTGAATATTCATTGTTTGCTCGTCAATATGAGGTTCTAGTGCGTTTGCTGCGTAAGGTAATTGCGGTAATTCGTATGCCATCTTCAATCTCCTCCTAATTTGAATTGCCAGCGACTTTACCAACAGAAATGTTTAGTAAGTCCGCCAATACCTACATTACCAAAATTTACTCGAGGTTGCAATAAAGAAGCTTGTTCTTTTTTACGTCGGGCTCCAAAATTTAATGTACCCTTCCTACCCGCTATTCAAACCTCTTCTTCGGCATATTGATTCCTTTTTTTCCATACATATGTACAAACCATCAAAGGAGGGACAAAATGAACTGGTGGGAAGCATTGCTTATTGGCTTTATCCAGGGAATTTCTGAATTTTTGCCGATTTCCAGTACTGCTCATCTGCTGCTTGCCAGGCAGATTTTCGCTTTTGAGACGCAGGCTGACACCGAGCTTGTGCTTGAAGTTTTTTTACATGCCGCCTCCCTGCTGGCGGTCATTCTTTATTTTTCGCGTGACCTGCTGCGGATTGTAAAGGACTTTATCCTCTATCTCACAAATAAACAGCAGAAACATTACAACCATTACCGTTTCGGCTGCTTGTTGCTCCTGTCGACCTTTGTCACGATGGGCGCAGGAAAAGGGCTTGAGTATGTTCTTGGTGAGCAGCTGACGACAATTGCCTTGATTGGCGCCTCTTTGATTATTACCGGGATTTTTCTCGTACTGATTGAGCATGGTGTCGACAGAGGCATGCGAAAGGAGCTGACCTGGCGGGATGGCGTTCTGATCGGTCTCGGGCAAGCCCTCGCCGTCATCCCCGGCATCTCCCGTTCCGGCAGCACATTAATTGCCGCTCTTTGGTGCGGACTCAGCAAGGAGGTCGCCCTCCGCTATTCTTTTCTTCTCTCGATTCCGATTATTCTCGGAATCAGTATCATTAAGCTGCCGGAGCTCGCTCAAGGATCGTACAGCGATCAATGGCCTTCCTTGATGCTTGCCTTTCTTTCAGCATTTTTCTTTGCCTTACTCAGCATTAAATGGCTGATTGCGATGGTACAGAACAGCAAATTAACATACTTCGCCTGCTATTGTATCGGTCTCGGCCTGTTTTCATGGATTTTTCTCGCATAGGAAATCATTGATCTTACTTGGAGAGTATGCTATCGTAAACCAAAAGCAATTGAATCGAAAACACCACTAGGGGCGCTTTGTAGCTGAGAGAGGTTCCACCTCAACCCTTACTTGACCTGACCTAGGTAATGCTAGCGGAGGAAAGTGGCTGTTCTGACAAATGATGAGGATCGTAACCTGTCATGGCGCCACCTTTCTGCCGAATGGTGGCGTTTTTTCTTTTGCGGCGTAAATTCGGAGACACATTCCATGACCAAGGTTTCACAGGAACTATTGCGTTTGAAGGAGCTGACCTTTCACTATTCCGACGATTTGGCTCCTGTCATCAAACAGTTAACTTTATCGATTGACAGCGGGGAAATCCTCACTGTTATGGCCCCAAGCGGAACGGGGAAAAGCACGCTGTTCAAATTGATTACCGGACTGGCCGAGCCAACTTCCGGCTCGATTGAGCTGTTGCAGGAAGGCTCAGCCCGGCGTGAGATTGGCTACATGCCGCAGCAGGATCTTTTATTTGAATGGCGTACCATTTTGGATAATGTGGCTCTCCCGCTCGAACTACAAGGAATCGGGCGGAAAGAGCGCTATGAGCGGGCAAGGGAACGAATGAAGACGTTTGGCCTTGCCGGAACAGAGCAGTCCTACCCTCATCAGCTCTCGGGCGGGATGCGGCAACGGGCCAATTTCCTGCGGGCAACGCTTTCCGGTGAAAGACTGCTCTTACTTGATGAGCCATTCAGCTCGCTTGATGCGATGACCCGTCTGTCGATGCAGTCCTGGCTGCTCAGACAATGGGAAGAGGCGACAGAGCGGCCGACGCTGCTCTTTATTAGTCATGATGTCGATGAAGCGCTCTATTTATCGGATCGGATCGCTGTCTTTTCAGGCTCTCCATTATCGAACTATACCCTTTTCACCGTCCCTTTTTCCCGGCCGCGTTCACATGAGCAGCTTCTAGAAGCCGAGGGGGCTTCCTTAAAAAGAGAGATTCTTCGTCATCTTACGAAGGAGGTGACGCCGTCATGAAACGGATCACCAATTGGCTCTATCCATGGCTTTTGCTTTGTGTGCTGCTGCTTGTCTGGCAAATAAGCGCCATCGCAGTCGGGCAGCCGTTTCTTTTTCCGGCACCGACACAAGTACTGGCGAAAATGGTTGAGCTGAATGAAGCGCTGCTTTTTACTCATTTGCCGGCCACGCTCGCGATTATTGTAACAGGGCTTTCCATTTCCTTCGTGCTCGGCGTCGTGCTTGCGATTGCGATGTACAAGCTGCCGCTCGTCGAACGGGCTTTTTATCCGGTTTTAATCGCTTCTCAAACAATTCCGATTATCGCCCTGGCTCCATTGTTCGTCCTTTGGTTCGGCTACGGGCTAACGAGCAAGGTCGTCGTCACCGTGTTGATTACCTTCTTTCCAATTACCGTCAGCACGTTCGATGGCTTTCGTACGACGAAGAAAGACTATCTTGAGTTGATGAAAACGATGGGAGCGAGCAAATGGCAGCTATTTTGCAAGGTCGAGGTGCCATCCGCTCTCCCTTCTTTCCTCTCAGGCATGAAGGTCGCCGTGACGCTGAGCGTGATTGGCGCGGCGATCGGTGAATGGCTCGGCGCCCAAGCTGGCTTAGGCTATTTCAGCCGGAGAATGATGACGCAATTTGACGGTGCCGGTGTGTTTGCCCCGATTGTCTGGCTGTCGCTGATCGGCATCGCGCTCTTTCTGCTGATCCGCCTGCTGGAAGCTTCGCTGCTAAAATGGCGGCGGACGAAATGAGTTAGCCGAATACTTTTGGCTAACTCATTTTTCGTTTTCACTCGAATTGGCCTGCCGCTGCCCGGGCAAATAACAGCTTATCTGCTAAGACATCAAAATAATATAAATCACGGTCAAATTGATGATTTAATTCAGTAACGGTAATCCCTAATGCTGCCGCATATTCCTCCTGCTCTTCAAAATAATGAGGGTCAACCATCTCTTCAATATAAGCCGTGACCTCTTCTTCCGTAACAGTTATGTCGTATTCATCCTGTGCTTCCGCTAGCAGTTTTTCAAACTCCCGCTTCCGTTCATTTCTTGCTTTGATTATTTCAGCCGTTGGACGGTTCGTACCGAATAAGTGATTATTAATCAGCGATCGGAATAGCATTTTTTCTTCATGAATTGGCTTATACTCATATAACACCTCAATACTTTTGGATGAAGAAAGCTCAGCAAATTGATCCAAGGCGAGTGTTACCGCTGTTTTTACATCCGTTTGGTAGCTGTCAATCTGATAGCCGCTATCACCCTCCTCTAGAGTTTCCCTCTCGCCCTCACCATACATGCATCCAGCTAATAGCACCAGACTACATGCCATCACAACACTGATAACCCCTTTTTCCATGCGTCTTCCCCCTGATTCGTTTTCTCCGGATCAGTCCCTTTATTTTCCTAATACCACTGTAACACAAAAAACACTACCATGCCTGGTAGTGTGAATTTCGTTATATGGCGGAGGAAGAGGGATTCGAACCCCCGCGCGGTTTAACCCGCCTGTCGGTTTTCAAGACCGATCCCTTCAGCCGGACTTGGGTATTCCTCCATCAAATGACAGTTGGTGGACCCTGTAGGACTCGAACCTACGACCGATCGGTTATGAGCCGACTGCTCTGACCAACTGAGCTAAGGGTCCTTACATGGGGCGGCTGATGGGAATCGAACCCACGAATGTCGGAACCACAATCCGATGCGTTAACCACTTCGCCACAACCGCCACAAGATTGCCACGAATATGTAAAAAAAGATAGCGGCGGAGGGAATCGAACCCACGACCTCACGGGTATGAACCGTACGCTCTAGCCAGCTGAGCTACACCGCCATATTGGCTCCACAGGTAGGACTCGAACCTACGACCGATCGGTTAACAGCCGATTGCTCTACCACTGAGCTACTGTGGAATATTCATTGTTGTTTGTTTCATTCGTACGCTTGTGGTACCTGGCTCTTCCTCTTACTAGCTTCGCTCCGTTGCCGGCTGCGTCGAGTCAACTCGTTGCTTGTTCGACGATGACTGGCCTCGTCACTGAGCTACTGTGGAATATCATTGAAGTTGTTCATTCGTACGCTTGTGGTACCTGGCTCTTCCTCTTACTAGCTTCGCTCCGTTGCCGGCTGCGTCGAGTCAACTCGTTGCTTGTTCGACGATGACTGTCCTCGTCACTGAGCTACTATGGAATATTCAATGAAATTCTTTATTCGTTCACTTGCAGCAACCCCATAAATCGCTAAAGACAAGAATGATAATAACATTTCTTCACCTTCGTGTCAATATATACTTTCCCTCAGCCACTAAGCAAGCACTGCTTTCCCAACTTATCATATTTAGCTCTATTAGACAAGCCATTTTCTGTTAATAGCGGGGGCTTAGGACTAGGGGGGCAGCAAGCCTGTTCCTCGTTTTAAAAGCCCATGCCGAAATGAATTCGGCATGGGCTTTTCTCTAATCTTAACTTTCTTTTATAAAATCAATGGTCTTCGCTAATGACCGCTTCCGCAATATTAACAGCATGGTCACCAATTCTTTCCAAATTGCTGACAATGTCGACAAAGACGATGCCGGCAGAACCGGAGCATTGGCCTTCGTTGACGCGCTGAATATGCTGCTTTCTCAGCTTTCGTTCCATCCGGTCAATCATTTCTTCTTTCTCGATCACGGAACGCGCCATGTCGCCATCGACTTTATCCAGGGAGAGAACAGCTTCTTTTAAAGTGGAAATCGTTAAATCAAACATCTCTTGCAAATCGGACATCGCGGTCTCCGATAAATTAACCTTGTTCGCTTTTTGATAATCCTTCAATTCAACAATGTTTTCGATATGGTCGCCGATTCTTTCAATATCTCGAACCGTATCCATCAGCATCGAGTGCATTTTTGAATCCGGCCCTGACAACGAACGCGACGAAATTAAAATCAAATAGTCTGTAATTTTGCGATCTAAATTATTAATCGCCTCTTCAAACTGCACGGCCATTTCAGCATGGCGCTTCGTGCCGTTACGAAGATATTGACTGACCTCAAAAAGCCCTTTTTCCGAGAAATCAGCCATTCGTAATACTTCCTGCTTCGCCTGTCCAAGCGCGATTGCCGGCGAACTGCCGATAAATCGTGGATCTAAATGCTTTGTCTTATATTCAATGCTGTATTCCTCACCAGGGACGAGTTTGGTTACAATGGCCGCCAGCACCGCAATGAACGGCAGCTGAATCAGCGTATTCGAAACGTTGAAGATCCCGTGAGCAAACGCAATCGTCATTGGCCGATTCAAGTTTATCTGTACCGCCAAAAACTCGATCAAATTCAAAAAGAGTGGAAAAACAATCAGAACGAGCACGGTCCCAATCAAGTTGAAAATGACATGGGTCAACGCTGCACGCTTTGCCGCAATTGAGGCTCCAATCGCCGCCAGCACCGCTGTGATCGTCGTCCCGATGTTGTCACCGAACAACACCGGCAGTGCTGAGTCAAGTCCCATAGCCCCTTGCTCATAAAGCTGCTGTAAAAGCGCAATCGCCGCACTGGAACTTTGCACGAGCACGGTAAATACCGTACCAATCAGCACCCCAAGCAAAGGCGTTTCACTCATGCTAAGTGTTAATTCTGTAAAGGCTTCAAGTTCACGTAATGGTTTCATTCCTTCTCCCATTAGCTCTAGTCCATAAAAAAGAGCACCGAAGCCAAAAATAACTTGTCCATAATTGTTGAATTTCTTATTTTTCAAAAAGAAAATCAAGGCAGCTCCGAGGGCAATAATCGGTAAAGAATAGGCAGATATATCGATCCCGATAATAAACGCTGTTACCGTCGTTCCGATATTCGCTCCCATAATGACACCGATCGCCTGCTTTAATGTCATAAAGCCGGCATTTACTAATCCAATTGTTAATACGGTTGTGCCGGAACTCGTTTGCAAAAGCACCGTTACAAACAGACCAGCTATCACCCCCATTAACGGGTTGGTCGTAAATTTATCGAGAAGATCCCGCAGGCGCTCCCCGGCAACCTTCTGTAATCCATCCCCCATGAATTTAATTCCGAACAGGAAAATCCCCAGACCCCCAAAAAACATGAACAAGAGTGATTGTAAATCCACAAATCCTCATCCCTTCATTTTCATAAGTCATCGTAAACTTTTGTCAAATTCGACAAAGCTCAACATCGACACCCTGTCTATTATTATTCATTTATGAACGGTTTGTAAATATGTATTTCGTATTTTTTCATATACGCTCTTTCTTTTAGTGATTCTTCCCTGAAATACATGGATCATACTCATAGTATTTTCTAGCGACATTCGTTAAAATAGGGAAGGGAAAAAGGAGGCAGTCATGAGTTTCTGGAAATGGTTTACAAAATGTTATGATCGGAAGGTAGTCGCCTATAGCCGGCTCCGCCCTATTACTTCGACAATTTGGCATGTTCTTTTTGTCATGCTTTTGGCCAGCTTTCCATTTGTCCTTTCGACAATGATAAGCGCAGTCGCTAATGTTGAACATCTGCAAGAGACGTTACAAGCCGATCTTCCCGATTTCCAGCTTGTTAACGGGGAATTAAGCATGGAACATGAAGAAGTCTATATCGCTGAACATACAAATGATTATCTTTTTGTGATTGATCCAAATCTCACCTATCCAAAGGAGGAATTGCCGGCACTTCACAATGGGGTCGTCCTGCAAAAACAGGAACTGATTATGATCGACGAAGGTCATCTCCAAACAGTCCCTTATCTTCTTCTTGGCGGCCAGCAGCTCTCTGGTGATCAGCTCAAAGCTCGGATTGATGACCTGGCCGGCTTTTTGCCAATTTTGCTCGGAGTCGTGAGCATCCTGATGTATGCGGCATTAGCAGGAACAGCCTTTCTCGGCATTACGGCCCTCGCTTTCATCGGCCTGGCCTTTCGTCAAAAGCAGCGTTTTCTTACTTACCGTCACTTATGGCTGATGACCGCTCATGCTTTCACGTATCCGGCAATTGTGCTATTTTGGATCGACACATTTTTATGGAAAGTTCCATTCACTGCTTTTGTACTAGCGACTTTTGTCTATTTATTGCTGGCAATGAAATCAATTCCGCTGCCAAAACAAAAGAAGCGAGTCGCTCCTTAGCGCTCGCTTCCCAAGATAATGTTATTGCTCCGTAAAGAGCTTCTCCGCATCATCCAATGCCATGTCCTGTCCGAGTGCGGAATAATCAAGCCATGTTTGGCCGTCGAGCGTGTAGACATGATTGTTCTTTACCGCTTCGAGATTATTCCAGACTGGATTTTTCGCCAGCTCGTCAAAACTTCTCTTCGCATCATCATCATTGTTGACGATCAAAAAGATCGCATCTGCCCCCAAATCAGGCAGCACTTCTTTTGAAATAACGGCAAATGGCTCGTCCCCCGTCATCTCTTCCAATCCATCAATCGGCGTTAACCCGAGGTCATCGAACATAATCGGCCCCATCGGACGGTTCATGCTCATTACCCTCATTTCCTTGGCCGAGACGCGGATCGCCATCACTTTCGCCTCTTCACCAAGTTCATCGTGGATGAACGACTTCACCCGCTCTGCCTTTTCTTCGTATGCTTCGATAAACTGTTCTGCGACCTGCTCGCGTCCGACATAAGAAGCCGTCTCCAGCAAATGATCGCGCCATGTCCCTTCATCGATATCCGTGCTGATGACCGGGGCGATTTTTTCCAATGTGTCGAGCGACTCCGCGCCGAAATGCGCATCCGTAAAAATGTAATCCGGCTCCAGCGCCAAGATGGCTTCCATATCAGGACTTGTCACAACGCCCAGCTTTGCGCTGCCCTCAAGCAAATCCGCGACATGCGGTAGAAAATCACCTACGCCCCCACCAATTGCCGAACCTGCCGGCTTAATCCCGAGCGCCAGCAGATTATTCGTCATATGAATCGACATCGAGGCGATGACCGAATCCGGATCAACCATCGGCTCACCTCCGTCCGCCTCCGTTTCGTTGCCATTTTCCGTCACAGCTGCGTCCTCGCCGGCAGACGATGTCTCGACGTCAGCTGTCGTTTCCCCTGTTTGTCCGCAAGCGACAAGCAGCATGATGAAAAGAAGCAGCAATAAAGGTTTGATAATAAATTTCATTGGTTCATTATCCTTTCATGATTCAAATTTATTTTTTCGCAGCAGCAAATAAAGAAAATAAGGACCACCTAAAGCAGCGACAATGACACCGGCAGGAATTTCATTAGGGCGAAAAAGCGAACGGCCGGCTGTATCGGCCATCACGAGAACCGCCATGCCGATCAATGCCGTTATGAGCAAAGAGCCGCTATGCTTTGGTCCGACAAGGCGACGCGCAATATGGGGAGCAGCCAGACCGATAAAGCTAATCCCTCCGGCGACTGAAACGCTTGCGCAGGACAAGGCGACCGCGAGCAGCAGCAACAGAAATCTGTTTTTTGTCGGTGAATTGCCGAGCCCTGTGGCGATCTCGTCGCCGAGACTGAATAAATCAAGCTTTCGCGATTGCATATAGATTAGCGGAAAGCAGAGCACTACCCACGGCAAAAGCGCCCAAACATGCACCCACTCTCTTCCCCAGACATTACCGGCCAGCCAGCGTGCGGCAAACGCATAGGTCGTGTCATCGAGCCTGAGCGACAGCAGCAGCGTTAAAGCGCTGAATCCAGCCGCCACCGCAATGCCGACGAGAATTAGCCGGATTGGCAGAAGACCGCGATAGCGATCATAGGAAAGCAGGAAAACAATAAAGGCCACAAGCAAGCCACCGGCAAAGGCAAACAGTGGAATCATTAGTGACATCGGTCCGTTCATTTCTAAAAAAAAGCTAATGTAGACGATTAAGCCAAACGCCGCTCCAGTATTCACACCAAGGATGCCGGGGTCGGCAAGCGAGTTGCGCGAAACGCCCTGAAAAACCATCCCTGTCACCCCAAGACCTGCTCCTGCAAGCATCGTAACGAGTATGCGCGGCAGCCGAAATTCGTACAGGGCCATCGTCTCGTACGGGGTGCCATAACCGAACAGCGTTTTCCAAACCCCGAGTGGAGAAATCGGCATCGAGCCAGTATGTAAGCCAACGAGAATGATAAGCAGAACAATCAAGACAAAAACAAGCGAAACGCCAAGGAGACGTTTTCTCCTGCTCCTGATGATTTCCTCCAGCTTCATCTGCTACAGCTCCCTCCTTTCCTTGCGCGCGATGTAAAGAAAGAAAGGAACACCGACGAGAGCAACCATCGCCCCGATCGCAAATTCCCTTGGCGGATTGACCATCCTCGAAGCAAAATCAGCCCAGACGAGTAAAATCGCCCCAAGTAGGGCCGACATCAAAATTCGCTTCCGGTAATCGATCCCGACAAGCCAGCGGGCAATATGGGGGGCAACAAGACCGACAAACCCGATCGAGCCGGCGACTGCGACCGCTGAGCCTGCCAATAGAACGGCGGCCGTCATCCCTTGCAGCCTGACGGCATTAAGGGAAACGCCCAAGCTTACCGCTGAATCATCACCAAGAGACAAAAAGGTAATCGGGCGCCCCAGCATGACCGCCCAAACCGCGACGATGAAGACAATCGGCGCGAGGAGCCGCAAATGCTCCCAGCCAATTCCGCCTACTCCCCCCGCATACCAAAACGCCAGATCCTGACTCAGTTGAAAATAGATGGCGATTCCTGTGCTCAACGACTGCAAAATCGCCGCCACAACGGCCCCGGCGATCGTCAGCCTCAATGGCGAGTGAACGGAACCGAGCAGCATAATAAAGATAGTCGTCAGCCCCGCTCCGAAAAAAGCAAGTACAATTAACGTGCTGTATGAGACCGATGGGATAAATGCAAAGCTGAGCGCAACAACAAAGGCCGCTCCCGCGTTCACCCCCAATATCCCGGTGTCCGCCATCGGATTACGCGTTATCCCTTGCATAATCGCTCCCGCAATGGCAAAGGCCATCCCCGTAACAGCCGCTCCAAGTACTCGCGGAAGGCGGATATCATGGACGACCTGGTGGGTCGTCCATTGTTCATCATAGTGGAAGACTGCAGCCCACACCGTCTCCAGTGTGACATCCTTAGCTCCATAGGAGACGCTGATAAAAAGGGTTAGCGCCAATCCAGTCAGGGCCGCAACAAACCATACTATTGTAATCAACCGCTTCGATCCAGCCATGACGATGTCTACTTCCTTCCCAACCCATTAATAATGATCATCATTCTCACTAAAAATCGAAAAAAAAGCTGCATGACCGCTTCCCCTTTGCCCCCTAGCAAACAAGAGGCCAAAACCTCCTCCTTTTTCCAGTGGAAATTGCTCATTATCCAAACAACCACTGATAATGATTATCAATATTAACAAAACTATGTACGCCTGTCAATTTTCATACCTCGGACTGGACCGAGCAATCCCGACAAGAATGAAAAGGTCAGATAAAACTAGCTTTGAGCTATTGGCGATCGCAGATTGTAGCGATTCCGCTCATGCTTAAGGGCTGGGCAAAAGGTAAAAAAACAACCTTCTTCCCAGCCCTCATACATTACTCGCTTTCCTTGTTTTCTTCGCGCTTCTTAACGACAATCCGCGTTCCGTCAACGGAAACAACTTCAATCGGCGCGCCCGCTTCAATCCATTGACCACCGCTTGTCGCGCTGTACTGGGCCCCGTCAATCTCAATCGAGCCAGTCGGGCGGAATGGCGTTAACGTTTTGCCTTCCTTGCCGACTAATGATGTGTAGCTCTCATTGATCGAATTATAGCCGAGATCTCCCGTTAAACGATCCTTCAAGGTCATTTTCGCCCACAAATTACGCGATGGAAACACCTTCAGGAAAAGGGCGGAACCAAACCCTCCCAAGAGGAAGCCCATTGAGACAAACACTCCGTAAAGAAACGTTGGTGCAGGTACGGCCAAGCCAATAATCATCAGGATAATTCCGAGTAAAGCGACGGTACCATCCGTAATCACCTTGCCATCAATGATAATCAAAGCAAGCCCTACTACATAAAGAATGACAACCCAAAAACCGACTTCCCCTGACAAATGATAGGAGAAATACATCGCCATAATCGCGATCCCTAATAGTGCAAAAAGGCCCTTCGCCCGTACGAGCAGTTCGCCAATTAAAAATAACGTTCCGAGAAACACAACTAAAAATCCGATACTAGCTGAATCTAACCATTCCATAACCCCGTCCCCCTTTCCTATACATACGGCTAACCCCCATCACTTGGTTTCAGCAAAACGGAAAAAAGCATAAAATTCACTTTTATCCGTTTTGCCGGCGCCAGCGTGCACGAATCAGGTCCGGTTATGAACTGAAAACACCGCGCAGTGAATCAATCAGGCTGTTAATAAACTCAAGGAAGCTGCGAATAAAGCCTTGCGTCTCTTCCCGATTTAAAAATTCGCCAAGATTGTCGCGCACATTTGTAATTTGTTCCTGCACCTGATTCCAGTCAATGTTTAAGTCCTTCATTCGCATAAACAATGAGACAAGTCCATTCAGTTCTTCATCAGTCAACGTAATGCCAAGCTCCTCTGCAATCCGACGAATCAATTCACGCAGATCATCCTCTGTCTCCACAGGGTTGTTCGCAATTTCTTCCTTGACCCGGTTCATTAATTCCGTCGCCTGCTCTATACCAATTGACTCACTCAGTTCGGCAGTCGTCACCATTTCTTCATTGGCGATTTGCTTCTGTTCTTCAGGAATTTCAATCTCTGTTGCAATTTCATACGCCTTGATCAGACCGGTTAATGCCGCCGTTCCCGATACTTCGACCGGCGCCGTCACATAAATATCGGCATCCTCCACGCCGGCTGTAATCAGCGCATTGGCATACATCGCTTCCGACACCCATTTTATATTATGCGTTTCTACATTAATTCCCGCTCCACTTTCCTGCAACGTAATTTTCGAGGAGGAAAGAGCGCGTGTCCCAATTTGACTCGCACTAATATAGTCTCCTAAATATTGATGCTCTTCTTCATTTGTCACATATACAATCGGATCATTCTCCGTTGCTCCCATTTCATTTAGCAGTGCCTGCCGCTGTTCCGCGGAAAGAGAATCTCCAAGGGTCACGATCACGTCACCTGGAGCTGCGTCAGCGAAAACAAGCATCGGCATGAACAAACTAAAAACAAGTAAAAGCACCCAGCTTCTTTTTACATTTTTCATCATAATCGACTCCTTTTTTTGACGAGCTTTCTTTGATTTCTCTAAGCGCTCTGTCAACACTCTATGTAACGAGTGTTCTATACACAAGGAAACACATTTATTGAATAAAAGAAAAGGGCCTTTTGTCTCATTTACCGATCAGCTTAAAGGAAATGGGCGACAGCTTTTCCCAATTGGCAAACAAGACCAGCTGCTCATAAACAGAAGACCGACCAATGTTACACAAAAAAATGAAGTATACATCATTTGCTCAACATCGGCAACCCATTGAGCATATAACACCGGGCCAAAAGCCACACCTAAAAAGCGCAGCATCGCATAAAAAGCAAAGACCGTCCCCCTTTCCTGCTCCGAGACAATGGAAGCGAGCGCTGCATTAGCGGAAGGAAGAACAATCCCAAAGCCCGCTCCAAATAGGAGAAGACCGGCGAGTACAACGGATAGCTCTGTTGAAAAAATCATACCGAAAATGCTGAGAATCATCAAGGCCGCGCCAGACAGCATCCCTCTTTTATAGCTGTCCTCCCTGCCGTGCAGCTTCTTTCCGGTCGTATAGGAAGACAGCGTCAAAGCAAGCAGCGGGATCGCCAGAAAAAGCCCGGCCCAGATCGGCGATACCCATTGCTGTTCTTCTAACCGAAAGGACAAATAAAACAAAAAACCAAACAGCATGAACATCCCGAATGCACCAGCCGTAAAAATTGGCAGAAGCCAGCGCCACTCCCTTTGGAACAAAGACCGTAAACGCCGAAATTTAACCCAAATCGCCTCTTGGCCGCGGGCCTGATTTTTCTTACCCGGTAAAAAGAAGGCGATCCCGACAAACGCCAGCAGGGCAAATGCAAACAGCACAACGAAGCTGAGCGACCATGAATAGAGCAAAAGCAACGCCCCGATAATCGGGCTGACGACCTTCCCCGCGCCATTAAATACTTCAATTAACCCAAACGCCTGGTTGCGCTGCGGCCCCTGATACAAGTCACTGACGAGAGCCATTGCCAGCGGCGTGATGCTTCCCGCTCCGATTCCTTGCAGCACTCTGGCGACAAGCAGTAAAGCAAAGGAAGTTAGCGCACTGCTCGTCGCCAATGACGCAAGCAGCGCTCCTCCCATAATAAAGGGAAGTGCGGTCAATGCGACCTGCTTCCGGCCATAGCGGTCGGAAAGAACACCGCCTAAAGGGACAAACAAAGCAGCGGGAATCGAAAAGCTTGTCAGCAGCATCCCGCCCTGGAACGTGGTAATCATTAAGTCTGTCTGCATCATCGGCAGAAGGGGAATAAACATCGAATTCCCAATCACCATAATAAAAGGGAGCAACCCGATAAAAACAATCAAATAGACAGGCTGGCGCTCATTCATCCGAAAAAACCTCCTCAACGTTCAAGCAAAGTTGTCATAATTATTCCTTGTCCACATATACTGGATAATAGTAGAAACGGTAAAACGGCAGATGGCGTCTTCCATTACAGGCAGGCGCTAAAAGGAGGACAAGCTAATGAAACGACTCGTGACGATCGCGATAGTGTTGATGATTTTATACTGCACTTATTATGATCTTTCGATTGGAACTTTACCCAATGGGTTAACGAAGGCGGCTGAAGCCGAGCAGGAGGCACAGATCCAGCGAGAAGCCGAACAACCTTTGCCCCCTCCTTTAGCGCAAGCGCCTTATCAGGAGGTCATCGTTGAACCGGGCCATACCGTTTTGTCGATTGTTGAACATCTTCATGAAGGTCCAATCCCGGCTTCGATCCAGGAAATTGTCTATGATTTCAAAGAGCTGAATCAAGGACTTGAGCCGGAGGATATGCAAATTGGCAAGGTTTACCGATTCCCGCTTTATCATTCGCATTAAGTGAGTTTATCCTTGCCAAACCGTAAAGGTCATTGATAGAATGAAGACGATTGTCTAATCTGAGATTAGAAGAAGAGACTGTCTCTTCGATATAAAGGAGCGAGGTCAATGACCGAACGAACACATCGTACAAAAACCCGGCCGGTTAAGGTAGGTAATTTGACGATTGGGGGAAACAATGAGGTTGTCGTGCAAAGTATGACAACAACGAAAACACATGATGTTGAAGCTACCGTTGCAGAAATAAAACGATTAGAAGAGGCAGGATGTCAAATCGTGCGGGTGGCATGTCCCGATATGCGCGCCGCGGAAGCAATTGCGGATATTAAAGCGCAAATCTCGATTCCGCTTGTTGTTGATATCCATTTTGATTATAAGCTGGCTTTAAAAGCGATCGAAGGCGGCGCTGATAAAATCCGGATCAACCCGGGGAATATCGGCAAGCGTCATAAAGTGGAGGCTGTCGTCAAAGCGGCGAAAGAAAAAGGCATTCCGATCCGGATCGGTGTTAATGCCGGCTCGCTTGAAAAGCGGATATTAGAAAAATATGGCTATCCGACCGCTGACGGGATGGTCGAAAGCGCCCTCCATCATATCAGCATACTTGAGGAACTGGACTTTCACGATATTATCGTTTCGATGAAGGCGTCCGATGTCAATTTGGCGATCGAAGCTTATGACAAAGCATCTCGTGCCTTTGATTATCCGCTTCACCTCGGGATTACCGAATCAGGCACACTGTTCGCCGGAACGATCAAAAGTGCGGCCGGACTTGGAGCCATTTTAAATATGGGCATCGGCAACACGTTGCGGATTTCTTTGAGCGCCGACCCGGTTGAGGAAGTAAAGGTTGCGCGCGAGCTGCTGAAGTCTTTCGGCCTGGCAGCCAATGCGGCGACGCTTATTTCCTGCCCGACATGCGGCCGGATTGAAATTGATTTGATCAGCATCGCCAATGAAGTCGAGGATTACATCGCCAAGATCAAAGCACCGATCAAGGTGGCCGTCCTCGGCTGTGCCGTCAACGGACCAGGCGAAGCGCGTGAAGCCGATATCGGCATTGCCGGCGCCCGCGGTGAAGGACTGCTGTTCCGCAAAGGAGAAATTGTCCGCAAAGTTCCGGAAGAGATCATGGTCGAAGAACTCAAAAAAGAAATTGACCAGATCGCCGAAGAATATTTCGCCAAGCAACAGGCTGAGCTTGCATCAAAGGCTTGATTTTTTAAAAGAGGAAGGGGCTGGACAAAAGGTAAACTTTTGCCCAGCCCTTTTTTGTTCCCCGCCCTCCCCGTTAAAAAAACGGCGAGAAGAAGACGGTCATGAGAATCGAAACGGCCCCGATCCCAATCGCCCAGTTCCCGAGCGAAGTGGCGCCGTTACGACGTGATACAAAGCCAACTACGATCCCGGCTGCTCCAAGCAATACCGGGAGGAAAAACAGTGAGAGTATGGAAAGAACGATGGCGAATGTGCCGACGCCGCGACCTGCTGTCACGTCATCTTCGTTCATCTCCGCCGTCTCTTCGCTTTCAGCATCGCGCGCTCCACCAAGACCGCGGACTCCTGCCATTCCTTGAACAGGTGCATATTCTGCTGCGCTTTCCTCTTGGAAATTTGATGGAGGTGTATCAACGGTTGGCTGGTTCGACGGCATTCCCTCAGCTTCTGCTTCTCCTCTTAATCCGAGGTTGCGATCATCATCTCGCCCCTCAACGTGGTTATTGACAAGCGTCAAAGAACGATCGTCTTCATCCAATAACCTGATGGGTTCATCTTTTGGTTTTTGTTCATCTGCCATATGAATCCCTCACTTTCTTTATTTCGGGGAACAGTACTAGTATGACGCTTCCGCTTTGAATTATAGGTGACAATCATTTCTTCATCAGGAAAACTGACGTTGACCAGACTGCTGAAAAAAGATGGCGTTCCCTTTTGCAGCAGCCTCACGTTATCGGAAGAACTTTTTTCAATGTCTTGACTAGACCGATATTCTAATTTCGTGTATGGTAATAAGATAAGTTTTGTTTTAATTTTGAGGTGATTTGAATGACAACAAAAAAAAGAATCGGACTGGATATCGATGGTACGATTACCGCTCCGGATACTTTTATTCCTTACTTAAACAAGCATTTCAATAAATCACTGACTTTAGATGATATTGTTGAATATGACCTGACCAATATTTTGGAGATAAGTGAGCAGCAGTTTTGGGAATGGATGGGGAAGCATGAAGGTATCATTTACGAACAGGCGCGCCTGGCCGAATATGCCGAACAGACGTTACATGAATGGACGGAGAAGCATGATCTGATTTACATTACGGCCAGAAGGGAACACTTGGCTTCCGTTACGAAAAAGTGGTTCACGAGCAGGTCGTTGCCGTTTGACCATATTGAATTAGTCGGAAAACACGACAAAATCGAGGCGATTCGCAGCCACCGGCTTGATATCTTTTTTGAGGACAAGCATGACAACGCCGTGGCGATTGCCGAAGAATTTAAAATTCCGGTTATTCTGATGGACACACCATATAATCGCCTGCCCGTACCTGGCAATGTGATTCGCGCTACAAACTGGCTTGAAGCAAAAGCATGGGTCGACAAATGGCTTGCGGAATGAGGCTGGGACAAAAGGTTGTTTTTTTACCTTTTGCCAGCCTCCACGATCTTTTTAAAGCCCGTTGTGAGTGGATTTCTCACAACGGGCTTGTGGCGTGTAAAGCCATTGCCAATAGGTTAAAAGCTAGTTTTGTCTCAAGCTTATTCATCCTTTGGCCGGAAGGTATGGCAGCATGTTTCTTTTTTCTGTGTTGCTTCATGATGGTATTCCGCCTCGCCGTAAGGTTCAGCTCCCGCCTCCATGTTGAAATCAGCCGTTGAATTGGCGTCAATCTCAACAAGGATCGCTTCGGCTTGACATTTGTTTCCTTCTCCCCAAAAGGTACAGTTTGCCACATTACATTTCACAAGTGGTTTTGCCATCATTCATCCCCTCCTACTGTTAGGATGGATGAATTCGCCACCGCCTACCCGAGCCAACACTTGGGATTTTAAGAAGCTATTCTTGACACTGTTCACATCTTCCATAGATTTCAAACTTATGGCCCGTCACCTCGAAATCAGGAAATGTCGCCTTTAGCATATCCATCGGACAATTGTGAATATGCTTCGTCGCACCACAATCGAGGCAGATTAAATGATGATGATGCTCGTCGGTCGAACAACTGAACCGGAACCGTTTCTCCCCTTCGAGTTCAGTCGCTTCGAGAATTTCCATTTCTGTAAACAGCGATAAATTACGATAAATCGTATCAAAGCTCATCCCCGGGTAATCTCCCTGCATCGACTCCAGCACTTCTTTTGCCGATAAATACCGCTTCTCATCAGCAAACAGCTTCAGCATATCCTCGCGCTTCCCTGTATGCTTGTATCCTTTTTCCTTCAAACGTTCCATTGCTTCATTCACATTCATGTCCAAACCTCCCTACGAGCTGTACAAATGGCTGCTGAGCTTTCTCCAGGCCTTTTGCGCATAAATGGTCACCAGCAGAATGATCACCGCGATCATGACGATCATTCCTCCGGGAGCAACGTCCAGCTGAAAAGCCGAAATCAGACCACCAATGACTGCGATCTCGCCAAAAATGACCGAATAGATAAACATTTGCTTAAACCCTTTCGCGAGGCGCATCGCCGCGGCCACAGGTAACGTAATTAATGACGAAACAAGTAAGATGCCGACAATTCTCATCGAAGCCGCGATCACAAGCGCGACCATCACAATAAAAATAAAATGAATCAGTCTTCGGTTCAAGCCGGCGACCACCGCCTGCTCCTCATCGAATGACAGAAAGAACAGCTCTTTATAAAACAATAGTAGCACAATCAGAACGATAACTGTAATAACACTGATCGTCCAAAGGTCTGAACGGCTGACAGCAATCACGCTGCCAAATAAATAATTGAATAAATCATTATTAAAGCCGTCGGCCAGAGAAATGAACACGACGCCAAGTCCGATACCCGCCGACAAAATAATCGGGATCGCGATTTCCTTGTAGTACTTGTACACGCTCCGCAGCTGCTCAATCAAGAGAGAACCGCCGACTGAAAAAACCATCCCCATATACAATGGATTCATCCCTTGAAAAAAAGCAACATGCTTGCCGAGCAAAAGGCTTGCAGCGATGCCCGAAAGCGTAATATGCGACAATGCATCAGCGATCAGAGCCAGCCGTCTGACCATCAGAAAAACACCGAGCATCGGCGCAAGAAGGCCGATCATCATTCCTGTAAATAGCGCATTCTGAAGAAATTCATATCGTAAAAACGCATCAAGCATTTGTTAATGACCTCCATGACTATGATTGTGGGAGAGCAGATGGACATCATGGCCGTAAAAGGAGGACAAATCCTGGTTTGCAGTGAATTCAGCTGTATTCCCGTGAAAATGCAAATGCTTGTTCAAGCAGGCTACATCCGTCACATGATCAGTCATCGCGCCAATATCATGGGTAACCATAATCAGCGTCATGCCTCTAGCCCTGTTTAATTCCTCAAGCAACCCGTAAAACTGGCGGACATTCGACACATCGACACCGACAGTGGGCTCGTCTAAAATAAGCAGCTCCGGATCGCTCACCAAAGCACGCGCGATAAACACACGCTGCTGCTGCCCGCCTGAAAGCTCGCCAATATTTTGATGAAGGTACTCTGTCATGCCGACCTGCTCGACGGCTTCGTACACTTTTTCCTTATGATGCTTATTCAAAAAACGAAACAAGCCGACCTTTCCATATAACCCCATCGAAACAACCTCATAAACGGTTGCCGGAAAACCGGAATTGAAGCTGTTCGCTTTTTGTGAGACAAAGCCGATCTTATCCCAATGCTTAAATTTATCGACACGCTTGCCAAACAGGCGCAGTTCACCTTGTTGCGGCTCAAGCAAACCAAGCATCAGTTTGATCAGCGTCGACTTTCCCGATCCATTCGGTCCGACAAGGCCTAAAAAAGCCCCTTTCTCAACCGTTAACGAAATGTTTTCCAGCACATTCCGATTTCCATAATGAAAGGAAACATCGTGAATCGCTACGACTTCCTCCATAGTACCACCCTCTTTATTTCCATTCTGATTCTCATAAGAATCATTACGATTTAAACGAATATCTTTTCTCATTATAATCGAATTTCTCGTTCTGTCCAGTCAGCCGCACATGAATTGCTGTTTTTGTTATAATGAGAGAAGAAGTTACCTCTTTTATTAATGGAACACATTGCTCTTTGTAACGTGATCTCAGTTAGGAGATGAAATGGTGTGATTGAAAATGATTTTGCCGTTATTGATATCGGCTCGAACTCGATTCGGCTCGTAATTAACCAAATCGATCATAACGGCTGCTATAAGGAATTACATAACTACAAAACCGTTGCCCGTCTAAGTGCCCATATGGATGAAAAAGGAGCATTTACGACGGAAGGAACC
The DNA here is from genome assembly GCF_040544555.1 of Halalkalibacter oceani. Taxonomy (NCBI): domain Bacteria; kingdom Bacillati; phylum Bacillota; class Bacilli; order Caryophanales; family Bacillaceae; genus Halalkalibacter; species Halalkalibacter oceani. The sequence continues at coordinate 163,915 of NZ_JBEPKD010000002.1, forward strand.
GGGATTCTGCTTGAAACCTTAACCCGCTTCAAGGAAGTTCTGCTCTTTCACCAGGTCCAGAAAGTCACGGCAGTCGCGACGGCCGCCATGAGAAAAGCGACCAACCGGAAAGAAATCACCGAGCTTGTCTACGAACGGCTCGGCTTCGAAATCCGCATTCTGTCAGAATATGAGGAAGCCTTTTACGGCTACTTAGCCGTCGTCAACTCCACAAACATTACCGACGGCATCACGATTGACATCGGCGGCGGAAGTACAGAAATCACCTTGTTTCAAGACCGTGAACTGCGCCACTATCACAGCTTCCCGTTCGGGGCGGTCACGTTAAAGCAGCAGTTCATTTCCGGCTGTGAAGCGACGGAAGAAGAGCTGCAAACGATCAAGGCGTATATCCGCTCCCAGCTTTCCAGCCTCTCCTGGCTGCACGAATACCCCGACTATCCAGTGATCGGGATTGGCGGCAGCGCCCGGAACTTGTCGTTGATCCATCAACGGCAAAAAGAGTACCCGCTAGCCGGCCTGCACCAATATGAGCTGCCGACGAAGGAACTGCGCCAACTAACGGACGCACTCGCTACCCTTTCGTATCAGGAAAGGCTGACGATCGATGGCCTCTCGAAAGACCGCGCTGATATTATCGTCCCGGCGGCTGAAGTCATTGCTTCGCTCGTCGAGCTCGTTCAGGCAAAAACATTTGTCATGAGCCGGAAAGGGCTGCGTGACGGAATCTTTTATGAAGAACTGCTGCGGACGATGGATACGGCCTGTTTTCCGAACGTCGCCGAGGAAAGCTTTTATCAATTGTCCCATAGCTATGAGGTTAATCTTGACCATGCCAACCATATTTCTTATTTGGCAACAAGGCTGTACGCCGAGCTTGCGGATCAATGTCAGGTGAGTCACCAGCGCAACGAAGCGCTGCAGCTCCTGCGTCAAAGCGCGCGCGTGCTGTATATTGGAGAATTTATCAACAGCGAAGCAAGCAGTCAAAATACGTTTTACTTATTAACAAATATGACAATTGAAGGTCTGTCCCATCAGGAGCGGCTGGCGATTGCCTTTATTTCGTCCTTCAAATCAAAGTCGCAGCTGTTGAAATACGCCAAGCCGTTCAAAAATCTGCTCGATAAAAAGCGGCTGAAGCTGTATGAGTTTTTAGGAGCGATTATGAAGCTCGCTTTTTGCCTCGATCGTACAAGAAGAAAAACGATTGTCGAAGTCGGCCGGCGCGCCGATGAAGACGGGCAGCTGGCCCTTCCCCTCTTCTACCAGGAGGATGCCCATTTTGAACAGCTTCAAGCGCAGAAACATAAAAAACATCTCGAAAAAGCAATTCGCCGACCATTAACGTTAACGTATCTCTCTAGTGATGCATTGAAAGCCGAATCTTAACATAAAATTTACAATCAACTGTTAAAATGAAAGGGTAAGACAATAGTCCCGTACGTCAATCACTGGACTTGTCTTCCCTTACTGGCAAAGATGAATTTAGAGAGTAGAGAGGTTGAATGCGAATGACAGAGCAAACAAACCAAAACCCGATTGACCTCAACAACCCCAATTATTACAACAATCGTGAATTAAGCTGGCTCGCCTTTAATGAGCGCGTGCTTGAAGAAGCGATTGATGAACGTAATCCTCTCTTGGAACGGCTGAAATTTCTGGCCATTTTCAGTTCAAATCTCGATGAATTTTTTATGGTACGGGTCGCCGGCCTGAAGGATCAGGTTAAAGCCGGCTTCAACCGCCCTGAAAATAAAGCAGGCCTCACACCGAAGCAGCAGCTGAAGAAGATCTCTGAAAAGAATCATGAGCTTGTCCGTCTGCAGGATTCTGTCTATACGGAAACGATTGTGCCGATGCTGTATCATGCCGGCTTTCAGTTCCTCTCGATTGACGAATGCACGCCGGAACAGATTGAATTCCTGCGCGATCGTTTTCATCATTATATCTTTCCCGTGCTTACGCCGATGGCGATTGACGCGTACCGCCCTTTCCCAATGCTGTTAAATAAAAGTCTCAATCTCGCCGTTGTCCTTAGTAAATCAGAGGATAGCAAACGTCAGGAAAAGAACCAGCTGGCGATTGTCCAAGTCCCTGCTGTCTTAAACCGTTTTATTCAACTGCCGTCAGCGGAAGGTGTTGAACAGCTTATTTTACTGGAAAATGTGATCAGCCATTTTATCGGTGAGCTTTTTACCGGCTTTCATGTAAAATCCGTTTCTTCATTCCGGATCACAAGAAATGCCGACTTAACGATTCATGAGGAAAGCTCACGGGACTTGCTGCTGGAAATAGAAAAGGAATTGAAGAAGCGGAAATGGGGAGCGGCCGTCCGCCTTGAAATGCAGGAAGGGATGATGGACCCCAATGTCCTTAACCTGCTGCTTGATGTGCTTGAAATTCATAAGGACGACGTCTATTCCTTTAAAGGGCCGATCGATTTGACGTTCTTGTTTAAGCTTTACCAAAAGCTCGCCGCCTGGCATGAGCATCTCGCCAATGAAAACCTGATTCCGCAAACACCGGAGGATTTAATTGGGGAAGAAAATATTTTCCAGGCTATTTTGAAGAAGGATATTTTTTTACATCATCCATATGAATCGTTCCAGCCTGTCGTTGACTTTATCTCCCTTGCGGCTAAAGATCCGCAGGTGCTGGCGATTAAGCAGACGCTTTACCGTGTCAGCGGCGACTCGCCAATCATTCATGCCCTGGCGCTTGCCGCCGAAAATGGCAAGCAGGTGACGGTGCTCGTCGAGCTGAAGGCGCGCTTCGATGAGGAAAATAATATTCAATGGGCGAAGAAGCTTGAAAAATCAGGCGTTCATGTCATCTACGGCATCACCTCGCTCAAGACCCACAGCAAGATCACGCTTGTCGTCCGCCATGAGAACGACCGGATTCAGCGCTTTGTCCATCTTGGCACAGGTAATTACAATGATTCAACAGCCAAGCTCTATACCGACATGGGGATTTTTACCGCTGATGAGCAGTTCGGCATTGATGCGACAAACTTTTTTAATTATTTAAGCGGATATAGTGAAAAACCCGCCTGGTACCATTTATCGACCGCTCCTTTTGAAATCAGGGAAAAATTTCTCGAATTGATTGACCGGGAAATTGAAGTGCATCAGGAGCGTGGCCAGGGAAGGATTATGGCGAAAATGAATTCACTGACCGATAAGCCGATTATTTTGAAGCTCTATGAAGCCTCCCAGGCCGGTGTCCAAATTGACTTGATTGTCCGCGGTATATGCTGCCTCCGTCCGGGAATCCCCGGTGTCAGTGAAAACATCCGCGTCCGCAGCATCGTTGACCGCTTTCTTGAGCATAGCCGGATCTTTTATTTCCACCACGGTGGAGAGGAACGGATTTTCCTCTCATCGGCCGACTGGATGACGCGCAATATGGAAAAGCGGATTGAAATTTTGTTTCCGGTCCTCAATGAACAAAGCAAAAAGCGCATCAAAGAAATCTTTAAAGTCACCTTGCAGGATAATACGAAAGCGCGCGAACAAATGAAGGATGGCACCTATCAATACATCAAGCGGCTCCCACATGAACAGCCGATCCAGAGCCAGCTTTACTTCTACGAACAGGCCGCCCGCTTCAGCGAAGGAGAAGACGACTGAAAAGAGGGTGACCTAAGATCTTTTAGGTCACCCTCTCTAAGCAGTGTGCGAAGTGCGCGCCTGATTTTATAAAAGCCGTTGCCTTCCTTAATTCACATACGCGACCCAATTGAACTTATCGGCCTTTTCCTGAATTTCAACCGCATACCAGCTTTCGGCATGGCCGTTTTCGCTCAAATACTTTTCCAGGCCGTACATCCCGCGATGATAGGCCGTTAAAGCGTGGTCCCAATCCTCGTATTCATGATAAAGAAAGCTCAAATATTCAACTGATAATTCAATTGAATACAAAGGATCAAATAATAGCTCATCCTCATACGGCAGCCCCGCCATTTCCGCAATCCACGGTGCTGTATTTTTCATAAACTGCGCCATTCCGTAGGCATGTCCGTAACGCGTTTCCGGTCCGACAAGCGTCGGATCAAATGTCCCGCCTGTTTCGGTTCGCAACAGCTCATAGACAAGAAATGGATCGATATCACGCTGTTGGGCGATCTCTCCAAGAAAGACGCCCCATTCTTTTTTGAATTTCCCTTCACTGTCCTGATAAAGCTGATCGGCAACCTCTTTTGACCGAAGCCATGTGTCATAATTGGCCGGCGGCACTTCTGTTCTAGGCTGCTGCAAATAATAGAGCTGGATCTGTTCCATTTCCTGAACGGTACGAAGCTCTTCGTAAGCAAGCTCGTTTTCTGATATTGTATGATGAAGCTGGCGGTTTTCGACATAAAAAAAGCCAGCCGTGATCGTTAGTATCACAATAAGACTAGTCAGAAAGATGCGTTTCATCTCTCATTCCTCCTTTTGTTACCCTTGCAATTTCAACGAGAACTATCGTACCGAAATCAAAAGTCGAACACAACCGGGACCAATCGATAAATTTCGACATTTACCGTGTTTAGCGGATTTTGAAAGAACTGACCCCTGATTCTTCTTACCATTCCGCCTGCTTTTCTCCCTTTTCCTCTCAATTACGAAAAATGAAATGGAAGCAAATTTCAAGCATAGGTAAGATTATCCCTTTCTCTGCCACTTATCACCATTTTGATCTCCGCCCTAAATGGATACGTCACAAGAAAAAAAGCACCCTCTCAAAGGATTGAGAAGCTGCTTTTCAATGAAGGGGAAGCGTGACCGTCACGGTTGTTCCGACATTATATGTACTTTCAATTTTAAAACTTCCTCCATGATCTTCAATAATCTTCTTACAGAGCGGAATGCCAATACCTGTCCCGCTCTCTTTCGTCGTGAAAAAGGGCTTGCCGATTTGCTTCAATACCGACTCTGGCATTCCTTTTCCATTATCTTTGACGTAGACAACATAATGATCATTTTCCATTCTCGTACCGATCCAGAGCGTGCGGTTCTTATTGGCTTCCCCGTAAGCTTCAATCGAATTGCGCAAAAGATTGAGCATCACCTGCTTCACCATTGATTCATTGACATGAACGAGCCTTGTCGTTTCCGTTAATTCGATATTCAGTTCAACATCATGAAGCAAGCATTCCGCTTTAATAATTTCAATTAGCGATTCCATAATCTGAACCGGGGATTGCCTTTTCCGGTCAATCTTCTTCCGCGAAACGGAAAGAAAATCCTCGATGATGCCGTTCATTCGATTCAGCTCGGATAATATCGTATCATAGTATTTTTCAAATTCATTCGTTAATTTAGCCAGTTGTAAAAATCCCTTTATAACAGATAAAGGGTTTCGTAATTCATGCGCTACTCCGGCAGCAATATGGGAAACGGCTTCCATTTGATGATGAAAGGTTAATAAATGCTCAAATTGCTTCTGCAGCGACCGGTCTTCGAGGATGATATAAAGGCTTTCCTCTGCGACATAAGGGGCGACCCGTATTCGATAATTCGCTTCCTCATCCTCGTAGTCATCTTCCTGCCGCTTTTTCGTCTGGATCGTCTCTTCAAGTAAATCAAGACAAAAAGCGAAGAAAGGTTCCCGCTCCGCCAACTGATCAAGTGTATAAGTTAAATCAGCCTCCTGTATCTTCGTTGCTTCAAGAAAGGCATGGTTCCACTTTTGTATATGTAGCTCCTCATCAACTTTCAAGTAGGGTATCCCTAATTCTTCTATTAAAAAAAACTGTTCAGCCAGGTCCTCCTGCTTCGAGGTTTGATAATTTATTTGTGATTGATAAACTGTATCCATCGAATTTCTCCCTTTGGGGCTTGGGGCTGTTTGTCTATTTATATCCTTCTCTCTCAATGCGCCCCACTCCTTTTGTTAAACTGCCTTTTCTGCATATTATCTCACCTGTGAACCTTATTTCGATAAGAAATGAAGGATTTCCTTTTTTTCTGCACATTTTCTTCCTGCGTTCATATACTGTCAGCATCTCACTTTGGAAAAAGGGGTGCTTCCATGAATGTCATCATGCAGCAATTAGTCAATAATAAGGTGAATTCACTGACACCATCAGAGCTTCTCCAACTCGCTAAGCAATATCAGATCCCTCTAACATCGGAACAAGCAGACAAGGTGATTGCCGTCCTTCGCTCTGAAGATATTGATGTGGCAAATCAAGCCCAGGTCAGCCGGATGATTCACCGCCTGCAGACAGAAGTTGACAGTCATGTTTCCGGCGTCATTCAACAGCTGCTCCAGCAATTCAGCCATTATCTTTAAGAGGATGAGTCTAACGTATGTTTGCCTGCATGAAGAGCCGAACAAATGAAAAATCAGTTGCCGGCTCCTGAGAGGAAACTCCGCTTTCCGCCGGATGACGGCGCCTTCCTCAAATCAGACCTTTAAAAAAAAGCCAGTAAGGAAAGCGCACTTTCCTACTGGCCGGCGCAACCTGATGGCACGCCCCTGCGGCGCCTCGTTACGAGAAATGTTCTCCCGACAGGCGGGCAGAGGCGGCTATTTTAGTTGATGCTGCTTTCGTGCGATGCTATTTTGTCCACTAATTCCGGGTCGAATTGTCCGCTGCGAAGCATGGCGATCTCATGCTTATACGGCGGCTTTTTGTTCTTTTTGTCTTCACCGACGAACGGCGTTTCCAATATCTTTGGAATGTTCGTTAGCTGCGGATGATGGGCGATCGCATGAAGCGTATCAAAGCCAAGATGACCGAAGCCGATATTCTGGTGACGGTCTTTCGCTGCGCCACGTTCATTTTTACTGTCATTCAAGTGAACGACCTTCAGGCGATCAAGGCCGATTATCCGGTCAAAACTGTCGAGCACCCCGTCGAAATCTTCGATCAGATTATAGCCGGCGTCATGAGTATGGCACGTATCAAAGCAGACAGAAAGACGCTCGTTATGCGTCACCCCTTCGATGATCGCTGCCAGCTCTTCAAATGTCCGCCCGCATTCAGAGCCTTTTCCGGCCATCGTTTCAAGGGCGATTTGCACATCCCGTTTTTCTTCAAAAACGAGGTTCAGGCCTTCGATGATCTTCTTAATTCCAGCTTCAGCCCCCGCGCCGACGTGGGCCCCCGGGTGCAAAACGATTTGCTTTGCACCGAGTGCTTCCGTCCGTTCGATTTCCGAGCGTAAGAAACGAACGCCTAATTCAAACGTTTCCGGCTTAGTCGTGTTAGCAATGTTAATAATATAAGGCGCGTGGACGACGATATCGGCAATTCCGTTTTCGGCCATATGAGCGAGACCTGCTTCAATATTCAATTCCTCTATCGCCTTACGTCGCGTGTTTTGCGGCGCACCGGTGTAAATCATAAACGTGTTCGATCCGTACGACGCCGCTTCTTCACTAGCTCCGAGCAGCATTTTTTTCCCATTCATTGACACATGAGAACCTATTTTTAAATCCATTTTTCCTCTCTCCCTTATTTATCGTTACTTCTTATTCTTCGCCGCGCTGCGTCGTTGCCTTTTCGCTTCCTTCTCCTGCTTGAAACGAGCTTTCTTTTTATAAGCCGGCTTTACTTTCTTCGCTTTGGCGACAGCCTTGCCTCCGGTCCGCTTTTGCGCAGGCTTCACACCGCTTTCCGCTGGTGCTTCTCCTTTATTGCGGCGCGGCTTGCGCTGTCCCGGCACTCCAAGCGGCGCTTTATCAAGCTTCGTCCATTTATTTTGTCTGAAATCATAAAAAGTAAAGTGAATGCCGCGCTTCTGCAGCTTGGCAACAGCATTTTGATCCTGCTCCTCATAAATCGTATAGGCGATGCCATCAGCTCCGGCCCGGCCTGTCCGTCCTACGCGGTGAATATAGAAATCCAAATCCTGCGGCAGCCCGTAGTTGATAATATGGCTAACCCCCTTCACATCAATCCCGCGCGCGGCGAGATCGGTCGCGACAAGGTATTGCACCTTGACATCGTTAACGAGCTTCATCACCTGTTTACGCTGTCTCGGCTGCAAGCCGCCGTGAAGTCGTTCAACATTCAGGTTAGCGGCAAGCATCGCGTCAGCGACTTCATCGGCCTGCTCCTTCGTATTCGTGAAAATAATCGCCAAATACGGATTTAACGATTGAGCAAGCTCGACGATGAAGCTCAGCTTCTCACGATGGCGGAGCGGGACGATCCTGTGCTCGATTTTAACAGCTGTCACATGCTTCGGTTCAACGTGCACATGGCGCGGATCCTGCATATATTTCTTTAAAAATGGCTGAAGCTTTTCCGGCACGGTCGCCGAGAAGACCATCATTTGCAGCTGTTCAGCCATCCGTGACGCTACCCGGTCAACCTCTTCGATAAAGCCCATATCAAGCATTTGATCAGCTTCATCGACAACGAGCATGTCTGCCGTATAAACCTTTAACGCGCCCTCACCGACGAGGTCGGCCAGTCTGCCGGCTGTCCCGACAACGAGCTGCGGCTGGGACTTTAAGCTTTCAATCGTTCGCGCCCGGTCGGTTCCGCCAACGAGCAGCTTCGCCTGAATGCCTGCCTGATCAAATTCAAGCAGCTTCTTTACCTCCTGAAACAGCTGAGAGGCTAGCTCACGCGTCGGCGCGGTGATGACGGCTTGTACTTCTGCTCTCTCCGGATCAATCCGATTTAACATCGGCAGTAAAAAAGCAAGCGTTTTTCCCGTTCCCGTCTGTGATTGTCCGATGACATCCCGCTTGTTCGCAATCGCCGGAATCAGCCTTTCCTGGATTTCCGTCGGCATGGAAAAGCCTTGCGCATCGAGTGCTTCTATTAAAAATGGCTTTAATTCAAATCGTTGAAAATTTTTTGAGATCATGTACCTTCCTACTTTCATTCATCATTTCGATGTTCCTTCCAGCTAAAACCGTAGCGAAATATACTGTTTGCAATGGTTCATTTTATCATAGTTTGCCATACTGTGGCTAATTTACTTATGAAGAGGCTTGTTTTTACCTTTTGGCTGGCCCCCGGGCAACGCTCGTTTTGTTTCGAGCCCTTTCCTTTTCTCATTTCCCTCACCACTTGAAGGGCTCGTGCATATGACTAGAGTGTAGACGTTTATAGCAGAAAAACCATGTAGCGTCCTTTCTAAGAAGCGGTGTGTGGAGCCGTTACAAGCTCTTTTGACATTGACCTGCGTAGCGCACGAGCCGGCACGTTTCTTCACATCAACCTGATATTTTCTTATATTTTCTGACCTTATAAAAAATGACGAAAGGAGGAAGGATCAGTATGCAGCAAGTTTTTGGTCCTCCTTTTGGCCCGATTCCAATGCAGCCTCCGCCTGCGATGGGCGGCATGATGTCACAGGCAGGCTCATTCGCGCCCGGCGCCGGCCAGTTCGGACAGTTCCCCGCTGCCGGTCTGATGGGAGGCGGGCAGGCCGTTAGAGGCGGCTTATTGGCGCGCTTATTCGGAGGTGGCGCGGGCGGAATAGGCGGAGCGGTCGGCTTAGGTCCAGGTTCTGCCGCAGCCGGGGGAATTAACTGGACGACGATGCTGACGAATGCGCAGCGCGTTCTCGGCCTGACCCAGCAAGTAGTGCCGATGGTGCAGCAATACGGCCCGCTCGTTCGCAACCTGCCGACCATTTGGCGAATTATGAGAAGCTCCTCTGATGAGCAGGAAACCGCTGCCGAAGAGACGACTTTACCGCTGGCGGTCGAAGAAGAGAAAGAAGAAACAGTACCCGTTACGCCGGAGCCAGCACCCAAGCAGCCGGAAAAGAAAACGATTGAAGGAATGCCGTTACCGAAGCTCTATATTTAGCGATTGACGGCAATTTCAGCTTCCTCTGAAATTTTAGCCCATTTTGCTTACTTTTTTATTGACAACCTTCAACCCGGAGTAGTAAAATTTTATTTTTGCTTTTTTTTGTGGTATACTATAACTACTACTCGATTGGAGGAATGCTCATGTTTAAAGTTGGTGACCATGTTGTCTACCCATATCACGGTGCCGGTACGATTCAAGATATTGAAGTGAAGGATGTCTTAGGTGAGACACATTCATATTTCGTTCTTGATTTCCCGCTCGTGGATGTAAAGCTTATGCTGCCGGAAAATCGCATTGGGGATTCCGGATTGCGTAAAGTCATAGATCCTTCGGAATTAGATGCACTTGTAGAAGCGCTGCAAAACGGACCGGAAATTCCGCCATCTACAAGTCACTTTTCACGTGATACGGAGAACCTTCTTAAAAGCGGCAGCATTATCGACGCCGCCCATTTGATTTCCTCTCTATCCAGAAAGCAGACTGAACGGGCAAACGGCCTCCATATTCAAGATCGAAACCATATGCAGAAAGCAAGACAAATGATTGCCAGTGAACTGATTCTGATGAACGATATGACCGAAGAGCAGGCCTACGAATTTATTGACTCGGCCCTGCAGGAAGTCAAACAAGCGTAATCATTGTCACGAAAAGCAATCTCTATTATACTAATTGAAGAAGACATAATAGACACCATTCGTTATCATAACGGATGGTGCTGTCATGTTCAGGGAATTTCTTAATGAACTGAACAGTCACAAGTATGCCCTGTTACGAACAGAGCGACTAGGAGGCCTACAATGAAAGTAAAAAAAATATCCCCGCGCGGCTATTGCTATGGTGTTGTTGATGCAATGGTGCTGGCACGTCAGGCTGCGGCCAACCTGGATCTCCCTCGTCCGATTTATATTTTAGGGATGATTGTTCATAACCAGCACGTGACTGATGCCTTCGAAGAAGACGGGATTATTTCACTAGATGGACCAAACCGGGTCGAAATTTTGAAGAAGGTTGAAAAAGGGACCGTGATTTTTACCGCTCACGGCGTATCGCCGGAGGTGCGGAAGCTGGCACGGGAAAAGGGACTGACCGTCGTCGACGCAACCTGCCCCGATGTAACGCGGACGCACGACCTCATTCGAGACAAGCAGGCTGAGGGGTATCAATTTATTTACGTCGGGAAAAAAGGCCACCCTGAGCCGGAAGGGGCGATTGGTGTAGCGCCGCATGCCGTCCATCTCGTCGAATCTGTCGCCGATGTCGAACAGCTCCAGCTGACAACCGACAAGCTGATTATTACCAACCAAACGACGATGAGCCAGTGGGATGTCAGTGAAATTATGAAAAAGGCGATGGAACGCTTTCCAACGGCCGAGGTGCATAATGAAATTTGCCTCGCGACCCAGGTGAGGCAGGAGGCTGTAGCGGAACAAGCAAAGGATTGCGACCTTGTGATCGTCGTCGGCGATCCAAAAAGCAATAACTCAAATCGTCTGGCGCAGGTGTCGGAGCAAATTGCCGGAACGACCGCATACCGGATCGGCGATGTGACCGAGCTGCAGCTCGAATGGCTCGAAGGCGTCGAGACCGTCGGCGTGACATCAGGTGCCTCAACCCCGACTCCGATTACAAAGGAAGTCATCAGCTTTCTTGAAAGCTATGACGAACATGACCCTTCAACATGGGTCCGTGAACGCAAAGTAACCCTTCAGAAAATTCTTCCGAAGGTAAAAGCGAAAAAATAATAATAATTTCAGAGATAGCGCACATCGTCTTTTTCACCTTGTGCGCTATCTTTTTTTCAGCGGATAAACGCCGCTTCTTTGTTGGCGAGAGCGTCGCTGAGCCATTGTGGATGCATCGTCAGCAGCTGTTGAGGCAGCGCATCAGTTGGAAAATATGTTGCATCAATCGTCTCTTCCCCGTCGCCTTTCAGCTTTCCGCCGACAACCTTTGCTAAAAAGCAGACGGTAACAAAATGAACAGCCCGCTGATCCGGATAAACGAATACTTGAGATTCCGGCTCCGAATAGACACCGATCAGCCTGACAATTTCCACCTCAAGATTCGTTTCTTCTTTCATCTCCCTGATCGCCGCTTCCTCCACCGTTTCTCCGCGCTCGACATGTCCTGAAGGCAGCCCCCACAGGCCTACATCTCCCCGCTTCTGCAAAAGAACCTCGTTTTGCTCGTTGAACACGATCATCGCCACTCCCGGTCTAATATCGTCTATTCTCATCCTTCTCCTCCTCTGTCTCCCAATGATTCCACACTTCCTGCAAGCACGTTTTTGACACGACAAAAAAGGGGAAAGATCCCAGCGCATCACAAATACACTGAACCTTTCCCCTCGGACCTTTTATGTCAATAGGTGCCTTTTACGTTTTGCAAAAGATGCAGCCCTCGGTCACAGACCTTTCATCAGCGGAACCCTAGCTGCAGTTTTCCAGTTCGCTTTCATTATACATCATCCAGTCCTCATTCGACTAGACAAATGTAAAAGGATCGGTATTTCGGCTTGAGGCGATGACCGTCGTCTGATAGCCTTTCTCAGCAATGAAGCGCTCTAAATAGCGCTTGACGCCTTCCTTCATCACCTTCTCGACATTATGACCCGGATCGACAATCGCCAGCCCGTCCATCATCGCATCGTGGGCGACGTGGTAATACACGTCACCGGTTACGATGACGTCAGCTCCTTTAAAAATCGCATCCTTCATATACTTGTTGCCATCTCCGCCAAGCACGGCGACCTTTTGCACCGGCTTCGCCAAATCACCGACGACGCGAGCGCCGCTCACCTCAAAGGCTGCCTTTACCTGCTCCGCAAATTCACCGAGGCTGACCGCTTCCTCCAGCTTGCCAATCCTTCCAAGCCCGAGCACGTCTCCCTGATTATCGAGCGGGTAAATATCATAGGCAGGCTCCTCATATGGATGGGCTTTGATCAGCGCCTGAATGACGCGATTCTGACGCTCAGCGGGCACAATTGTTTCCAGCTTTAGCTCTTCGACATACTCCAGCTTGCCCTGTTCGCCGATAAATGGATTTGTCCCTTCCAACGGCTTGAAGGTACCGGTGCCCTCGCTTTGGAACGTACAATGGCTGTATGCGCCGATATGCCCTGCCCCAGCTTGGCTAATCGCCTGCCGAACTTGTTCAATATGGGTTTTCGGAACAAAGACGGCGATCTTTTTCAGCTGCTGGGTCTGAGTCGGGGCAAGCACATCTGTTTCCTTCAGGCCAAGCGCCTCTGCCATCATATCATTGACACCGCCCTTGGCAATGTCCAAATTTGTATGGGCGGCATAGATCGTAATGTCATGCTTAAGCGCCTTCTCAACGATCCGGCCATGCGCGGTCGTCAGATCAATTTTTTTCAACGGCCGGAAGAGTAACGGATGATGAGCGATAATGAAGTCAACCTGCTCTTCAATCGCTTCATCGATCACGTCTTCCAGCACATCGAGCGCGACCATTACTTTATGTACAGGCTTGTTTAACGTGCCGAGCATCAGGCCGATTTTATCTCCTTCAACGGCATATGCTTTTGGCGACCACGCTTCAAAATGCTGAATCAATGCTTGTCCATTAACTGCTTTTGTCATCCAAGAACCTCCTCTACTATGTTAATTTGGTTTTGCAGCTGCTTTTGCCTTTGCCGCAGCTCTTCGGTTTCGGTCGCGCGAGCCTGCTGGTCGAGAATTCGTTTCCAGTTCGTCAGCTCGTGACGCCATTTTTTTTGAAAGGCTTCGTTTTTCTGCTTAAGTAAATAAGGGCCGAGCAAAAGCTTCTTTTCGACGTCCCCGGCGTATAGGCCCGCATCATCGCCCCGTTCCGCGACAAGGATCTCGTACACCTTCTCATCTTCCTCTAAAATTTCCTCAGCGGTCAAAACCCACTGATTCGCTCTTAGCCAGGCCCGGATCACTTCCGCGGCGACGTTCGGCTGCAAAACGAGACGTGACACGCCTTCAAGCTTCTCCTTGCCCTCTTCCAAAATCGAAGTGATTAAACTGCCTCCCATGCCGGCAATCGTAATGACATCGGCTTCTCCGGGCTCAATGACTTCAAGTCCGTTGCCTTTGCGGACATCAATCCGTCCGCTTAAGCCCGTACGCGCCACCTGCTCCTTCGCCGATTGAAACGGCCCTTCATTCACTTCCCCGGCAATCGCTCTCGTGCCGGCATGCTGCAGGCATAAATAGCATGGCAAATACGCATGGTCAGAGCCGATATCCGCTACGGTTGCTCCTGGCGGGACATAATCAGCTACTTTAATGAGCCTATTTGATAATTGTCTTTCATTCATAGCATCACCTGTTGCTTTACTTGTTTTTTTAAAACAGAAAGGAATGCTCCTCTCCTCCATTGTACTTGCTGTCTGGCCGTTTATGCAAAAAGGGATGTCTCAAAAGGCTCTCGTCCTTTTAAAACATCCCTGAGCAGGAATCTGTTTCTAACCGGGTACAGCAGCAAACAGCCTGCTCCGTATGACATTCGCCTTGCCGCAACCCTTATTCAGAAATTGATAATAGATATTGCGCGACCGCATCTGCTTCAACTTCGTTTAAACCAGTTGCAGGCATGCTTCCTTGTCCATTTTGAATAATGTTCGCAATCTCTTCAACCGTGTATGTCCCTTCAAGCGAAGTTAAAGCCGGACCTGCGCCACCGCTCAGGTCGCCGCCATGACAGGCGATACATGATTGTTCAGCCAACACTTGACCTTCTGCAATCGGATCTTCAAATTCTTCTATTTCTTCTGCTTCCTCACCGTCTGCGTTCATTTCAGCCCGCTCGTTTAGCCCGATGAAAGAGAGCGACACCATAAGAAGAATCCCGATAATGGCTGTGATCGCGAAAGGCATTAATGGTCTTCCCTTCATTCTTAAATCCTCCTTTAATCACCATACGTTCAACGCTTGTCGTCAAACAATTTTATGTAGACGCTTAAGATTACCCTTCTCATTTTACTTGAATTTGATTCCAAAAGAAAGGGCCTGCGGCAGATTTGCGTTTTTTGTCACTCTTTTAACGAAATATAAAGTAAAGCAGGAGCAGACCGCCAAGCAGGCTGGCAATCGTAAAGAACCGAAGCTTCCATTTCCAGCCGATCATAAACCACGCCAGGCAATGAATAAAGGTCGCCAGCGCAATGTAGAGCGTTTCCCCGGCAAACATTGTCACGACCGCGTGAATCGTCAGTAAAAAGAGAAGCACAGCGGCCTCCAGCAAATACAAATACGAAAGAGCAAGCGTCTGCCGTTTCGTTCGATTAGCCAGCAGGATAATGGCGATTGTAAAAAATACCCCAGTGGAAATTTGCAATCCCAATGGAAACTCTGTAAAATAAATGACAAGAAGAGCCAACAAGAACAACGCTTGCACCATGATACATATGAGAAGCGTCCGACTCGGCTGAAAGCGCAGATGAAGCGAGCGTTTCTGTTCCGGCTCCGGCTCAATATCGTGCTCTCCTTCTGTGTAAAGCGTGAGTAAATAATCACAATACTGGTCCGGTAACAGCTTTGACTTTTTCCAGTATTTGATTTCATTGATAATCGTTGTTTTTCTTTGCTCGTTCATCCCTTCTCCTCCCAAGCCTTACCTGATAAGGGAACAAAAAAGGGCCGACTCTGACACTGCATTAGTCGGAATCTGACCCTTTTTACACATTAGCAACATTCTATTCAAGAAAATCCTTCAGTCTCTTACTTCTGCTCGGGTGACGAAGCTTGCGTAAAGCCTTTGCTTCAATTTGTCTGATTCTCTCCCGTGTCACGCCGAATACTTTTCCGACTTCCTCCAATGTCCGCGTCCGGCCATCATCAAGCCCGAAGCGCAGGCGCAGTACATTTTCTTCTCGGTCGGTCAGCGTATCAAGTACATCTTCCAGCTGTTCTTTCAGGAGTTCATAGGCCGCCGCATCAGAAGGAGCGAGCGCTTCCTGATCCTCGATAAAATCACCAAGATGGGAATCATCTTCTTCCCCGATCGGCGTTTCCAAAGAGACAGGTTCCTGAGCAATCTTCAGAATTTCACGCACTTTCTCAGGCGTTAATTCCATTTCCGCCGCCACTTCCTCCGGCGTCGGCTCTCTGCCGTAATCCTGGAGAAGCTGACGTTGAACGCGGATCAGCTTATTAATCGTTTCCACCATGTGAACCGGAATCCGGATCGTTCTCGCCTGGTCCGCGATCGCCCGCGTGATCGCCTGACGAATCCACCATGTTGCGTATGTGCTGAATTTGAAGCCCTTCTCAAAGTCGAATTTTTCAACGGCTTTGATCAGACCCATATTTCCTTCCTGAATCAGGTCAAGAAACAGCATGCCCCGGCCAACGTAACGCTTGGCAATCGAGACAACGAGACGGAGGTTCGCTTCCGCTAAACGGCGCTTCGCTTCCTCATCGCCCTGTTCGATCCGCTTTGCCAATTCAATTTCTTCTTCGGCAGAAAGCAATGGAACCCGTCCGATTTCTTTTAAGTACATCCGGACCGGATCATTTATCTTTATCCCTGGAGGCACGCTCAAATCATTCAGATCGAATTCTTCTTCATTTTTGACCGCCTGCTGAATATTCGGGACGTCATCTGATTCATTTAGTATTTCCACACCCTGTTCGCCAAGGTATTCAAAAAACTCGTCCATTTGGTCGGAGTCCTGATCAAACGCCGCCAGTTTCTCTGTAATCTCGCTATACGTTAAAACTCCTCGCTTCTTTCCTGTCTCGACTAATTGTTCTTTCACCTGATCGATCGACAACTCACCTTCCGCTAGTGGGCGTATTGGTTTATCTGCCATTCGATCCCCTCCTTCCATTGTTCACAACTAAAGCTACATGCCGGGGTCGATTCTTTTAATGAAGCTCCTGCTTCAGGCGATTGATTTCCATAAGAAGCCTGGCTGCTTCTACAGGATCCTCCAGCCGCTTCATCTCCAATTCCTTTTGCTCTATTTGTACCCTTTTTGGGTACTTTTCAATCTGAGCCATATAATCAAGCAATTCCTGCTCCTGGCAATTCTCATTTACAGGGAGCATGGCAAGCTCAGTTACGATGCGTTTCAGCCGCTCATCGGCCAGCTCTTGAATAAAGTGACCCGGATTCGGCGGATGGCCTTCTCCGTAATAAGCAAACAGGTACGCTGCAATTGCCTGGTGATCATCAATATTAAATTCACCGCCGATCCGTTCCTGGACGCGCTCGGCAATCTCAGCATCCCTCAGCATATGAGCCAACAGAAGCCGTTCGGCATTATGATAGGCCGGCAGCAGCTTTTTCTTTTCAAAATGCTTTGGAACAGGCTTTCTCTGCTCCGTCCGGTGCGCCTGCTCTTTCCTGCGTCGCGAGCGGTAAATCTGAATTTGCTCCTGCTTCAACGCTTCAAGCGACAGGGAAAATTCATCCGCCAGCTGTCTTAAATAGTGGTCGCGTTCGACGGCGCGCTGCAAGGTAGAAATCTCTGTCAGGATCTCTTCAATATAGCGCATTCGGTCCGCTTCGTGCTGTAGATTTTTCCCTTGACGAAGGTAGCGCATTTTAAAAGCCATCATCGTCAGGCTAGCCCCTATTACATTCGATTGAAACCGTTCAGCGCCGTAAGTTCGAATATAGTCATCGGGATCAAGGCCATCAGGCATTTGCGCCACTTTCACAAAGCAGCCTGCCTCCTCAAGCAGACCTGCCGAGCGAAAAGCGGCATCTGTGCCGGCCTGGTCGGAATCATAACAAAGGATGACCGTTTCAGCATTTCGCCTTAGCAGCCTGGCCTGTTCCTCTGTTAAGGCTGTGCCGAGCGTCGCGATTCCGTTGCGCACTCCGGCGCCCCAGGCGGCAATCACGTCGACATACCCTTCAAACAGCACCGCTGTCGATTCCTTGCGCATCGTCGGACGGGCTAAATGAAGGCCGTAAAGCGTTCTTCCTTTTTGAAAGATCGGCGACTCCGAACTGTTCAAATACTTCGGCTGCTCTCCGGAAACGGTGCGTCCGCCAAAGGCAATGACATTTCCTTGTCCATCCCAAATCGGAAACATCAATCGCTGCCGGAAGCGGTCAAAATGGCCGCCGTCCTGCTGGCGGGTGCCGAGCAGGCTTGCCTGCGCCATGATGTCGAGAGGAAACTGCCGCTTCGACAAGATCGTTGTCAGGGCATCCCAGCGATCCGGCGCAAATCCAATCTGAAAATGCTCGATCTGTTCTTTTGTAAAACCGCGCTCTGAGACATATTCCCGTCCGGCCTTGCCTTCCTCCGTTAACGTCAGGACATGGTGGTAGAGCTTCGCCGCCAGTTCATGGCCTGCCCGCATGATGCTTTGCGGACCGTTTTCCTTACTGTCAGCTCCCCGGTTTACGACGATGTCCGGCAAATCAATATTTGCCCTCTTTGCCAGCTGTTGTGCCGCTTCAACAAACGTCAGACCTTCCAGCTCCATCAAAAACGAAAAAACATTTCCTCCCGCCCCGCAGCCGAAACAGTGATAAAGCTGCTTATCGGCAGAAACAGAGAAAGACGGGGTTTTCTCGCCATGAAAAGGGCATAAACCGATGTATTGCCGTCCTTGTTTTTTCAGCTGGACATGTTCGCCAATCACCTCAACAATATCTGACGAGCGTCTTATCAATTCCACCTTTTCTTCAGGTATCCGAATGCTCATTGTGTCATCACCAACTTACATCTTCACAAGTCTTTAAACATTCGAGCTTTTTTGCGATCTTCCTGCTTTTTCTGCAAGAATTTCCTTAAGCTGCCGGGCAAATCGCAAACGATCTGTCTTTGTGA
Source organism: Halalkalibacter oceani (assembly GCF_040544555.1). Taxonomy (NCBI): domain Bacteria; kingdom Bacillati; phylum Bacillota; class Bacilli; order Caryophanales; family Bacillaceae; genus Halalkalibacter; species Halalkalibacter oceani. Next base: position 182,475 of record NZ_JBEPKD010000002.1, read on the forward strand.
AAGCTTTTGGCCCTTTTGTCTTCGCCCCCATGCGTCTTTGTTTTTGTGAAACATAACGAGCATCAAGCATTTGATCAATCGTATCTTCTAAATAAAGATGACCGCGCGGCGATAATACAACAGCTCCCTTTGCCAATAAGATAGAAGCGAGTGCGTGATCCTGGGTTACACACAGGTCGCCTTTTTTTATGCGGTTCATCACATATAAATCCACCGCTTCTTTCTCACTGTCCACCGTTACGATTTTGACGAAAGACGGCGCCTTAATATGATGGGCGTAGGAAGATACGAAAATAACATTCAACTGAAAAGCCTGAGTCGTGTCAATGATTTCATTTTTCACCGGACACGCATCAGCATCCACATATAATGTTTGCAATGAAGGATTCATGGTAGTTGAATTCAACACCTCCTTCAAAAATCCTGCCCTAAAATAAAAGAAATGCGTTGATTTTTGTCGAACAAACCAATTTATTCCTCATTTGCTCTTATACCTTTACTATCATTTCCAAAAAACGAAGAAAAAGTCTTGACTTTTTAAATTTATTTGTTCTTTTTCAATTTATGCGTTTAAAATTCAATAAGAATCACAATTCTTTATTATACGCAACATTTCCTCCTTTGACTAGCAAAAAGATTAAGGGCTTGCTCCGAAAGGTTGAAATTTACCTTTTGGAGCAAGCCCGAAGCAATGTGCGGAGTCGCTACAGTATGTAAAAGACTAGAGAAGAGTGAAGTTCTCCTCTCTAGTCGAGTAGCGAACGGAGCCATTGCCATTCTCCGAGAGACATCTGATCCCTCCCCAGAGAACCCCCGCCTACTTCTGAAACATACTGGAAATCAGATTCGCCGTCTCCTCGACCGCTTTATTCGAGACGTCGATCACCGGACAGCCGATCCGTTCCATAATTTCTTCCGCATATTTCAGCTCTTCCTTAATCCGGTCTAGGTTGGCATAATTTGCCTGCGCCTTTAAACCGAGCGCTTTCAGACGCTCCGCCCGAATGTCGTTCAGCTTCTCCGGACTGATCTTCAACCCGACGCATTTTTTCGGCGCAATCGAAAACAGCTCCTGCGGCGGTTCCACTTCCGGAACAAGCGGGACGTTGGCCACCTTTAAGCGTTTATGGGCCAAATACTGCGAAAGCGGAGTTTTTGATGTCCGTGAAACGCCGATTAACACTAAATCCGCCCGGACAATGCCACGTGGATCACGGCCGTCATCATACTTGACAGCAAATTCAATCGCTTCGACTTTGCGGAAATAATCTTCATCGAGGCGGTAAATTAAACCTGGCTCATAGCGTGGTTCCTCATTCGTGATCACGCCGATCTTTTCCAGCATCGGTCCGATGATGTCGACTGTCTCGACATTGACTTCCTTCGCTTTTGCCAGTAAATAATTCTTCATATCCGGAACGACGAGCGTGAACGCGATCAACGCCCTTGCCTGCTGGGCGAGAATGATCACTTCTTCGATCGTTGCTTTATCTTCTACATAGGGAATACGTCTAACTTCCAAGCCTGCCCCGCTAAATTGGCTTGCTGCTGCTTTGACGACCAACTCTGCCGTTTCACCAACTGAATCGGAAACGACGTACACGACAGGACGTTGCTTTATTCCTTCCATCATGACCTCCCTCGCTTCTTCCAATAATTGATTGTCCGAGCCCTTCATTAAATCATTTCATCATTCGCCAAATCAACAAGAAGCGCGGTAATATTCGTCTTTGTAATCCGTCCGGTCACCTCAAAGCCCGAACCGTAATCAACCTCTGTCACGATCGGCAAACTGTCGATTTGCTTATCAATCAGCTTTTTGGCGACTTCGGTAATCAAATCATCTGCCTTGCAGACCGTAATATTCGGCATCCTCGTCATAATGATACTGACCGGGATCGATTCGAGACTATGCTTCCCGAGGCTCGCCCGGAGCAAATCCTTTCGCGAGAGGACGCCGACGAGGGTCGCCTGCTTATCGACGACAAACAGGGAGCCGACATCTTCAAGAAACATCGTACAGATCGCATCGTAAACGGAAGCCGCTTCCTGCACGACAACCGGACGCGACTGATAATGCTTCACCGTTATATGCTTAACCTTCTCAGCTAACAGCTGAGTTCCGGACTTGCCTGTGTAAAAGTACCCTACTCGCGGTCTGGCATCCAAATATCCGGCCATCGTTAAAATGGCGAGATCCGGACGCAGCGTCGCTCTTGTTAACGAAAGTCGTTCTGCAATTTGCTCTCCCGTAATCGGACCATTATTTTTGACGATTTCTACAATAGTTTCTTGCCGGCTTGTTAGTTCGATAGCTACTCACCGTCCTTAGCACGCACCGTGCCCTTCTAATCTAAAATTATTATATATGATTATTCTCAGAAGTAAAACGATTGAGCCTCTTCCTCTTTACAACACGAGCGCCTGAAAATGAGCAAATGAACGAATTACTTCTGCAAAAGCATGCATTTGCGCAAGACGGTTTGCTTTAAGTGCCTCATCGTCCGCCATGACCATAATATGATCGAAATAACGGTGAATCACCGGTTCGCAGTCAGCAAGCAGCTGATAAGCCTGCTCCACTTTCCCTTCAGCTAACGCTTGTGGAACACCGTCTTTTACCGTCAAATAAGACGAATACAGCTCATTTTCTTCCTTTTTCTCAAATTTCTCTTCGTTGATCTCCCCAGTACCGCTCGCTTTTTTGGCGATATTGGTTATTCGGCTGAGCGCTTCAACAACCTTCTTGAAATCAGGCTGGTCGTGCTTTTCCCCGATGAGCAGCGCCTTGTTGATCAGCGTCGGAATATGACCGATCCGCTCGGCTAACACCGCATCAATCACGTCATAGGAGACGGCTTTTTCCTGAAGGGCGGCTTTTACCCGCAGCGCAAAAAATTGAACAAGCTCTTCTTTGAGTTCCTGACGCGGACGCTTCAGCAGCTTCTGCTCTTCGGCAACAGCTAAGGCGATTTCAATCAAATCTTCAAGCTCGACTTCCAATTGATGATCCGTAACCATTTGCACAACTCCCGCCGCCTGCCGTCTGAGCGCGTAAGGATCCTGGGAGCCGGTTGGAATCAGACCGATCGCAAAACAAGTCACAATCGTATCGAGCTTATCGGCGATGCTGACAACCGCTCCGGCAAGAGTCGCTGGACTCGCATCTCCGGCAAAGCGCGGCTGATAATGCTCATTAATCGCCTTGGCAACTTCCTTTTGTTCCCCCGCCAGCTCAGCATACACTTCCCCCATGCGGCCTTGAAGCTCCGGAAATTCATAGACCATCTGCGTCACGAGGTCAAATTTGCAAATTTCCGCTGTCCGCCGTGTCACCTCAGCTGTCCGGCTATCGGCCTCAAGAGCGGCGAGCAGCTTATCAGCACTTTCCTGAATCCGTCTAACCTTGTCGCCGATTGAGCCGAGCTCTTCGTGATAAACGATGTTCTCCAAACGCTTCAAGGCATCTTCAATCTTTACTTTTTGATCTTCCTGATAGAAGAAGTCGGCGTCAGCGAGACGGGCCCGCAGCACCTTTTCATTTCCGCGCGCGACATTGTCCAAATGCTTATGATCACCATTGCGGACGGTGACGAAATAAGGCAGAAGCTCTCCCTGTTGATTCTCGACCGGAAAATAACGTTGATGCTCCCGCATCGAGGTAATCAGCACTTCCTTCGGCAAAGCGAGAAACTCCTTATCAAAGCTGCCGGAGAGCGCTGTCGGGTACTCCACGAGATGATGAACCTCTTCCAGTAAATCCTCGTCAATCGGAATGACCCAGTTTTTCTCCGCCGCCATTTCTTCTAGCTGACTGCGAATCGCCTGCTTTCTCTCCTCCGGCCGGCTGATGACGTATTCCGCCAGTAAAGCCTGCTCATACTCTTTCGGCGTTTTCAGTTCAATTTTCTTTCCGAGAAAACGATGGCCGTACGTTGTCGTTCCGGTTTCGATCCCCGTAATCTCAAACGGAATTACCTCGGTACCATACAATGCGATCAGCCATTGGATCGGACGGGCAAAGCGCAGCTCATGGCTTCCCCAGCGCATATTTTTCGGAAAATGAAGGCTTAAAATCAGCTCCTTCAGCGCCGGAAGCAGGTCACGCGTTTCTTTGCCGGCAATAAAGCGGTTGGCGTACACATACTCGACTCCTTTTACTTCTTTAAAGAAAAGTTGATCGGTTGTTACACCTTGTCCGCGAGCGAAGCCCTGGGCCGCCTTTGACCAGTTTCCGTCTTCGTCAAGCGCAATTTTCTTCGCTGGTCCCTTCGCTTCTTCCTCAATATCCGGCTGACTGTCAGCCAACCCCTCAATCAAAATCGCTAATCTTCGCGGCGTAGCGAAGGCCTGTATGTTTTCATAATCAAGCCGCTCGTCGGCAAGCCATTTTTCCATTTTCTCCTGCAGCTGCGCAATTGAGCTGGTGACAAAGCGAGCCGGTAATTCCTCGACTCCGATTTCTAACAGAAAATCTTGTTTACTCATGGCTTTCTCCCTCCTTCTTCAGCATTGGAAAACCGAGACGTTCCCGTTCGTCGTAATAAATCTTCGCCGCAGCCCGGGCGAGATTGCGAACACGGCCAATATAGCCGGTTCGTTCCGTCACCGAAATCGCTCCACGCGCATCAAGCAAATTGAAGGTGTGAGAGCATTTTAAAATATAATCATAGGCCGGAAAAACAAGGTTTTCGTCCAGCGCGCGCTTCGCTTCCTGCTCATACGTACCAAAAAGAGTAAACAGCATCTGACTGTCCGACACTTCAAACGTATATTTCGAATGCTCATATTCCGGCTGCTTGAAAATATCGCCGTATGTGAAGCCCTCGACCCACTCCAACTCAAAGACATTTTCCTTGTCCTGAATGTAGGAGGCGAGCCGCTCCAGTCCATATGTAATCTCCGCTGAAACAGGATTTGCTTCAAGTCCGCCAACCTGCTGGAAGTAGGTAAACTGAGTAATTTCCATCCCATCGAGCCACACTTCCCAGCCTAATCCGGCACAGCCGAGCGTCGGATTTTCCCAGTTATCCTCAACGAAGCGGATATCGTGCTCCAGTGGATCAATGCCAAGTGCTTTCAAGCTGTCAAGATACAGCTCCTGGATGTTTAAAGGAGACGGCTTCATAATTACCTGAAACTGATGATGCTGATAAAGCCGGTTCGGATTTTCACCGTAACGGCCATCAGCCGGCCGCCGCGATGGCTCAACATAGGCGACATTCCACGGTTCAGGTCCAATCGTCCGCAAGAGCGTAAACGGACTCATCGTTCCGGCTCCTTTTTCGGTGTCATAGGCTTGCATAATCATGCAGTTTTGCTTTGACCAATACTGTTGCAACGTTAAAATCATCGTTTGTACATTCACAATAAACCCTCCTTGAAGTATCGAAAAAGCGCCAAGCGGCTCTTCTGTTCATACAAAAAGCCCCCATCCCTATGTCATGCGCATGACATAGGGACGAGAGCTTGTTTCCCGCGGTTCCACCCTATTTATTTAAACGGAGCTTCCGCTTAAATCACTTTACCATTCTGTGCTCGGGAGTGCCTTCCTTTATCAGGGTAAATCCCTAGCTCACACCATCCTAGGTTCGCTTTCTTTACTTGCTGACAAGTACTTCTTTCCTTCTTCGCACGTTATTCATTTAGTAGCATCATAACTGAACTTCCACTGCTCTGTCAATATTTATGAAGGCGGGAAGTCCATGCGCTCAAGCTGTTCAAGGAACCGCTTTGATTTTAATTTCAACCCTGAGTATTCATCGTAGTAGCTGGAAATAATCGTTTTCAGCTGTTGTTTCGTCTCCGGCTTCAAGGAAATTTGTCCAAGCCGATCTAGCTCAATATAAAAAAACAACCGCAACAGCCTCGCTACTTGAGTCGTCAACCGGTAAGCATGCGGATCGCGATACAAGCAGCGCTCACATAAAAATCCGGCCTCTTTAACCGAAAAAGCAGCCGGCTCATCGGCGCGGCCACAGCTTGCACATTGGTCAAGCTCCGGGCGAATTCCAGCTACGGCAAGCATTTTCATTTCAAAAATATACAGCAGGACGTCGCGGTCCATCCCTTCATCGATATAATGAAGCGTCTTCGCTAAAAGGTCAAACAGCGCCGGATTCGGCTGCTTTTCGTCCGTCAGCTTGTCGGTCATTTCGACGATGTAGGCCGCGTAGGCCGCCAAAAACAGATCATGCCTGACTTCTTTAAAGGAATCGATGATCTCCGCTTGCTGGAGCGTTCCGAGTCCGGTGCTTTTCTGAAAGAGAAAGGTTCCATAAATAAAGAGCTGCGACACCGCCGTTAGCCGGCTTTTCGGCTTTTTCGCCCCTCGTGCCATGACACCTATCTTTCCGAATTCCCGTGTATATAGGGTGACAATTTTGTTTGATTCTCCATAATCGGTTGTCCGTATCACAATTCCTTCTACTTTTTGCATCATTGAGGTTCACCACACGGTCTGATTGTGAGGTGTCAATACCTTTTAATGGGTTGGAGCGTCAAATGCTTCACTTTCCTCCGTGTCCTCTTGTCCAAACTGATCGTCCGACTCACGTTCAAGCTCTTTCATTAACAAGTACGTATCCAGATTACCCGTCATTGAAAAGATTTTCCAGGAAAAATCGAGCATACAGTTTCCACCTTTCGTCATAAACGTCAACGCTCTATACTTGTATGATGACCTTGTTTACCTGTAATCATGTTAAGGAAATATTGCTAATTGACCGCTCTTGACAACGACACAATGACAAATTTTTCTTGCTTTCTTTCATCATAATCGTTTTCTTTTAAAAAAACAATGGCCCTTCGCCCAGGCAAAAACGCCACAGGGATAGAGCGCCCTGTTTCCGAATTGGGAGCGACTCCGCGGCGCAAGCCTGAGATAAAAAGGTTGGTTTTCACCTTTTTTCAGGCTTGAAGCAGCGTGCGAAGTCTGCGCCGATGTTTTACAGCCTGTACCAAAGCGTCTTACTTTGGTACAGGCTTTGCGCAGAACGAAGCCGCTGCCATCTTTTTCACTTTCGAGTTGGCGCCGGCTTCGCTCGCTCTTAGGCAAAAACGCCACAGGGATAGGGCGCCCTGTGGCGTTTTTGCCTAATATTCGTCTTCGCGGAAGCCGAAGTCGCGGAGGTGGGTTGGTTTGTTGCGCCAGTCTTTTTGGACTTTGACCCAGAGCTCGAGATAGACTTTGGAGCCGAGAAGGGTTTCGATGTCGGTGCGGGCCCGTTTGCCGACCTCTTTCAGCATCGCGCCCTGTTTGCCGATGATGATTCCTTTTTGTGAGGTGCGCTCGACGATGATCGTCGCCCCGATGTAGACGGTATCGTTGTTTTCCCGCCGCTTCATTTGCTCGACATTCACTGCAACGGAATGAGGGATTTCCTCTCTCGTTAAATGAAGTACCTTTTCGCGGATTAATTCAGCGACGACGAAGCGTTCCGGGTGGTCTGTCACCTGATCGCTCGGATAATACTGCGGCCCTTCATCAAGGTATTCCGTAATCTGCTCCATTAAAGCCGGAACGTTATTCCCCTGCAAAGCCGAAATCGGGATCACCTCTTTGAAATCATGTTTCGTCCGATACGTTTCAATCACACCGAGCAAATCGTCGGGTGAAATTTTGTCGATTTTGTTAATGACGAGAAAAACAGGGGTGGAGGCCGACTTGAGTCGTTCTATAATAAACTCCTCACCAGGTCCGAACGCTTCTGCCGCATCCACGACATATAAAATCAGGTCGACTTCACCGAGCGTATTTTGCGCGACCTTCATCATGAAGTCGCCCAATTTGTGCTTCGGCTTGTGAATCCCCGGCGTATCAATAAAAACAATTTGCGCCTCGTTACTCGTATAGACACCTTGAATTTTGTTGCGCGTCGTCTGCGGTTTGTCAGACATAATCGCGATTTTTTGTCCGACTACATAATTTAGCAATGTCGATTTCCCTACATTCGGACGGCCAATAATTGAGACAAAGCCTGATTTAAATGTTGTTTGATTACTCATCCATATCCTCCGCTGTAAATGCTCCGGGGAGCAATTCTGCCACCGTCATCTCGACGATGTCGTCTTTTAAATTGGTTAACACTACTTTCGTATCAGGAGGGCACAGTTCCACCATTACCTGGCGACATGCCCCACAGGGCGGAACGGGACGGTTTGTATCGGCGACGACGGCGATTGCCTTCACATCGCGGTTTCCTTCTGAATATGCTTTAAACAATGCGGTACGCTCTGCACAATTGGTAAGGCCGAAGGAGGCGTTTTCGATATTCGCCCCATGATAAATCGTGCCATCTGCCATTAAAAGCGCAGCTCCTACCGGAAATTTTGAATAAGGTACGTACGCTTGCTCGCGGGCACGCTTGGCTTCCGCGATTAACTGTCGGTCGGTGGTCATTCTTTTTCATCCTTTCGCTTGGAGCGCACATGAATGACCATGTTCGCTTCATCTACTTTTGTTTCCATCTGATCAACAACCGATCCCGGATCAGGAGGGACGACAACCCCGCCTGAAATAATAAACTTTAGTCCTTGTTCAACAGACATATTGAGCACAATGACATCCTCCTTCGGCACAAGGACGAGCCAGCCGGAGGTCGGGTTTGGTGTTGTCGGCAGAAAAATATTAATGCAGTCCTTCGCCGTCAGCCGTTGAACCTCGCCTTTTGACTCTCCCGTCTGAAAGCCCACCGTATAAAGACCTTTACGGGGATATTCCACCAGCACCACATTTTTAAACGAGGTTCGTTCCTGGGCAAACGCATGAATCACCTGCTCAACGGAAGTATAAATCGAATTGGCAATCGGAATTTTACGAAATGTCCGGTCAATCGAGCCGAAAATCCCTTTTCCCCTTCCCTGCAGCCGCATCGCTCCAACCCAGGTCACTAAAAGAATGGTCAAGACAAAACCGATGCCGAGAAGCCGTTCAGAGAAAGGGGTGTAGACGCCAAGAAAGTAAATGCGTCCATCATGCGTTGTGATAATATTTAACGCCTTCAGCACTCCTGTAATGAAGGAACCGAGAAAAGCATCCACCAGTCCAAACAGGAGCTGTAAGACATATATTGTTGCAATAGCCGGCAATAAAAAGATAATACCAGCAATAATGTTTTTCTGAAACCTCTTCCACACGGGAGGTTGCTCCTTTCGCTCAGACTCTTTGACACTCACGACAGCCCGTCCTATTTCAGCAGTCGAAGGATTGGTGGAAGAAACAGGATGATACCAATCACGACGGCAAACAAACAATACATGAAGACAGCACCGGCGGCAATATCCTTTGCCCGCTTGGCTAACGGGTGAAACTCCTCAGTGCAAAGGTCGACGACCCGCTCCACTGCTGTATTCATCATTTCCAAGGCAAAGACTCCAGCTATCACCAAGAGTAGAAGAACCCAGTGCAAAAGCGGGAGCCTTAATAAACCTGCCAGCGCAAGAACAGCGGCTGCGATGATCAAGTGAAGCTGCATATTCTTCTCATGGGTGACCACATCACGGACTCCCTGTAACGCAAAAGCAAAGGCTGCCAGTAACCGCTTGACTCCTCTTCTGTTTCTATCGCGAAAGTCCATAGGCGCTCAAGATATCCTCTTGGCGAGAGAACATGTCTTTCTCTTCTTCTTCAGTGAGATGATCATAGCCGAGCAGATGAAGCATCCCATGCACTGTTAAAAAGCCAAGCTCCCGTTCAAAGGAATGACCGTACTCCTCGGCCTGGGAACGGATATGAGAAACCGAAATGATGATATCCCCCAATACATTCGGAAGACCTTCAGCGACGACCTCAAGCTCTTCTTCATCCTGATCATTTAAGGCAAAAGAGATGACATCTGTCGGCTGATCCTTGCCGCGATAGTCACGGTTGATCTCCTGAATACGCTCAAGGCTGACAAATGTAACCGACACCTCGGTCTCCCCTTCCAGCTTTTCAAGTTCAGCGGTTTTTTTCAGCAGCTCTCGCACGAGGCTTTGCTGGGCTTCCGTGATTGTCGACGTTTCATCATTCATATCAACAGTTAGCTTCATTTTTTGTCTCCCTTTCCTTTTGCATCCTCCGGATATTCAATCCGCTGATGGAAGGTCCCTTTTAACGTTTCGCAGATGGAAACAGCAATTTTATCCAGCTCTTTCAGCGTAAGATCCGATTCATCGAATTGCCCGTCCTCCAGACGGCTTTGGATGATTTTCCGGACAAGTGACTCGATTTTATCAGGTGTCGGCTTTTGAATCGTCCTGACAGCCGCTTCGACGCTGTCAGCAATCCCGACAATCGCGGCTACTTTCGTTTGCGCTTTCGGTCCCGGATAGCGGAATTGCTCTTCAGGCAATGGATGATCAGAATCCTGATTCGCTTTATGGTAGAAATATTTCAATAATGTCGTTCCGTGATGCTGCTCGGCAATATCAATAATTTCTTTCGGCATTTTGTATTCCCGCAGCATATCAGCCCCATCATACGGATGGGCGATAATAATCGTTTTACTAAGCTGTGGTGATATTTTATCATGCGGATTCTCCATTTTCATCTGGTTTTCAATAAAGAAATGAGGGCGCTTTGTTTTTCCAAGATCGTGATAATAGGAGCCGACCCGGGCGAGTAAACCGTTTTCGCCTATCGTTTCACAGGCTGCTTCTGACAAATTGCCAACGACGACGCTATGATGATACGTTCCCGGTGTCTCGACTAAAATTTTTCGCAGCAGCGGATGATTCGGATTGGATAATTCAATCAGCTTAGTCGTCGACAGAATGCCGAAGCCTGCCTCAAAGAATGGCAGAAGTCCGATTGTCAGCACGGCTGCCGTGAAGCCGGACAAAAAGGCAAAGCCGATATGCATGCCCAGCTCGAACCAGTTGCTCTGCACAGTTTTCAAAAAGAGCAAGGATGCTACAGCGATAATATTAATCGCTGAAACAAACAGCCCCGCCAGTAAAATCCGCGAAATCCGCGTGGAACGACTTAGAAAATACGCGCCAGCGAACGAGCTGAACAGCATATAAAAGCCATAAGTGAAATGAAACGTTCCGGCGCTGTTCGGATCACTGTAAAGCACGCTGCCGATGACGGCAAATATGATGCTTGAAAAGATCGCAAGCCGGGTGTGGATCAGCAGCGTAATCAGCATCGCTCCCAAGGAAACTGGAACAACATAGCCAATCCCCTGAACTTGAAAGATTTCTAAAATACTTGTGACTTTAATCAACGAAACGGTCAAAATAAAAATCAGCGTAAACATCAGCAGATGACTGTTATTTCGTTGAACGGACGTCTGCGATTCATTCACATAATAAGCAAGCATGCTGATAATAAGCACGACGAGCAGCGCAAGTCCGATGTACGGATAAATGTTAAAGGAATCGTCCAACAGACCGACGAGGCGAAGCTGTTCATAGAGATCATGATTAATAATCTCTCCTTCTTCGACGAGCAGCTGCCCTTCGCGGATAATGACCGGCTCGACACTTTCTGCCGCTTCCTGGCGCAGTCGTTCAGTCGCTTCGGCGTCATAAATGTAGTTTGGAATAATCGCAAATTGGGCGATTTCAATCATCGCTTGCAATAAGCGATTACTGACGGTGGAAATCGCAATTTGATTGCTGACGTTACTCTTTGCTTCAGTGAGATCCCGAATCGTGATCCGCTCACTCATTATCTCATATACGGCATTGGAAGTCGCTTCCCTGGCAATTTGCAGCTGCGTAGGCGAGGCAGCAAGCAACGTCAGCAATGTTTCCTCGCTCAGATCATTGCTTGTCCCATCAGAAAGCTCCTGCTCGACAAGAGCGAGCTGTTCATTCAGCTTCTCTTCCTGCGAAAGCTCTCGTTCCGTCTCGGCCTCCGCTGCGGCTGTCTCATAGTCATTTTTCACTTGAATGACAAGCTCAAAAATATCATTGACTTTGACGACCTGGTTTTGCGCATATTCACGTTTCTGGTCATAGACAGGAGAGATGGCATCAATCGCTTCATTTTGCCGTCGTTCCGTTTCCACTTTATTTTCTACGGTAATAGGAGACCGAATATCCCGATCAGCGATTTGCGAAAGGCGCACATCGAGCGTGTCCGGAATCACGCTGCCCAGCATAAGCAGGTAAAGAAGAATCCCCATGATAAAAAAAAGGATTGTTCGAATATACTGATGATCGCGAAGCTGTTTCCACCATTTTTGCTGATCTATCGGTGCGCGTCTTCTCATGATAATTCACCCCGGTTCCCCTTTAGTATCCCTTTTACTTTTGAAGAAAAGAGGCTGCCTCCGCATCATCTCCGCAAACAGCGCAAATGACAACCAGTTTCGAGTCAGCCTCTTCCGTATAAAGCGCCTCCTCTAAAAAGACGTCTTCTCTTTCCATTTTTCCTCACTCGTCCTCGCTTTGATCGTAGGCCTGGATAATTTGCTGAACAAGCGTGTGGCGCACGACATCAGACTGCTGTAAATAAATAAAAGCAATATCCTTCACTCCAGCTAAAATGTCAATCGCGACCTTTAATCCGGACTTTTTGCCCTTTGGCAAATCAATCTGTGTCAAGTCGCCATTAATCACCATTTTCGAGCCGAAGCCGAGACGGGTAATGAACATCTTCATCTGTTCCTTCGTCGTATTTTGCGCCTCATCCAGAATAACAAACGCATCGTCAAGCGTCCGGCCGCGCATGTAGGCGAGCGGAGCGACTTCAATCGTTCCACGCTCCATTAAGCGGGTCGTCTGCTCGACGCCAAGGACATCGTGTAAGGCATCGTAAAGGGGACGCAAATATGGATCGACCTTTTCTTTTAAATCGCCGGGTAAAAAGCCGAGGCTTTCACCTGCTTCGACCGCCGGCCGCGTCAGGACAATCCGCTTGACCCGCCCTTCTTTAAGGGCAGTGACCGCCATTACGACAGCCAAGTAGGTTTTTCCTGTACCAGCCGGTCCGATTCCAAAAACCATATCCTTCTTTTGAATAGCCGACACATAGTGACGCTGACCGAGCGTCTTGGCCATGATCGGCTTCCCTTTAACGTTGACGGCAACTTTTTCATTATAGAGCTCATTCAGCTCATCAAGACGATCCGTCTCAGCAAGCTGTACCGCGTAAACCACATCCCGTTCGGATACAGTTATGCCTTTTCTAATCAGTTCAATCAAAGCTGCAAGAATAGAATGAACAAGCGCGACCTTTTCTGCTTCACCTGTCACAAGGACTTCCTCTCCCCTTGTCACAAGCGTAACAGCAAGTAATTCTTCGATCCGCTTTAAATGTCGATCATGCGGACCGAGAAGTGCCTGGGTTTCACTCGCATTCTTCACTTCTAGCTGAATGGTTTTCGTTTCTGACAATAGACTCAATCTCCTTGAATAATCGGCTTCTCCGATGTAATATCTTCGAGTACTTGGTAATGAATCTGTAAGTTAACTTTACCATTCCCCAAGGCTTCGTGCAAAACTTTTTCGCCAAGTATTTCCGCTTCCTCTGGTAAATGCTTCACTAAATCGACACGAGCCCGTTCCTTTGCTGCTTCGATCGCTTCCTCCTTTGTATACGAGCGGGCATACTGATCTGTTTCATAATAATCAACTCGTTTATACGTTAACGGAAGCGTCCATTTCCAGATCCGAATTGGAGTTTCCTGCTCAAAAGGCTGATACTGCTCCAACGTTTGCCGCGAAAAGCCCCAGATCGGCACACTAACATCGGAAAATGTTACATAATGCTTTGTCTGTCTTTCGCCGGTCAATGTCGTGAACACCGTCTCAAGAGGAATGGAAACCGTTGACTTGTACCAAATTTCCCCACGTACAACCGCCTGTGCCGGCACAACTTCCGCCCGGCCTTCTTTACCAATATATCCGGAGACGAGAATATCGCCTTTGCGCACAAAATCATTCGGCTTGACCATCGCCTGGCCGTGCTCAACGAAAATGTCATGAATGACCGCTTCCTTTGTCGCAATCAGATGCCGCGGACTGTGACGCTCCGCTTCCTCAGGCAGCTGCTGCTCGACGACCTCGAACTCAAAGGTCGTCCCTTTTTTCCGGACGCCGACCCACGTCGCGCCGGCCACCGCTTCTGTTACATCGCGCTGAATTAATTCGACGCTCGGAAGCGAGAAATGAAATGCGCCCCGCTTGATACCCATTTCCGTCATTACTTGGCGCAGTTCATGCTCAACCTGTGGAGAAGCACCCTTAATTTCGATATGCCAGATCATATTGGATAAGACGAACATCACGATAAAGAAGCCGCACAGGCCAGCGACAAAGCCGGAACGTCCAAGCATCCGCTTGAAAAAGAACGGTCCGCCGCGCCTTTGAATAAATGTCGCCTTACAGCTTGTCAGACGCAGCAGCGGCCTTAACCGCCTGACATCCTTTACATACATATAGAAAACAATCCGATTCTCGCTAATGCGGCGAATGTGCCAAATTGTAATCTTTTCCTCGATGCAACGATTAAGCAGTCTCTCCGGATAAGCGCCATCGACGCTGACACGCACATAGCCGTGCATCAGGTTGATCATAGTCGCATTCATTGTTAATTGTCTCCTCCTTTAACGCTCGGTATACGTCACTTATGTATTGGTATCATCTATATACAGAACCTGATCAATTCTTCCTTCCAGCAACAATTCTTCAGGCAAAATTGTCTTGATGACAAAGTGATCTCCTTTGATTAAGAGGTGACCATTTTTCAAGAGCAATCTAAGCTCCTGATTCGAGAAGCGCAAGACCCCACGGTGATTCTCGATGTAAATATGAAGCTGTCCGATCATCGTAATCCGTGGCAGGTCCATCATGACATCAGCGGGAAGCTGCAATTGCTTTGTCATCCATGTTGTCAGCTGCTGCCTAACCTTTTTCATTTTATCCTGCACCCCCTCTCCTTCATCTTTATGTGAAAGCGGCGTGGGATAGCACTCAAATCTCATAAAGTGACTTCTCTCAATCGCTGGTCCTCCGCGCCGTTTCCACGGTGAAGGTGAAGTGCTTGACCCCTTTGTTAGAGCACCGAATCATTTCAACAACAAAAAAAGCAAGCCTTACTGGATGCAATCCAGTAAGACTTGCTTTTTTGAATTAGCGGGGACGCTGAAACGTTTGATGCGGCTTGCGCGCCCGCGGTTGGTCAAGCACTTCGGCCCAGATAACAGCTTTCATCGCCTCATTGTTGGACAAACGGTTTAACTGAAGATCGAGCTGCCCGTTTTGTGGCGTTTGCTCGCTGCTCCTGGCCGCCTCAGCTGCCCGCTGCTGCCGGCGACGCGCCTCCTCGTAGCGCTTCTTCAGCTGCCGCTGCTCCTCTTCTATCTCGGCGATCGGACTCTCAAACTGCACCTCAGCTGTCTGCCGGGGCTGTTCTTCCTCCAAGCCACTTGGACCGGCATAGGTCGACCTGCGCGGACGTTCCGGCTTCGCTTCCTCCTGCTGGAAAATCTCACGCCAGTCGATTTTCCCCTGGCCCTGCTGCGGACGGCCGGACCGTTGCTGCTGCGGTCGTGATTTCTGCCGCTGCTGCTCATTCTGGTTGCCGCCTAAACGGCCGAGGAAACTGATTATCCCGCCGATGATGATTAAGACGAGGAAGATATTTTCGAAGATTAGACTAAGCAAATTTTCCATTATGCGTTCTCCTCCTTATCATCTTGGGGAGACATCTCTTATTGATTTCTGTCTGCATGAGAATCGTTGCCATCTGTTGCTTTGCTGATCGAATCACGCATGTCGGTATCGGCCATCACGTTTTGATAATTCATATAGTCCATGACGCCCATGTTGCCTTTACGCAATGCTTCTGAAAGCGCCATTGGTACTTCGGCTTCCGCTTCGACAACTTTCGCGCGCATTTCCTCGACCTTCGCTTTCATTTCCTGTTCCTTCGCTACGGCCATCGCGCGACGCTCTTCCGCTTTCGCCTGAGCGATCTTCTTGTCGGCTTCCGCCTGATCGGTTTGCAACTCTGCCCCGATGTTTTTACCGATATCAATGTCGGCAATATCAATCGAGAGAATTTCAAATGCCGTTCCGGCATCGAGCCCTTTTGCAAGGACGGTTTGCGAAATCATATCCGGATTTTCAAGCACCTTCTTATGGTTATCGGCCGAACCGATTGTCGAAACAATCCCTTCCCCGACACGGGCGATAACCGTATCTTCACCGGCACCCCCGACAAGGCGGTCAATATTGGCTCGCACCGTAATCCGTGCTTTCGCCTTTACTTCAATCCCATCCATCGCCACACCGGCAATGAACGGTGTTTCAATAACCTTTGGGTTAACGCTCATTTGTACCGCTTCAAGCACATCACGCCCGGCAAGATCAATCGCTGCCGCACGCTCGAAGCTCAGATCAATATTCGCACGCTGTGCGGCGATCAGCGCATTAACGACGCGGTCGACGTTCCCTCCGGCAAGATAGTGCCCTTCAAGCTTTGACGTACTAAGATCAAGACCCGCTTTGACCGCTTTGATTAACGGATTAACAACGCGGGCTGGAATAACACGACGTAAGCGCATTCCAACAAGCTCGAAAATTCCGATGCGAACTCCTGCAGCTAATGCGGAAATCCACAGCATGACCGGTACAAATGTAAACAGCACCGCTAACAAAATGATAATGACTGCCAGCCCGATTAAAATCGTAATATCCAATGGCATCTTTCACATTCCTCCTCTTTTCTTCATTCCTTTACTTCACGTACCACAATTCGAGATCCGGCGGTATAGACGATCTCTACTTGCTTTCCCTGTCCAATATAGCTTCCCTCGGTAACGACGTCAAGCCGTTCCTTGCCAAAAATCGCAGAACCTGATGGTCGAAGAGGAGTCAGCGTTTCCCCTTTGGCGCCGATCAGCTCTGATCTTGTCACATTGCTAATATAGCCTTTTTCGGTGCTGGTCGAATCGGTGTGGATCACCCTTTTCATCGGCCCTCTTTGTCCGAAATAGCGGAAAATAAAGAGAGCGGCAATCGCCGTTACAACAAAAGCAATCGCAAGAGAAATCAACATGAGCGTCGTCGAAAACGATGCCAGCAGCATCCCGCCGATTAGCGCTCCGACCCCGAGCAAACCGAAAATTCCAAACCCGGGAACAAAAATCTCAACCAAAATCAGGATAAAGCCAATGATAAACAGAATCAGTGCTTCAAGTCCGGCAAAACCGGCAAACATATGACCGAAGAAAAATAGCAGCAACGCTGAAATGCCCATAATGCCCGGAATCCCGAACCCGGGTGAATACAATTCGAGTACCAGGCCGAGACTGCCGACTGACAACAGGATCGGGATAACGATTGGGTGGGTAACAAAGCGCGCCAACTGTTCGGCAAACGCGATCTCCATCTCGCGTTCAACCGCATCTTCTAAGCCAAGATGGGCCAACAGTTCTTCGCGGCTCGTCACAATCGCTTCCGCATAGTCGATCTCCAGCGCCTGATCGGCGGTTAAGGTTAACAGCTCTCCGGCGGGGGCGCCAAGTTCAGGCAGATCAATCCGCTCATCGGCCATCGCCGCCGCATAGACCGGATCGCGCCCGTTTAATTCAGCTGCTCCGCGCATTTCCGCAAGCCAGTATGACTGCGTTTTCTCTTCGGCTGCATTTCCCGCACCGTCAATAACCTTCGCTGACCCCATCGTTGCCCTCGGCGTCATAATGATTTGATCCGTATTCAGCGCGATGTAAGCCCCCGCTGAAATCGCCTTGCTTCTAACAAATGTAATGACAGGAATGTCCGTCTCCTGGATGAGCGTGGCGATATCTCCCGCTGCATCGACGGCTCCCCCCGGGGTATCCATTTCAAGCACCAAATGTGTCGCGCCCTCGGCAATCGCCGTCTCAAACGACCTCTTCATAAAAGCTTCCAGCCCGCGCTCAACGGTTTGTTCCACCGGGATATAATAAACGAGTGGTCCGTCTCCCTGCTCTTCATTGCTATGTACAGCTGATGCCGGAACAAGGAAGCAGCAGACAACGACAAACAGCAACAGGGACACAGCCAGCCACTGACGCCTTTCCCCCATACCTTCCCTCCTCTCTTTTTTTCTTACCTTCTTGTTACGAATAACCGGCATGGATGGTTTCACTTCTTTCAAAACTATTTTATCCTCTAGCTTTTTCTTTATCAAATCGCCTTACACAAAAAACGCTTCATCCCCCGTTTTGTAAGAGATGAAGCGTTTGTGTCATATGTTATGATAAGTGTTGTTGCACGAGACGATTCACAAGACCACCATCAGCTTTTCCTTTAACCTTCGGCATGATTGCTCCCATGACCTTACCCATATCTGCTTTGGTGGTAGCTCCGACTTCCTTAATCGTTGCTTGAACGATCTGCGAAACCTCTTCATCAGAAAGCTGCTCTGGCATATAGTCTTCAAGCACAGTAATTTCATCACGTAGCTTGGAAGCTAAATCTTCACGGTTTGCTTGTTCAAACTCATGGAGGGAATCCTTGCGTTGTTTCAGTTCGCGATTAAGCACCGTAAGGCTATCATCGTCTGTCAACTCACGTCCGAGCTTAATTTGCTCGTTTTGCAACGACGACTTTACCATACGGATGACCGAGAGTTTTTGCTTTTCCTTGTTCTTCATCGCAGTCTTCATATCCTGATTTAAACGTTCAAGAAGATTCAATGGAAACACCCTCTCACCAATTAGAACTTACGTTTTCTTGCTGCTTCAGATTTCTTCTTGCGTTTCACACTCGGCTTTTCGTAGTGCTTGCGCTTTTTAACCTCAGCCAACGTTCCTTCTTTAGAGAGTGATCTCTTGAAGCGACGAAGTGCAGCATCAATCGATTCGTTTTTGCGAACACGAGTTTCTGCCATTATATTTCCCTCCCTCCGAAACAACCAACTCAAGACATACACCTCTTCATGCACGTCTTATAGCATTATAATATAGAGAGATATGCTGGTCAACTTAAAATCAGGAAATAAGCGAAAAAAAAGGCGATTTCATCATCTTTATCTCCCCTTTATTCGTGAGTAAAATAATATCTTTTTTCGCGCCGCTCCTTCCATTCGCTGCTTCATAGATTTTTTTCCTTTTTTGTCATGCTTGTCAGCGATTGTCCATAGAGTGAAGAGAGAGGTGAGTGGCGTCATGAAAGAGTTATTTTCCTTGCTTGCTGTTTTTATTGCTTTATTTTTATTTGGGATGACGGTGATGCGCGCCGGATTGCTGCACCTGGGAAAAAGCAGGTTTCAATCCCTGCTTGAACGGATGACGCGCACAGCCTGGATGGGGCTCTTAATCGGGGCTTTCGCGACAGCGGTTCTGCAAAGCAGCTCGGCGATTATGGTGATGACGGTCGGCCTTGTCGCTGCCGGCTTGCTCAGCTTCCGAAACTCAATCGGCATCATCCTCGGAGCGAATATCGGCACGACGATGACAACCGAGCTGCTGGCACTTGACCTTACCCTCTTCATTGGGCCGCTCCTGCTTTTAGGCTTGCTTTTTTTGCTGTTGCCTCATTCTGCCGCTTACTCATTTGGCTGCTTGTTTTTTGGCCTTGCCTGTATTTTTATTTCCATGAACGGACTGGAGCAGCTCGCCTATCCGCTGGCAACGATCCCGTTTGTCCATGCGTTTTTTGACTTAACGAATGAGTACGAGCTGTTAGGTATCGGCATCGGCACTGTCCTGACGGCGCTGATTCAATCAAGCACGGCGACTACCGCTATCGCGATGGGGTTCATGAATGATCATTTGCTGGAACTGTCGGCCGGCATTGCCATTATGCTCGGCGCAAACATCGGCACATGTATCACCGCCTATCTCGCCAGTATCGGTTCTGGTAAAAACGCGAAGCAGGTCGCCTATGCTAACATCTGGTTAAATGTACTTGGCGTGCTCCTGTTTCTTCCTTTAATCGGCTGGCTCGGTGAACTTGCCAGCAGCCTTACTTCAACACCGATGATGCAGTTGGCGCATGCGAGTTTAATCTTTAATGTCGTTTGTTCTCTCGTTATGCTATTTTTCGTCACACCATTTACCCGCTTTATCGAGTGGCTGCATGCTGATCTCCGTTAGCGGGACAGTAAGACCAGACAATCATAAGGAGGTGACATCTTGGGAATTCCAAAACCTCTCGTCCAATTGAACCAGCTTTTTATCGTGGTCACCGTTACCGCCGGTCTGATTTTTTCACACTGGATCTTGCTGCTTCCTTTTCTGAATGGCGTCATTACTCTGCTGAGAAAGCGCAATCCACTAATTGAAGTCACAAGACCTTTTCTGAGAAAGCCTCTATTTTCCTATATTCAGGAGGACTGCCAGCAGCAGCTCTTCAACCAGTGGATCGCGACGATCTGCCTCGGGCTGGCGTTAATCAGTTCTCTTTTAAACGCTGGTCTACTCACTCTATTTTTTGGCATTGCCGTCGCGGCAGCTGCACTCCTTGCTCTTTTCGGCTTCTGCATCGGCTGCACGATCCGGTATCGCTACCTTATGTGGAAGAATCAGTAACATGCCAAAACATGCCAATCTGAATCAGTATGTGCCGTTTCAGCGAGGCCGGGCCAAAGGTTGTTGCCTTTTGCCCGGCCCCTAAGCTGGACAAGCGTTACTATCTTTTAAAGCCCGTTATGAGGAAAGCGATTGCTGCTATATGCCGCCAAGTTTTGTCCGATCGTCACGGAATCAGGCCAGATGCTTGCTGTCATCCTTCCTTAGAGGTAAACTATACTTTGTTTTAATAGAGTAAGAGCTTGGAGGAAGAGAAATGGACATCAAGCAAAATATTATACAGGTTACTAATTTACGAAAAGAGTTTAAATCGTATTCGAGCCGCTCCGGGCTGACTGGCGCCTTTCGCGATTTATTAACGCGGAATTATAAGGTGATGGCTGCCGTCGATGATATTTCCTTAACGATTAAGCAGGGGGAAATGGTCGGCTATATCGGCGAAAACGGGGCAGGTAAATCAACGACGATCAAAATGCTGACAGGCATCCTGACGCCGACATCAGGCACCGTGCTCGTGAATGGGATGAATCCGCACAAAGAGCGTGAACAATTCGTCCGGACAATCGGTGTTGTCTTCGGCCAGCGCTCTCAGCTCTGGTGGGATATTGCCGTGCAGGAGTCTTTCAGACTGTTAAAGAAGGTATACCGTGTCTCTGATGAAGATTACAACTCGCATATGAGCCATGTGATTGAAACCTTGGACATCGGGCCGTTGCTGGACAAGCCGGTCCGCAAGCTTTCTCTCGGCCAGCGCATGCGCTGTGAATTAGCCGCCGCCCTGATCCACAACCCGCCGCTCCTCTTTTTGGATGAGCCGACAATCGGGCTTGATGTGCTCGTCAAGCTGAAAATCCGGGAATTTTTAAAGGAAATCAATGAAACGTACAATACGACGATTTTATTGACTACGCACGATCTCAGTGACATCGAAGCGCTGTGTGAACGGGTTGTGCTCCTCGATGAAGGAAAAATCGTCTATGACGGGCGACTTGATCAGCTTCAGGCCGGGGCGGTCGAAGGAAAGCAGGTCGAGTTCGAGTTTCTTGAACCCGTCGCGGCTGCCAATCTGCCCCAGCTTCCGCAAGTCTACTGGGAACAGAAAGACGCAACGACGTGGCTCGCTCAGTTGAATGGCGATGAGCGCGCTGTATCAAAGCTGATCAGCACCGTTATTGAGGCTAATCCGATCAGCAATGTCCGCCTGAACAAAGTGTCAACAGAGGAAATTATCCGCAAGATTTATGAAGAAGGAATGGCGATCTCATGAATTCCTATATTGAAATGATTCGGATCCGCTTTTTGATGATGCTCGCCTACCGGACAAATTATTATAGCGGCATTTTAATCTACAGCATTAATATCGCCGCCTATTACTTTTTATGGACAGCGATTTATGGCGGCAAGGAAGACATTGAAGGACTGAGCGTGCTGCAGATGACGACCTATATCGCCGTAGCCTGGATGGCGCGCGCCTTCTATTTCAATAATATCGACCGCGAGATTGCGATGGAGATTAAAGAAGGGAAAGTCGCGATTGAAATGATCCGGCCCTACAACTATTTAGGGATGAAAACGATGCAGGCGCTCGGCGAGGGCATCTTTCGTCTGTTATTCTTTTCCGTGCCCGGAATGGTGATCGTCGCTTTGCTGTTTCCGGTCAGCTTTTCCGCCAGCGCAACGACATGGCTCTTCTTTTTCGTTTCTCTTCTGTTCAGCTTTATTGTCAACACACAAATCAATTTGCTGACGGGGATTTTAACGTTTTTCTTATTTAATAATTCGGGCTTGATTCGCGCGAAACGAGTCGTGATTGATTTATTTTCCGGCCTGCTTCTCCCGATTTCTTTTTATCCGCTGTGGGCCCAGTCGGTCATGATGTATTTGCCATTTCAGGCGATCAGCTATATTCCAAGCATGATTTTCACTGAAGGATTCAGCGGCAATGAAATGTATACTGCCCTCCTGCTGCAAGCGTTTTGGGCAGTGGTTTTGCTGATCCCGCTTCAGCTTTTATGGATGTTGGCGAAAAAACAGCTGATCGTGCAAGGAGGTTAGCTGATGTTCTATTTATCGATTTTCTTTCAATATGCCTCACAATATTTAAAAACACGGCTCACGTACCGCGTCGATACGGTTGTTGAAATTTTTTCAGACTTATTGTTTCAAGCGGTTAACTTTGTCTTTATTTTAGTCGTCTTCGGCCATACTACTTTGTTAAGTGGCTGGAACCGGGAGGAAATCATCTTTATTTATGGCTTTTTTCTCGTCCCGTACGCCTTCTTTAGCGCGTTTTTCAACATTTGGGATTTCAATGAGCGCTACATTGTCAAAGGCGAATTCGACCGGGTGCTGACAAGACCGATTTACAGCCTGTTTCAAATTATTTTGGAAAGGATGGAGCTTGAATCGTTATTCGGCGTGATTACCGGGATTGTGATCATGCTCTACGCCGGATCAACTCTCGGTTTGTCCTTTGCCTGGTATGACGCGCTCGTCTTTGTTGCGATGGTCGGCGGCGGCACGCTAATTTACGCTGGTATTTTTATCTCAATTGCCAGCATCAGCTTCTGGTCGGACAGCCGCACTGATATTATGCCGATGATGTATAACATCGGCAACTACGGCCGCTATCCGGTCGACATTTACCACCGTGTCATCCGCTTCGTACTCACTTGGATTTTACCGTTCGCCTTCGTCGGCGTCTACCCGGCCGCTTATTTCCTCGAGCGGGAAGAATGGTATGGGTACGCCTTTCTGACACCGGTGATGGGTGTGATCTTTTTAACGCTCTCCGTCCTGCTCTGGAACGCCGGAGTGAAAAAATACCGCGGAGCCGGGAATTGATGAGAAGTGCCATTGCCAATCCTGCGGACATTTTGACACTTTCCCGAAGCGGAACCTAGTATTTAAATGTCCATCCTATAAATAAAGACGGTTTTTTTGAAGAGCATTGTTCCTACTTGAGGATCGTGCTCTTTTACTATTGTCTTGATCTGTGAAGAAAAAGGTTAAGAAACGCTGCTATATCAACGATGACAAGAATCTTGTCTCTGAAAAAATCAGGATGTGAAAGAGCTTATCTAGTCATTTCCTTCACTCTCAAATATTCTAATCTCAGAAAGGAGACAAATGATGAATTTATCACGAAAAATCAAAAAGCTAAGAGCGGACCACCATTTAACTCAAGAGCAATTAGCTGAAAAATTACAAGTGTCAAGATCAACGATATCAAGTTGGGAAACTGGGAGGAGCTACCCGGACTTAGAAATGGTCATTGTCCTTTGCGACTGCTTTCATGTTTCTTTAGATTTTTTACTAAGAGAGGATGAGAAAATGGTGCGAAAATTAAACTTCGGCCTTAAACAAAAAAAGATGTTAGTAAGTGTAGTAGTTATTTTAGCAGTATTGTTAATCAATACATTAGTAAGCACTACATCATTTCAAGCTAATGTAAACAGTCTGGAACTAAGTAATGTTAATCTGATCAGGGATATTAGTTACAATGGAGAAAATCCAGACAGAGATTGGAATACAACCATTCATGCAGATATAAAATCTAAAAATGTGTTCTTTAAACCTATAGCGGATGATTTATTAGTTTTCAATGATAATGGAAAGTTAACTGTGCAAACAAATTGGTCATTCAGCATTTTCAACATTTTTGATACACAGCGAACGGTTCAGGCGATCCAGTCTGTTTTCATTAATCAACATGTAGCAAATGATGCTATAACGCTGAAATGGCACCGAGACAAATCGGATAAATTGATTCCGTTCCATATATCTGATATTAATAGCTAAATTGAGTTATATTTCAGGAGTGGCGGATTACCCTTTTTTCATTTGTTCAGATAGTGATGTAGGTAAAATACTTTAGACCCACCCTCTAAGCAATGAACGTAGCCGCCGCGATCTTTTAAAGCCGGTTGTGAGGAACCCACTCACAACCGGCTTGTGGCGTGTGAAGCCATTGCCGACTTGTCAAAGCTCGTTTTGACTCAAGCTCTTCTTGTTTAAACCATCCCCTCTCTGCCTCCCTTCCTTCATCACTTCACTCCTATTCATGTAAAGATTTTATTAAGAATGTTCCGGCGCCCTTGCAGAAAATAAAACGTTTTGTTAGATTCTCGATATCGGGTTTCGATATCACTAGTTACTGGAAGGAGAATGGTGCTTTGGAGGAAAAAGTGTTGCGCAAACTGTTTTTAGGTTTCATTCACATTCACATCCTCCATCATGCGAAGGAACATCCGGTTTTCGGCCTGTGGATGCTGGAAGAATTGAAGGAGCACGGCTACCAGATCAGCGCTGGAACATTATACCCGATTCTGCACTCGATGGAGGAGGATGGGCTTCTGGAGAAGGAAGAACAGAAAGTCGATGGAAAAATTCGCAAATACTATTCGATAACCGCTAAAGGGGAATTGGTGTTAAACGAAGCGAGAGCGAAAGCATATGAACTCTTTAAAGAAATAAACGAGTAAAAGGAAGGTGATCAGTATGCCTGACAACCGGACGACAACGTTCAAGTCCTTGCTGGAAATTTTGCTTGTTTCCACAAGGCTCGGTTTCACTTCATTTGGCGGTCCAATCGCCCATTTAAGCTATTTTCATGAAGAATATATTCGACGAAGGAAATGGATCGATGAGAAAAGCTACGCCGATTTAGTTGCACTCTGTCAATTTCTTCCCGGTCCGGCGAGCAGCCAGGTTGGCATCGGGATCGGCGTGATGCGCGCGGGCGTATTGGGAGGAATTATCTCATTTATCGGCTTTACCCTCCCTTCGGTGGTGGCTCTTATCCTTTTTGCATTAGCTTTGCACCAGTTTGGATTAGGGAACAGCGGCTGGATCCACGGTCTGAAAATTGTTGCTGTCGTTGTCGTTGCCCATGCTATTTTAGGAATGGCTAAAAATTTAACACCTGATGTCCAAAGAAGGACGCTCGCTCTCCTCGCGCTCATTGTTACGCTGTTATGGCAAACGGCCTTTACCCAGGTCGGTGTCATTCTGGCGGCCGGGGTTGCCGGGTTTCTGCTCTATCGCCGGCAAACGATCGAACCTTCGGAGAGTGAAGGGACATTCCCGATTTCGCAACGGTTTGCCGCGGGCTGTTTAACATTGTTTTTCGCTTTACTCGTTGCTCTGCCTATTTTGCGGGAAGTATCCAGTCTGCAGGCGGTAGCGTTGTTTGACAGTTTTTATCGCGCCGGCTCACTTGTCTTTGGCGGAGGTCATGTCGTGTTACCTTTGCTTGAGCGGGAATTTGTGCCGACTGGCTGGCTTACGGAAGAGCAGTTTCTGGCTGGATACGGTGCCGCCCAGGCCGTTCCTGGTCCATTGTTCACGTTTGCCGCTTATATCGGCGCGGTAATCAATGGCTGGCAGGGAGGACTGCTCGCTACAGTCGCCATTTTCTTACCGGCATTTTTGCTTATTTTCGGGACTTTGCCGTTTTGGCAGTTATTGCGGCAAAACGCCACGATCAAAGGAGTGTTAATGGGGGTCAATGCGGCGGTTGTCGGGATTCTCTTTTCCGCTCTCTATCATCCAATCTGGACGAGTTCAATTCTCTCAGCTATTGATTTTGCCCTTGCGGCGATTTTGTTTGGCATGCTTGTCTTTTGGAAGCTGCCGCCGTGGGTCATTGTCCTTACAGGAGCAGCAGGCGGATTTTTACTGGCGTAAGGCTTAGACAAAAAGGTGGTTTTTCCCTTTTGCCTGGCCCGTAAAGCTGCCGCCTTTATTATCTCAAACTCAGCTTCTGTTCCGCCCTCAAGAAAAAAGGTGGTATAAGGATTTGTCCCGATCCAGAGCTTCGACCCCGCTCCCGGGATGGGGTCACGCTTTCCGCAGGAGGGCGTTGAACGAATCTGAAAGGGTTGGATGCAGGCGATGCTTGCTTTTGCTGAAAAAATGAGCCAACTGACCCTGGAGAAACACACATCCTCCAGTGTCAGTCACCAACCCAAAAGAGACAAAATAACGTAAAAGCGCCTTTGAGAGTCATCTCTCAAAGGCGTTTTGTCTACGGTCTGAGGTGGCGAGTGCCACCTTTTTTCTTGTACGGGGGTGCGGAATCCTGACAATCGGTTGACGATTTTCTGAACATGAGGGTCTTTCTCCTTCTTCCTCCCTTGGCAGGAAGAACCCGCCACTGCTCACGTTAACATCGACTCGCAGACTCACCCGCCTTTTCCCGCACTCTTGTAAACGATTAGCGGCTTTTGACAAGGAGCTGAATCGCCTGTTCAACGACATCCTCTGTCTCTTCGCCTTTTTCCACTTGTTCCAGCAGACAGTGTTGCATATTTTTGGCAACGATATAGGCCATCGCCTTGTCCATCGCTGATTTCGCTGCCGACATTTGCGTAATAACGGATTTGCAATCCTGTCCTTCTTCCATTAATCGCAAAACGCCTCTCACTTGTCCTTCTATCCGTTTCAAACGATTTTTCATCTCCGGCGTATATTCCATTGAGTCTCCCTCTCTTTCACGAAATATCGCGCTTCCTTAATCGGCACGTTAAGGTCAGGCTTGTCCTATGCCTTTCATACAGGCTCGGCTTTTCATTCATAATACTCACGTAAGCATATAATAAATCCCCAAAAACTGTCAATCGTCTTAATAGCCTGATTCGCCTTTTTCACCGTTAACAATCGCGACTCCCGCGCTCGCCCCGATTCTCGTCGCACCGGCTTCGATCATCGCCCGCGCTCCTTCTAAATCACGAACCCCGCCAGAGGCCTTCACCCCAATGTCAGGACCGACCGTTTCTCTCATCAGTCTGATATCTTCCACCGTCGCCCCACCGGTCGAGAAACCGGTAGATGTCTTGACAAAATCAGCACCGGCCCGCACCGCTATTTGACATGCTCTCTTTTTCTCTTCGTCCGTCAGCAGGCATGATTCAATAATGACTTTTGTTAAAGCTTTCCCTTTAGCGGCTTCGACAACCGTCCGAATATCGCGTTCAACGAATTCGTCGTTCTTCGCTTTCAACGCGGCGATATTAATGACCATATCGACTTCGCCTGCTCCGTTTTCAATCGCATTGACGGTTTCAAAATGCTTAACCTCCGCTGTCGAGGCGCCAAGAGGAAAATCGATTACCGTGCATACTTTTACATTTTCTTCATCCTTTAATAGCTCCGCAGCCAGCTTTACCCATGTCGGATTGACGCAGACAGAAGCAAATTGGTACGCTTTCGCCTCTTCACACAATGTGATGATCTGCTCTTTTGTTGTGTCTGCCTTCAAGGCTGTATGATCAATAAATGAAGCAATAGATTGAGTCATCGTTCTCATCCTCTTTTCTTTAAAAGTTGTCCGTACATCTTTTTTAATCCTAGCATAAAAGCGAAAGAGAAACGAGACTAACTTTTCGCCCTGCTTTAAGAAAAGCGGCTTGCCGCCCTTTCTTTCCTTCGAAAAAAAGAGCTTGAGACAAAACGAGCTTTGAACCTATTGGCAATGGCTTCACACGCCACAAGCCCGTTGTGAGAAATCCACTCACAACGGGCTTTAAAAAGATCGTGGCCGTTCCGCTCATTGCTTAGAGGCTGGGAAAAAGGTAAAAAAACACCCTTTTGTCCCAGCCTCGATCCTTATTTCAATACATTGAGCGACTCGCGGTTAAAGGCAGGCAAATCGTCCGGCGTCCGGCTCGTGACGAGGTTTCCTCCACAAACGACAACTTCCTTGTCATGCAAGTTTGCCCCTGCATTTTCGAGGTCTACATGAATTGATTTATATCCAGTCACGTCTCTGCCTTTCAGCACTTTGGCTGTAATTAAAAGCTGAGGTCCATGACAAATAGCCATAATCGGCTTCTTGCTTTCGGCAAATTGCTTTGTGAACGTTACAAAGCGATCATCGGCGCGAAGCATGTCCGGAGAAAAGCCTCCCGGAATAAAGAGAGCATCGAAGTCAGCCGGTTTGACATCGTCAATGCCTTTATCAATCGTTACGGATGCTTCTTTGTTCTTCCCTGTGACGGTAGTCCCGCTTTCTTTTTCAATCGTCACAATTTCATGACCTGCTTCCTTAAATGCTTTGACAGGCTCCGTATACTCAGAATCCTCAAATAAGTCTGTTACGACAACAGCTATTTTCTTACTCACGTATATCACTCTCCTGTTTCAGTCTACTCTTACGATACCCCGTCCACGCAAAATAAAACATATGAATCGGTACAGAAAATGTCGAGTCATTCTTGAAAATAAACAAAGGATATGGCGTCGATTTTCCTTGCGCCATATCCCCTTCAGGTGGTTCGTAAAGAATCATTTTTACGGAGCCCGCACCCGCTTTTGCTGTTGTTTATTGGCCCCGTCAGCTGATGTCAATTTCAACTTTCGACTACTGAAAATCGAAAAGCCACACATCGTGCTGACAAGAAAAATACCACCTGTATAAAAGGCAGCCGTCAGCCCTAACGTATGCCCTAACAAGCCGAACGCGGCGGGACTGATGACCTGTGAAAAGCGGTTCATCAGAAGCCTCAATCCCATGACTTTCCCCCTGTCTGCATCCTTCGTATGATTGACCATAATCATCATGCTGACAGGCATATTAATCCCGACAGCAGCTCCCATAACAAGCACCAAAAGAATGATGCTTCCGATATGAAAGCTGACCAATGGGGTAATCGCTACACATACAGCGGCAATCATTCCCGCCGTAATCAAGATGCGTTCAAGCTGCGCATGCTTCATCACCCATCCGAGCAAAAGCATCGCCAGTATACCGGATAAACCTTTTTCCGCGATAATGATTGAAATCATCCATGTACCATAACCTAGCTCATGCAAGTAAAGCGGCATAAAACTCATATAGATTGCTTGAATGTACATAATTAAAAATGTGCCGATCAGGCCAAATTGAACAGCGCGGTTTTTCGTCAGGTGAACACCGCTTACATAACTGTTGGCGACACCTTGTACCTTGAGGAGCTCACGCGGCTGAACGGCGGCTTTGGCAGGGTCAGGATGAGGATAATAACGTGAAAGAACGATGGAACCAAACAACCAGATCGCGGCCACCGCCGTTGAAAAAAGAAAGGACATCCGATACCCGATTAAATCCGTAGCAAAAAGCGAGACGATTAAGCCTCCGAGCAGCGGACCAATCATTCCACCAGCTGACATCCCCATTGAGTATTTTTTAATATTGCCGTCGCGTTCGCGTTTATCACCTTCTGATACCATCACTTGAAAGGAAGAAGTCGTGATCACCATGCTTGCTCCTAATAATAGCTGCGAAAGAGCCAATGTCCACAGCCCTGTGGCGATAAACGTCGTAAACAAGGAAAGCACGAGTAAAAAACAACCGAATATCAGCATTTTCATCGGTCCAATTGAATCGATTAATTGACCAGAGGGAAGCGCAATAAAGATCGGCAGCAACGCCCGCAGTGTGACCATAAAACCAATTGCCGCCGTCGATGCGCCGATTTCCTGAGCGTACAACGTAAAGAAAGGCTGAACCATTCCATTAATCGCAAAAAACAGTAATCCGCCATAAATGGCATATTTTCTAAAAAAGTGGCTCGGCAGCATGGCATGGCCTCGATCGATGATCGTTTTTACGCCTTTCTAACCGGTGACGGCTTGGCATCAGCAGGGATTAACGATTCGTACTGTTTTCCGTTGAGCTGTTCACGGAATTCCCTTTTCGCTTCAATGATTAAATCCGGCTGTTCGATTAAATCAACCGCTGTTGCCGCCAGCACCTTGCCGGCCAGGAGCATCCCTTTATGAGCAATCGATGACTTTCCCTGGGTCACGAGCTGCCATGAATGAAACGGAGTCCCGTAGGCACAAGTGGTTGCGTAAATTTTGCCTGTCGGGACTTTCCAGCTGACGTCCCCGACATCTGTCGAACCCGGCATAAAGCCGAGCGTCGTTGAAAAAGGGGTGACGTCATTTGAAATAGCTTTATTCTGATTGCGGCGGACAACGTCCATCTGCTGTTCTGTAAAGCTTGCCTGTATCGTACGGGCGAAATCAATTTCCTCCTGCGTATATTGCTCAGTCCCGATCTTTTTGAAATTTTCAGCTAGCAAAGCGGCCAAGGCGGAGTTCGGGATCAGCTCGGCCGAGGATCCGTCAAATTGCAGCTCCATTTCCGTTCCGGTCATCAATGCCGCCCCCTTCGCAATATTTGTGATTCGCTCAATCAATTCTTTCACCTGCCCTGTTTCCGGCGCCCGCACTTTATACAGCACCTCCGCCTCAGACGGCACAATATTCGGGGCAAAGCCGCCTGTATTTGTGATCGCGTAATGGACTCTTGCTTCTGGAATAATGTGCTCCCTTACATAATTGGCGCCGACATTCATCAGCTCGACCGCATCGAGGGCGCTTCTCCCTAAGTGAGGCTTGGCGCCGGCATGAGAACTGACTCCTTTAAATTGAAAATAGATTTGCGCTGTTGCCAGCATCGTCGCATGATTTGCCTTATTTTCATCCATCGGATGCCATGTCAGTGCGATATCGACATCATCGAACAGTCCAGCCCGCACCATATACGCCTTTCCTCCGCCTCCTTCTTCAGCGGGACAGCCATAATAGCGGACCGTCGCCTGGATACGCTGCTCTTCCAGATAGTGCTTAACGGCGAATGCGGCCGCCAACGCTCCTACTCCTAAAAGATTATGACCGCATCCATGACCGCTTCCGCCAGGCTGAAGCGGTTCCTTGTCAGCTACCCCCGCTTTTTGACTAAGTCCCGGCAAGGCATCGTATTCCCCGAGCAGGGCGATCGTTGGGCCACCGCTGCCAAATGTCCCGGTAAACGCCGTCGCGACTCCTCCCGCATTGCGGACAACCTCAAACCCTTCCTCTTCCAATGCGAGACATAACCGCTCGGCGGACTGATATTCTTCAAATTTCGTTTCACAAAGCTCCCAAATGTCATCACTTAGTCCGATCAGCTTCTCCCGTTTGCTATCAATGATTTCGGCTAAACGCTCCTGATACGCTACAGATGGAATCATTTTTCATCATCTCCTACTATATTTTCATTTGCGTTGATTCTCAGACAAGCGCACTGGCTTTCAACACGACACGACCGACCTCATCTTCAATCTCAATCTCCGTTCCGTAAGGCTTAGAAAGCTCTTTTAATGTAAGCAAAATCTCCTTATTGCGATCAATCGCCGGATTTCCCTTGTTGTAGCGCGTTTTTTCAAAGCCGAGTTCAAGCGGATATAGCATCAGCTCCTTTACTTCGCCATTTTCCATTTTCCAATATGGCAAATACGATGCCCAGATTTCCGGCTGCGTCACATAGCCTCTCGTATTTTGCAAGGATCTTGCATCAAGGGCGTCGGCAACCGTGTTGGCATGACTGAGCCCATATTTTTTGTAAAAATCGTCCGGTAAGTGAGTGACCGTTTCATTTTGGAAAATAAAGTTGCCGAGACTATAAAAGATCGGACGGTTTTTGTAGATTTCAATCGCTCTAATAATATGCGGACCGTGACCAATGACGGCGTGCGCCCCGGCGTCGATGCACAGGCGGGCAAATGTTTCAAGAAAATCAGCTGGCAGCTCCTTCGATTCCCCCTTCATTTCATGAGCATGAATGCTCAGCAGGACATAGTCCGCCTGTCTTTTCGCCTCCGAGATCGCCTTCGTGATCCGCTCAACGTCTTCCGCATTCGGAGCCGTTGCTTTTCCTTCCTGCTCAGACTCTTTGAAAAGGTATTGGCCAAACGGAAAGGTCCCATCGCGCTTTGCTACCTCATACCCATTTTTTATGCGGATATTACGCTCCGCGTTGATATCCACCGTGTCGGCAATCCGTTTCAGCTCATTCATTTTCTCCCTTGTGATGTGATGAACCGTGTGATAGCGCAAAGGGTTGACTCCGGGCCGGCCGACCATATCCGGCCGTTGCTCCCCTGCGGCCGCCGACTCATGAAAGCTCGATGTCGCCGCAATGAGCGCTACTCTTCCGGACGGTGTTTCCAAATAGCGCGGCTCACTGGCTTTCGCGAGGTTCTCTCCGACTCCGGCATGGACAAATTCATGTTCGTTCAAATACGTTTCCGTCGCGCGAAGACCGCCATGCGAATAATCAAGCGTATGATTGTTTGCCCAGGCGATGAGATTAAAGCCATAGTCCTTCAGCTCACGTAACACATAAGGCGGTGACATCGCCCACGTTCCTCCACTTACGGCTGCCGGAACCCCTTCAGCATGATGAGTCGTCGTTTCAAGATTCGTGAAGCGGACGTCGGCACTGTTGAGTAGAGCCGCCAGTTCCGTAAACGATGAACCTCTGTCCGCGATTTTTCTCGTAATAAAACTGTCACCTGTGGCGACAAACGAAACCATGAAACCACCTGCTTTCTTCATTTTTTGAAAACGATTAGTGATACAAATGACAGGAGACAAAATGATCGGCGGCGTTTTCAGTTCTTTGTGGTACTTCCGTCTTGCATTGTTCTTCAGCAAAAGGACATCTCGTATGAAAAACACAGCCTGAGGGTAAATCAAAGGGGGACGGGATTTCCCCCTTTAACATGATTCGCTCTCTTTTATAATCGGGATTGGCAACAGGGACTGCTGAAAGCAATGCTTTCGTGTACGGGTGGAGTGGATGCTGAAAGATCCGTTCCGTCGGCCCTTCTTCGACAAGATTTCCAAGATACATCACCCCTATTCGATCTGAAATATGGCGGACGACACCCATGTCATGAGCGATAAATAGATAGGACAAGTTAAACTCGGCTTGCAATTCTTCCAGTAAGTTAATGATTTGCGATTGAATCGAAACGTCTAATGCGGAGACGGGTTCATCTAAAATTAAGATTTTCGGATTGACGACTAACGCCCGCGCTAACCCGACTCTTTGTCGTTGACCACCTGAAAGTTCATGAGGATAGCGGTAAAAGTGGTCAGCTTGCATCCCGACCTTTTCAAGCATGTCGCTCATTATTTCCATTCGCTCTTTTTTCGTGCCAATCGAATGAATGAGAAGCGGTTCCTCTAAAATCTGGCCGACGCGCTGCCGCGGATTTAACGAAGTGTACGGATCTTGAAAAACCATTTGCACATCTCTGCGGACATGGCGCAGCTCACTCCCCTTCAGCTGCAAAATATCTTTGTTGGCATATTTCACTTTGCCGTCGGTCGAGCTGATTAATTTTAAAAGGGTGCGGCTTAATGTACTTTTTCCACAGCCGGATTCGCCGACGAGTCCGTACGTTTCATTCTGATGAATCGTAAACGATACATTGTTAACCGCCTTGACGACTCCCTTCACCCCACCAAGCTTTCCGAA
Source organism: Halalkalibacter oceani (assembly GCF_040544555.1). Lineage (NCBI taxonomy): Bacteria > Bacillati > Bacillota > Bacilli > Caryophanales > Bacillaceae > Halalkalibacter > Halalkalibacter oceani. The sequence goes on from NZ_JBEPKD010000002.1 coordinate 216,225, forward strand.
CGACCCCGTCATCACAAAATGCTTTTTCAAGCTTTCGACTTCTAAAACCGGTGTGCTAGTTTGTAGCGACATATGTCTCCACCTCTTTTTGAGCACTTGCATGCCAGCACCTCACTTTATGACCATCATTTTGTGCCTCAAGAGCTGGCGCATGCTCAAGGCACGTCGCATCAGCCTGCGGGCAGCGGTCGGCAAAGCGGCAGCCGGTCGGAACATTGGTTAAAGACGGAACCGTCCCTTCGATGACATGCAGCTTTTCTGCCCTTTCCCCGTCAAGCTTCGGAATGGAATGTAAGAGTCCTTTCGTGTAAGGGTGCAGCGGCTCGGTAAATAGTGTTCGCACGTCGGCCTCTTCGACGACCTGGCCGAGATACATGACAATCACCCGGTTGCAAACCTGGGCGACCACGCCTAAATCATGCGTGATAAACATCACTCCCATGCCAATTTCCTGATTTAGCCGCACAATTAAATCCAATATTTGTGCTTGAATCGTCACATCAAGAGCGGTTGTCGGCTCATCGGCAATCAGCAGCTTCGGCTCGCATGCCAAGGCCATCGCAATCATGACCCGCTGCAGCATCCCCCCGGATAATTGATAAGGATACTCAAGCGCCCTCTTTTCCGGCGAAGGGATGCCGGTCAGCTCCAGTAATTTGACTGCTTTCTGATAGGCTTCTTTTCTGGTAATATCCTTGTGCAGCAAAATGGCTTCGGCCACCTGACGCCCGATCGTGTAGACAGGATTTAACGAGCTGGATGGGTCCTGAAAAATCATTGAAATCTCGTTTCCGCGTATATCCTGCATTTCCGCCAATGTTTTTTCGAGCAGACTTTCCCCTTTAAACAGGATCGAGCCTTCATATTCGACCGAGTATTTCTCATCGAATAAACGAAGAATTGATTGGGAGGTCACACTTTTTCCACAGCCCGATTCTCCGACAACACCGACAATTTCTCCTTCTTCAACGGAGAATGAGATTCCGTCAACAGCGGTCACAACCCCGCGCTCCGTATAAAAATTCGTTTTTAGCTCCTGCACATCTAACAGTGATTGCTTCTTCATCATTCTTCACTCCCATTTCGATATTCGTCAATTAGCCAGCCTTTACTTTTGCCTTTTTCCTCTTGATTTTTTTGCTATTGCCAACATGAGGATCAAGTAAATCGCGCAGCCCGTCACCTAGTAAATTAATACTCAATACCGATAAAATAAGAGCGGCGCCAGGAAAAACAATCATCCACCAGGCATTATAGATCACCAGTTTGCCGTCAGCTAAAATATTTCCCCAGCTTGGATCCGGAGCCGGCACTCCTGCCCCGAGGAAGCTTAACCCCGCTTCCGTGATAATCGCGTCGGCAAAAATGAACGATGCCTGAACGAATAAAGGTGAGATGGTGTTCGGAGCAATATGCTTTAAAATAATCCGCCACGACCTTGCCCCCTGTGCTTTCATCGCTTCAATATACGTTTGCTCCCGGACGACCAATGCCGACGAACGGACAACCCGGGCGATATAGGGACTGAACACAATCGTTAAGGCGATGACGATGTTGATCGTGTTCGGTCCTAAAGCGGCCATGAAGGCAATCGCCAGTAAAATCGCCGGGATCGACATGAGCCCGTCACAGATCCGCATCAGAATATGATCCAACGTCCGGTAGTAGCTGGCATATAAGCCGACCACCAGCCCAATAATTGAGGAAAGGACCGCTACTGACAGTCCGACACCGAGCGATACTCGCGCGCCGATCGCCACCCGGTAAAAAATATCGCGGCCAAAATTGTCCGTCCCAAACCAATGATCAGCATTGGGAGGCTGCAGCCGGTCGCTGACCGACATTTCATAAGGACCATAGGAGGCGATCATCGGCCCGATCAAAGCAAACAGGATAAACATCGTTAAAATGACACTTCCGAATACAATCTGCTTATTGCCGAGCAGGCGGCGAACGAGCAAACTTCTTTGATTTTTCAGCAGCTGGCGCTGAACGTCAATGACTCTCCCGCTATTTTGAGCGATTTCCATGGCGATCTGATCCTCCTTTCTAGTTCTTTTCCAGCCGGACCCTCGGATTAATGAAGCCGTAGAGGAGATCGACGAATAAATTAATGCCGACATAGGCAATCGCGACAAAGAATATGACACCTTGAATGATCGGGTAATCGCGTCGTTCGATTGAATTAATCGTCAGCTGGCCAATACCCGGAATATTAAAGATCGTTTCCGTAATAACTGCACCGGCAATTAACCCGCCAAACGTTTGCCCGATTACAGTTAAAATTGGCAAAAAGGCATTTCGAAACGCATGGAAGTAAATAATCTGCCTTTCTTTCACCCCTTTCGCTCTGGCACTTTTAATATAGTTGTTATTTAATACTTCGAGCATCGAAGAACGGGTAATGCGCGTAATCAGCGCGGCCTGTAATGTTCCTAAGGAGACAGCGGGGAGGATTAAATATTTCATATGCTCCCAAAGTCCGGCGCTTAACGGGGCATAGCCGGCAACCGGCAGCCAGCGCAAAATGACACCAAACATCAGCATCGTCAGCAAGCCGAGAATAAAGTTAGGGACGGACATTCCTAATAAAGAAACACCCATCACCGATTGATCCGCCATTGTACCGCGACGTCTGGCGGCAAAAATACCAATTGGAATCGCGATTAAGAGCGCGATCATTTGGGAAAGAATCGTCAGTGAAATCGTCGGTCCAAGATGGTTCATGATTGCTTCGGTGACAGGTTCCCTCATGAAATAAGAAGAGCCTAAATCAACCTGAAGCGCACCAAGCACCCAATTCAAATACTGCTCGTGTAAAGGGAGATCAAGTCCGAGCTGTTGCCGGAGTTCCTCAACTTGCTCTGCCGTCGCATCCTCACCGAGCATCACGATTGCCGGATCTCCCGGCGTCATATGAATAATGAGAAAAACAATGACTGAGACGACAAATAATACAGGGATAAGGGACAGGACTCGTTTCGTCAAATATAGTAAATAATTTTTCATTTCGAAACTCCTTTATTCAACGTCATCTTTCGAATAAGTGGTGCTTCAACCAGGGCGACAGGGGTAAAGCAGATCGAAGCCCGCTTCCCCTGCCTCCGTTACTTATTTACACTTGTGTTCCATAAAATCGGCCCTTCGAGAATCGTCACTCCTTCGACGTTGTCTCTCGCTGCAATATAGTAGTAATAGTCACCGTGCTTCGTCCCCGGCAAATATTCCGTCCATAAATACGCCTGCAAATCATCCCAGATTGCCGTCCCCTCTTCCAATGTTGATACTGCTTCAATCTCCGCCAGCATTTGATGTACCGTCTCATCCTCTGTCCATCCATACCATGAGGCACTGAGAGACAAATGCTGGGAAGGCGTAGTGACCGTTGACAACCCAACCGCCAGTAAATCCCAGTTCGCCGAATTTGTCCGGCGTTCAGAATACGTCGCCCGGTCATATACATCAAGCTTGACATTCATCCCGAGCTGACTCAATTGCTCATGCAGGATCACTGACGTGTTATACAGCTCACTGTCATTGTTTGTCAAAATAACGATCTCCTCGCCGTTATAGCCGGCTTCTTCCAATAGCTGCGCCGCTTTATCCGGATCAGCCTGGTCATACTCGTCTGCGCCTGCCTCGCTGTACCACACTTGGCTTTCGCCCATGTAGCTTGAGTTGAGGCTGTACAAATCCGGATGTGACCAGCCGCCCAGCATAATTTCTTCATTGCTGACGGCAGCGTTAACCGCTTGTCTCATCTTGAAATCGGTGAAGATTCCCTCTTTTTTGTTAAAATGGTGGAAGGAATTCCCGTAAAGATCCGTCATCGTGTTAATCGCCGGATCATCTAACAGCTGTTCATAATTATCGTTCGGCAATGTATAGGCAATATCATATTGACCTGTTTGAATTCCGGCTAATTGTGTCGAGGAATCCGTGACGATGTCAAAGAACAGATCATCTACTATGGCGACTTTCTCTCCGGCCAGTCCGTCTGCCGGAAAATCAACCGGCTGATACTGATCAAATTTTTCAAAATGAATGTACTGATCCTGCCTCCATTCCACGAATTTGAATGGACCGGTTCCGACATAATCGGTAATCCCGGTGGAATCAGCAGCCTCAATCACGTCTTTCGGCATAATGCCGGCGAATTGCTTCGGCGAAGCGATCGCGTCAATCGCTGTTAATCTCGCTTCCTCCAAATGCAGCGTGACGGTGTAGTCGTCTTCCTCCTGGAAATAAGCGTCTTCCCCCATAATCTGAGTCGCGACAGAGGATTGCTCCAGCCAGCGGTTCATCGACGCTGTCACATCTTCGGCTGTCATCTCTTTTCCATTGTGAAACTCCACGCCTTCTCGTAAATGAAAGGTATAGATCGTGCCATCATCGCTAATCTCCCATGATTCCGCCAGCATCGGCTGCGGCTGGAAGCTAGAGTCGGCGGCTAAAAGCCCTTCGAAAATATGTCTCGTCACATATTTGACCGTCGCGCCCGTACTCATATGCGGGTCAAGCGTTTCAGGCTGCTGACCGATCGCCGCCCGCAACTCGCCGCCGCTCACCTGTTCTTCATCCGTCCCGTCGCTCGGGCTGTTCTCATCATCTGTAGAGTCCATCGTGCTTGAGCTGCTACAGCCGGCGATCACGATCGCCAGCATCATCATGAACATCGGCAGAAATAGTTTCTTCATACGCATGAGGACCCCCATCATTTTTAGTGAATTTGCCTTGACTTCAGGCTCGTTAGCTTTTCACCGGCAGTAACGGCTCGACCACATTTTCCACGCCTGCCATTCCAAGTATCGTCAAGAAAGCCCGTTGCGGCCCGACAAATGAATCTGTCGGATCAAACCATTCCCCTAGCGTATGAGCACCACCGGCTTTGCCCCCTTTTCCGAGCGTAACCGCCGGGATCCCAAGGCTGATCGGGATATTCGAGTCCGTGCTGCTCGGCCCGGCCAAGCTTGGCGTAATTCCAAGCGCCTCAGTCGCCCCGGCTGCGATCCGGACAATTGGCGCATCATCGGGCTGCGAGCCTGCCGGACGATCACCGATTTTCTCCAGTGAGACCGTCATTTCCTTACTGTTCCATCTGATATTTTCCTCCTCTACAGCCTGCTGGACGATATCGAGAAACCGGCTTTCCAATTTCATTAACTCTTCGGCATCATTGGAACGCAAATCGACAAGCATGTAAGCTTCTTCGGCAATCGCATTAACCGACGTGCCGCCGTGGATTTCGCCAATCGTAAATGTCGTCTTCGGCTCCGCATTCGTCTGAATATCGGCAATGGCTGCCGCCGCTCTTCCTAGCGCATGTGTGGCACTCGGCTGACCGAATGCGCCAAAGCTGTGGCCGCCCGGTCCTTTGTATGTAACTTTATATCTGTAGCTGCCGGTACCCATATAGCAAATTCGTGAAATTTCCGGGCCATCGATCGAGATAAAGCCGTCGATATCCCGGTTATTCAAAAAGAAAGCCCGCACCCCTCTCAAATTTCCTAATCCTTCTTCCCCGACAGTACCGCCAAAGACGATATCGCCGACTGTTTTGATATTGGTTTGTTTAAAAGCACGAACAACTGATAATAATTCAGCTAGGCCGCTCGTATCATCGACAATTCCCGGGGCATAGAGAATGCCGTTCTCTTCTTTCACCGTCGTATCGACCCCTTCCGGAAAGACCGTGTCCATATGGGCAGACACGAAAATTTTCGGTCCATTCCCTGTCCCTTTTAACGTTCCAAAGACGTTTCCTTCGTCATCGATCCGGCACTCTTCCAACCCAAGCTCTTTTAATCGCGCTAGCATAAACTCTGCTCTTTTTTGCTCCTTAAAAGGCGGCGCTGGTATTTCCGTGATCGTGATCTGCTCCTTGATCGTATTTTCATGATCGTCTTTTAAAAAGGCCAATCCTTTTTGCGTTACCACCTCTGCCAGTAACTTGTCATAGGCTTCCTGCACCCGTTCTGAAGAAGTTGTGCTAATCGTCATAAATAAAATCCTCCTTCGTCATTTTAAATGTGATTTTTTCCTATCCTCCAAAAGATGTAGAGCGAATTAACTATACAGAAAACTGAGACAATTTAGAATTGTCAAAATATTATAGTTGGAATCTTAGACCTCCACAAAAAACTTCACAACATTTTCGTGATAAAATCTAACAGACTTTTTTGTGAGATCGCTCTGCTTAACTTGTCTGCCAGGCCATCTGCCGCCCAAAAAGAAGAGCGTGAGCCAAAAGAGTAGATTTTTCCCCTTTTGGCTCACGCTCGAAGCAGCAGGCGCAGTACGAAGCCACTGCCATGTTTTTTCCTCACCCCGGCCTTTTCAGCAAATGGAATTCAACTAAGCTAGAGTTCCTTCCCGTAAAGCCTCCCGTAAAAACGGGCTCGGCTCTCCGACACAGTAAAGCTGTAATTGATGCATCGCTCTCGTGCAAACGGTATAGAAAACTCGGCGCAGGCTTTCATCCCCATATACATGTTTCGACGCATTATAAATGATCACTGCATCGAATTCGATCCCCTTCGACAAATACGACGGAATGATCACGACTCCCTCCTCGTATTCGCCCGAGCTGCTTTTCACTAGTTTCACGTCAGCAATGCGGGTAGACAGAGCCTGATAGGCACATCCGCTCTCCTCAGCCGACTTGCAAATCACAGCAATGCTGGAAAATCCTTCGCTTTGTAAATCTGCGACTTTAGCCGCAATGCAGCCGTGCAGTTCGTCCTGACTCGTCAATTGTTTCACGGCAGGCCGTTCACCAGCACGCTCAAAAGGAATGATCCTTTCGCCATGAGGAACGAGATTTCGCGTAAATTCGATGATCGGTTTCGTCGAGCGGTAGCTTCGTGACAGATTGATCACGTTTGTTTTATCCGCGCCATAGAGGCTTGTAAGCGTGCTGAAATCGACCATTTCGTTGGCATAGGCGAATATCGCCTGATTAAAATCACCGAGCACCGTCATCTTAGCCGCAGGAAACAACCGCCGCAGAAACTCAAATTGAAACGAAGAATAATCCTGCGCTTCATCAACAACGAGATGTTTAATAGAACTGTTGATTTGAAAGCCTTGAATCAGCTCTTTTAATAGTAGAAAAGGAGTAGCATCCTCATAATACAGCTTCTCTTCGTCCAGCATTTCGAGCGTTAATTGACAAATTTCGTGCCATTCTTCCGGGATCTCTCCTTCCATCCAATGGTTGATTCGCCGCGGATCTGTAAAGAGCTGCCTGTACATCTCCTTTATGTTGAGGAAGCGAAGCGTCCTGATCTGCTTTTTCAACGGCTTTACTTTCTGCTGTATAATTAGTCGGGCAAGGGCTTCCGGCTCGATTTCGTAGTCGGCAACTGCCTCTCTTTGAAAGCCGCGCTTTTCCGCCAAATAGCGGTGTGCCTTATGATATTCTTCCTCGCTGAGCAGCTCGATCTCCTCCTCAACCCAAGGCTTAGTCCTTTCGTTCTTCTGAACTTCTTTTATTTGCTTCATCAGCCAATCTTGCAAACGTTCAAGCCTGTTATGGAAGCGAAGGGATGTGTCATGACTGTAAAACCGCTCTGTCATTTGCTGTGCCGTGACGACCGGTTCCCCTCTGAACATGATATCCTTGAATTGCATTCCTGCTATTTCGAGAGATTGTCTGTATGATTGAAGCGCCTGAAAAAAGCGGGTGGATGCTTTACATTTGATCGCCGCAACCCGTTGTCTGTATGCAGGAGCATCCGTCTCGGTTAACACATATTCCAATTGCTCGTAAGGGGTCTCTACTTGGAATTCCTTGCTGAGCCGATGGTTCAAATATTGCTGGAAGGTGACCTGCTGCATATTTTCCTCGCCAAGCTCCGGCAATACATTGGACACATAGCTGCTAAACATCGAATTCGGCGAAAACAAAATGATTTGATCGGCATGTAACTGATCTCGATATTTATAGAGCAAATACGCAATTCGCTGCAGGGCGGCTGACGTTTTGCCGCTTCCGGCCGCGCCGTGAACAATGAGCAGCCTTCCACGGTCATGACGGATGATCTCGTTTTGCTCCTGTTGAATCGTCGCGACGATATTGTGCATATGTTTATCGGTCCCTTTGCCAAGCACTTCCTGCAAAATCTCATCTCCAATGGTGAGACTCGTGTCAAACATCGACTGAAGCACGCCTTCGCGAATCAAGTATTGCCACTTTTTCTCCAGCATGCCGCCAATCGCCCCGCCCGGTGTTTCATAGGCAGCCGGACCAGGCTGATAATCGTAGTAAACGCTTGAGATTGGCGCTCTCCAGTCATAAATAAGGAAATCTTCGCCACTGGCATCGCTGAGCGAAGAGATGCCAATATAAATTTGTTCTTGAGCCAAAGCACCTTCTTCCTTAAAATCGATCCGTCCAAAGTAGGGAATCTCACGCATCCGTCGTAACGTCGACAAACGCTTCGAAGCGAACCGGTGACTGCTCTGGCTGACGGACAAAGCCTGAGCCTCCTGGCGCAAGCCGATAATCGTCTCCAGGTAATCATCAAACGTGTCTGTGTTTACCTTTACTTCATCCCAAAAGTGTTTGCGGATTTGAACGACTTCATTTTTTCGCCTCGATGTTTCCTCTTCTAAATGGCTGATTTCCTCTGTAATGATTTCCATTACACTGTCGACCCGTTTTTGCTCCTTTTGAAGTTCTCCATTCATGGCAAACACTCCTTAAAAAAAAGACTTGACGAACAACATGCGCACATCGTATAATTAAAATAGGGTAAATACGTATAAATTTAATTAAATGATGGGCATCTATATAACTTTAGCATAGGATCGGATGATTTTCAATCAAAAAAAGAGCTTGAGACAAAACTAGCTTTGGACCTACTGGCAATGGCTTCACACGCCACAAGCCCGTTATGAGAAACCCACTCACAACGGGCTTTAAAAGATCGTGGCGGTTCCGCTCATTGCTTAGAGAGGCTGGGAAAAAGGTCAAAAAACAACCTTTTATCCCAGCCTCTTTTTTACCAATCAAAGCTGGAGGAAAGCAGCGGCCTTCCTTCCAGCTTGAAACCGTTTAGCCGTTCACGACTTCCTTCAGCTCCTCATGATCCAATACGCGAACAAATTCCCCTTCATTGTATGGATAGCCAGCTTTTGTGATCTTCACTTTAATCAGCTCGCCAATCAGCTGGTCGTCGCCCTTAAATCTTACTTTTAAATAGTTATCCGTATAGCCGATGAAAACGCCACTTTCCGGATTTTCTTTCTCCCTTTCTTCCGGAATCATCTCTAATACTTCGCCTTCGAACTGGGAAGCATATTCCTTCGCCAGCTGGTTTGAAAGCTCGATCAGCCGGTGCACGCGCTCATTTTTCACCTGTTCGTCGACTTGGTCCTCCATCCGCGCCGCCGGAGTGCCGGTCCGCTTCGAATACGGAAAAACATGAAGCTCACTGAATTTATGCTTAGCGATGAATTCAAATGTTTCCTGAAATTCCTCTTCCGTCTCTCCAGGAAAACCGACGATGACATCGGATGTAACCGCAAGTCCAGGTAAAACTTCCTTCAGCCGCTCCAGCCGCTCGCCAAAGAACTCCATCGTATATTTCCGCCGCATCCGTTTTAACACACTGTTCGAGCCAGATTGCAACGGAATATGCAGGTGGCGGACAACCTTCTTTGAACGGCCGATGACCGAAATGACTTCGTCCGTCAGTTGACTCGCTTCAATAGAAGAAATTCGGATGCGCTTTAATCCGTCGACATGCTCCAAGTCTTCTAGCAGCCGGGCGAGGCTGTAATCTTTCAGATCCTCCCCGTATCCGCCTGTATGAATGCCCGTTAAAACAATTTCCTTATAGCCGGCATCGACAAGCTGCTTCGCCTGGCGCAGCACCTCTTTCGGGTCACGGGAGCGCATTAGCCCTCTGGCCCACGGAATAATGCAGAACGTACAGAAATTGTTACAGCCTTCCTGAATTTTAAGCGAAGCGCGCGTCCGGTCTGTAAACGCCGGAACATCAAGCTCTTCATAAACACGGGACTTCATAATATTACCAACCCCGTTAATCGGCTGGCGCTCCTGCTTGAATTGCTCAATATAATCAAGCATCTTCACACGGTCCTGCGTGCCGACGACAATATCAACTCCTGGAATCGCCATCACTTCAGCTGGCGACGTCTGGGCGTAGCAGCCCGTCACGCAAATGACAGCATCCGGATTTTTGCGGATCGCGCGGCGAATGACCTGACGGCTTTTTTTATCTCCTGTATTTGTCACTGTACATGTGTTAATGACATAAACATCAGATCTGGCCTCAAAATCGGTCTTTTCGTAGCCGGCATGCTGAAACAGCTGCCAAATGGCTTCTGTTTCATAATGATTTACTTTACAACCTAATGTATGAAAAGCAACAGTAGGCATTTTGTTCACCTCATTAATTCGAAATGGTACGAGATCGCAGCAAGTGCATAAAGCGCCGCTGTCTCCGTACGTAAAATTCGCGGCCCAAAGCCGCATGGCACTGCTCCAGCCTCTACGAATTGACTGACTTCCGCTTCCGTCAATCCGCCTTCGGGGCCGATCATAATCAAGATTGACTGACCGGGAGTGAGAGCTTGAAGACATTGGGCAAACCGCTGCTGTTCATTGGCTTTTGCCTCCTCTTCATAGGCAATGATCACCATATCAAACTGAGCGGCGAAAGCGGCAAGTCCGGCAGCGGACTTTACTGGCAGCACAGCTGGAATTTGTTCACGGTACGCCTGTTCCGCCGCTTCTTTGGCAATTTTCTCAAGACGTTCCACTTTTTTTTCGACCTTCTTCGGCTCCCATTTCACAACAGAGCGACTAGCTGAAAAAGGCTGAAAAGCAACAGCGCCGAGCTCCGTCCCTTTTTGGACGATGAATTCCAGCTTGTCTCCTTTAGGCAGCCCTTGCGCAATTGTCACCTTAACAGGAAGCTCGGTGTTTGGCTTCAGCTCTTCGATAATGCGCGCCGTCACTTGATTCTCGGCGATTTGTTCAATTTGACATTTCACTGTTCGGCCGGCTCCGTCACTGCAAATGATCAGATCCCCTGAATTCATCCGCATCACACGTGAGATATGCTTGACGTCCTCACCCGTGATGATCGCCGTCGTTGGTGAAAGCTGATCCTCTGTTACAAAATAGCGTTGCATCTTTTATCGCCCTCTATTCATCCCTGCTTTTCCGCCAGAATGGCGACCCAATCCTCCATTTCGACGACTTCGTTGATCGTAAAGCCGCCTTCGAGCAGCGCGTCCTTTACTTCTTGCTTCTTCCGCTTAATAATGCCTGATGTAATAAAGCTGCCGCCCGGTTTAAGTATCGCTGCCGCATCTTGAATACACTGGACAACGATTTCCGCCAAAATATTGGCAACGACAATATCAAATGTTCCGGAAATCCCTTGAAGGAGATTATTTTGTTTGACAGAAATTTTCGCTTCCAGCTGATTCAATGCTATGTTTTGTCTCGCGCTCACAACCGCGACATCATCAAGATCAAGAGCGAGCACCTGCTCTGCTCCGAGCTTTGCCGCAGCGATGCTTAATACCCCCGAACCTGTACCGACATCGACAACCTTCTCCCCGCCTTTCACCGTCCGGTCCAATGCCTGAATACAGAGCACCGTCGTCGGGTGAGTGCCCGTGCCAAATGCCATACCGGGATCAAGTTCAATAATCGTTTCCCCTTCCTGCGGGGTATACGTTTCCCATGTCGGCGTAATCGTGATCGACTTTGACACTTTAACAGGCTTATAATACTTTTTCCAGGCCGTTGCCCAGTCCTCTTCATCAACCTCGACTATCTGCACATGATTATGCCCTAGATCGAAATCATAGACGAGCAGGCCATTAATCGCTTCTTTAATTTCCTCAATCGTTTCCGCCAAAAAACTATTCACCGGGAAATAAGCCTTAATTCGCACCCCTTCTTCAGGATAATCGTCAGGAGAGAGCTGGTAGATTTCGCCGTAATGAATCCCCCATTCCTTTACGAGGTCCAATGGATCTTCAATGACAACCCCGCTTGCACCCGCTTCATGCAGAATATTACATATCGGCTCAACTGCTTCCTCAGTCGTATGAATACTGAACTCCGACCATTTCATCATCTTTTCCAACTCCATCCTTTCAATTCCAGCCAATTATCCTTTAAAGGCCCGCTTCACTTTGGCAAAGAAATTATCATTTTGCTCGTCTGGCCGACCGCCGCTCATTTGCGCGAACTCACGAATCAGGTCTTTTTCTTTTTCCGTCAGATTCTTCGGCGTGACGACACGGACTTTCACATGCTGATCTCCTTGCCCACGACCATGGACATTCGGCACTCCTTTGCCGCGCAGGCGGAAGTTTGTTCCCGTCTGGGTGCCGGCAGGGATTTTCAGCTTCACTTTTCCATTTAATGTCGGCACTTCGATTTCATCCCCTAATGCTACCTGGGCAAATGTTAACGGCATTTCGCAGTAAATATCGTCTCCATCGCGCTCGAAGAATTCATGCGGCTTCACATTAAAGACAACAAACAAGTCACCCGGAGGTCCACCATTCGTCCCGGCTTCCCCTTGCCCGGAAACGCGCAGCTGCTGACCATGATCGATGCCGGCAGGGACCTTCACATTAATTTTCTTACGCTTGCGAACTTTCCCCTTGCCGCCGCATGTTGTACATTTTTCCTTAATGAATTTCCCTGTTCCTTGACAATGATGACAAACGCGACGATTGACAACACGGCCGAATGGTGTGTTTTGTTCGACGTTTAATTGGCCGCTTCCGCCACAGTGCGAACATGTTTCTGGCTTCGTTCCAGGCTTTGCGCCCGAACCTGTACACGTCTGGCATGTTTCCTCCCGCGGAATTTCGATCTCCGTTTCCTTGCCAAATACCGCTTCCTTAAATTCAAGCGTCATCGTATATTGCAAATCGGCTCCTTGCCGTGGCGCGTTCGGGTTCCGACGTCCCCCGCCGCCAAAGAACATATCAAAGATGTCGCCGAAGCCCCCGCCAAAGTCGCCAGCTCCACCGAAGCCTTGATTTGGATCCGTATGGCCAAATTGATCGTAGCGGGCCTTTTTCTGAGGATCACTCAATGTGTCATAGGCTTCTTTTACCTCTTTAAACTTATCCTCAGCATCCGCTTCCTTATTGACATCCGGGTGATACTTGCGCGCCAATTTGCGGTACGCTTTTTTCACCTCATCAACTGAAGCATTCTTATCAACACCAAGGACTTCATAGTAATCTCGTTTACTCATGTCATCCACTCCCGACTCTATTCCATAACGTTCATCATACCATCATAACGTCTTTCCCTGCAAGCTGTACAAAGCAGGCTCAGCTTTCGTTTTTTCGCAGAAAAGGACTTGTTCCCAATCGGGACAAGTCCGCCGAAGGGGCCGCTTTTGAGACTGCCTCTTGAAAAAAGGTTGCCTAAAAAGGTGAATATCCTTTTTAGACAACCCCTAAGATCTTGCACAAGCAAGCAGGAAAGCACGTTCACCCCGTTTGTGCAGACTTCGTGCACCGCTTCGGGAATGTCTCAAAAGCAACGTTCACCCATCACCTGCAAGAAGGCTGTTCATCCTATCTTACTTCTTGTCATCCTCTTTTACTTCTTCATAATCGGCATCGACGACATTGTCATCCTGTTTGCCGGCATCTCCAGCTCCGCCTTCAGCCTGCTGGGAAGCCTGTGCTGCTTGAGCAGCCTGTTCGTACATTTTCGTTGAGAGAGCCATCACAATTTCCTGAAGCTCATCCTTCGCCGTGCGGATTTCGTCAATATTGTTTGATTCAATCGCAGCTTTCAGCTTATCCTTCGCTGCTTCCGCTTTATCCTTTTCCGCCTGGTCAACATTATCGCCAAGATCCTTTAATGTTTTTTCCGTTTGGAAGACAAGCTGATCCGCTTCATTGCGCAGTTCAACTTCTTCACGGCGCTTCTTATCTTCCTCCGCGTTCGCCTCGGCATCCTTCACCATCTGTTCAATTTCTTCATCAGACAAACCGGAAGATGATGTGATCGTGATTGACTGTTCTTTATTTGTGCCAAGATCCTTCGCCTTAACATTGACGATACCGTTCGCATCGATATCAAATGTGACCTCAATTTGCGGTACACCGCGCGGCGCCGGTGGAATGTCTGTTAATTGGAAGCGGCCGAGCGTCTTGTTATAGGCGGCCATTTCGCGCTCCCCTTGAAGAACGTGAATATCAACAGATGGCTGGTTATCAGCCGCCGTCGAGAACACCTGTGATTTAGAAGTCGGGATCGTTGTATTCCGTTCAATTAACTTTGTGAACACGCCGCCCATTGTTTCGATTCCTAAAGAAAGCGGAGTGACGTCAAGTAAGACAACATCCTTTACATCTCCTGTAAGAACGCCGGCTTGAACAGCAGCACCGAGCGCCACTACTTCATCAGGGTTTACCCCTTTATGCGGCTCCTTGCCTGTCAGCTTCTTGATTGCTTCCTGTACCGCCGGGATACGCGTTGAACCCCCGACGAGAACAACCTTATCGATTTCGCTCGCTGAAAGTCCAGCGTCAGAAAGCGCATTGCGTGTCGGTCCAAGTGTCCGTTCAACAAGGTCTGCCGACAGCTCCTCGAATTTCGCGCGGCTTAGAGAAAGCTCGAGATGCTTCGGCCCTGTCGCGTCAGCCGTAATGAATGGCAAAGAAATTTGCGTCTGCGTCACGCCGGAAAGGTCTTTTTTCGCCTTTTCCGCTGCATCCTTCAGACGCTGCATTGCCATTTTATCCTGGGAAAGATCAATGCCATTGTCCTTTTTAAATTGCTCAACAAGATAGTCGATGATCACTTGGTCGAAATCATCCCCGCCAAGCTTGTTGTCTCCAGATGTTGCTTTTACTTCAAAGAAGCCGTCGCCAAGCTCAAGAATCGAAACGTCAAACGTTCCGCCTCCAAGGTCATAGACGAGAATCGTCTGGTCCTCTTCTTTTTCAAGTCCGTATGCCAATGCAGCGGCAGTCGGTTCGTTGACAATCCGTTCTACTTCAAGCCCGGCAATTTTACCAGCATCCTTTGTCGCCTGGCGCTGGGAATCATTAAAATAGGCCGGTACTGTAATAACCGCCTTTGTGACTTTTTCCCCGAGATACGCTTCCGCATCAGACTTGAGCTTTTGTAAAATAATCGCTGAAATCTCTTGTGGTGTATAGTCTTTTCCTTCCACTGTTTCCTTATGGTTTGTCCCCATATGGCGTTTGATCGAAATAATCGTATTCGGGTTTGTAATCGCCTGACGCTTCGCAACTTCCCCGACAAGGCGCTCACCATCTTTAAACGCAACAACAGATGGAGTTGTACGGTTTCCTTCCGGGTTTGGAATAACTGTTGCTTCGCCGCCTTCCATTACGGCGACACAAGAATTCGTTGTCCCTAAGTCAATCCCAATAACTTTACTCATGGTTTATTCCTCCACTTCACGAATTATCATACATATGTAAAGGATCAAGCGTTAACCTTGACCATCGACGGACGCAGGACGCGATCCTTTAGCTTATAGCCCTTTTGTAATTCTTCCACAATTTGATTCGACTCAAACTCCGGCTCTTCCACTTGCATGACCGCCTGGTGCAGGTGAGGATCAAAGGTTTGCCCAACCGTTTCGATCACTTCGACCCCTTCGTTCTTCAACGTATCCTGAAACTGGCGGTAAACCATTTCCATTCCTTGAAGCAACGATTTCGCTTCATCTGTTTCCGGCTTTACAAGCAAAGCTCGCTCGAAATTGTCGATAACCGGAAGCAATGCCTCGATGACAGCCTGCGATCTATATTTTGCAGCCGCTTCTTTCTCTTCACGAGAACGGCGACGGAAGTTATCATAATCAGCCTGAGTCCGCAAAAGACGGTTCCGCAGATCTTCGATTTCCTTCTGTGCGGCCGTGCCTTCGTCCTCAGCAGCTTCCTCTTCGCTTTCTGCAGCATTTCCTTCAACTACTTCTTCTTCTTTGTGCTCTTCTTCAGCCTGAAGCGTTTCTTCTTCGACAGCTTGCGATTCCTTTTCGTTCAATTCGTTCACCTCCTCATAAAATTAACAGATCTTATGTAAAATCAGGCGGGGGCTATCTCAAAAGCCCCCCCTGAAAGGCAGCGGCACCGGTTCTGCGAAAGAGCCTCAGCCGGCCGCTTCACCCCCGGTTCAGGTTGAAGCGAGCCTGTCATAACTAATTGTCAATATTACCACTTCTACCCTTGTTGATACAACCTTGTTAAGAGCTTCGTTAAATCTTTCGACACAGTATCAAGTACGCCAATCACTCTGCGGTATTCCATTCTTGTCGGACCAAGGATGCCGATCGTTCCCATATGCTTGCCACCTATTGAATATGAAGCCGTAATCAAGCTACAGTTATCAAACGCTTCAAGCTTGTTTTCCTGGCCGATCTTCACTTGAATACCTGAATGCGGCGTGCGCAAAATCTGGTTCATCTTTTCATCTTCTTCGAGCATGTTCAAGAGAATACGGACTTTTTCAATATCGCGGAATTCGGGCTGCGTCAGCAAATTCGTCTTCCCGCTGTAGAAAATCTTTTCCGTTTTTTCCAAATCGACAGAAGGCAGAAGCATCCCGATAATTTGCTCGTAGTTCTGGATATGGGCGCGCAGCACATGTCCAACTTCCGATTTTAATTTATGACGCAGCTGATACAGCGAAACCCCGACGAGCCGTTCATTTAAAATATTGACGGTTCGTTCAAGGTCGGACGCGTCAATGGACTCCGGTACAGAAATCGTCTGGTTCTCAACATGTCCTGTGTCCGTAACGAGGATTAAAATCGCCGACCCTTTACTAAGCGGGATAATTTGAATGTTTTTCAGCGTCGCCTCGAACATTTCCGGACCGAGCACAAGCGAGATATAACTCGTCATATTGGATAAAATTCTAGCTGAATGCTGAATAACCTCTTCCAGCTCCTGAATCCGCTCCGAGAAAATAGAACGGATATCGAGCCTTTCATCTGCTGTTAAGCGATGAGGCTGCAGAAGATGATCAACATAATAGCGATACCCTTTCTGAGAAGGAATACGGCCAGCGGAACTATGAGGCTTTTCTAAAAAGCCGAGCTCCTCCAAATCTGCCATGTCATTTCGTATCGTAGCTGGACTAAATGTTATATCTTCGCGCTTCGAAATACTTCTCGAGCCGACCGGCTCGGCGGAGCGGATATAATCATCAACAATAGCATGTAAAATGAGCAATTGTCTCTCAGTTAACATCCGTATATCACCTCTGTTAGCACTCAACATAAACGAGTGCTAAATCTAATGATAAATTATCAAATCGGGCGCCATTTGTCAATATCGAAACCTTTCTCATCCATTGATGTCTTCATCCAAAACCGCAATAAACTGCTCAAATACTTCATTGCCGAGAAGCAGCCCTTGTTCCGTCAGGGCAATCCGCTCCGGCGTCGACTCCAGCAGCCCACGCTCCACCAGATCATGAATTTGCCGGCCGAAGAAAGCTTCCAGCGTCCGGCCATACTTTTCCTCAAAATGGCTGCGGTTAATGCCGTCGCGTTTTCGTAGCCCCATAAACAGTTCCTCTTCGATCCGTTCGACCCGTGTTACCGGGTGGCTCACGAGAACAGGCGCTTCTTTCTGTCTGATCGCCTGCAAATATTTCGGCAGCGGCCCGTGATTTTGATGGCGGACGCCATCGACATAGCCGTGGGCTCCCGCGCCAAAGCCGTAATACTCTTCATTGTTCCAATAGACGAGATTATGCCTGCTTTCATAGCCTTCTTTGGCAAAATTGCTAATTTCATATTGCAGCAGACCGGCCCGCGCCGTTTCACAGCGAAGCTGCTCATACATCGTCACTTCATCTTCTTCTGGAGGAAGCTGCAGCCCGCCTTTACGCTGGCGATTGTAGAAAACGGTTTTCTCCTCAATTTTCAGCGAGTAAGCGGACAGATGCGGAACATCGAGGCGCAGCGCTTCAGCAAGCGTTGCGGCAAATTGCCCGGGAGTTTGCGTCGGCAGGCCGAACATTAAATCGAGTGAGAGATTCGTTAACCCGGCTTTGCGGCTTCGCTCCACCGCACTGACGATGCTTTGGCGGGAGTGTGTTCTTCCGATTTCTTTTAACAGTCCCTCATCAAAGCTCTGTACCCCGAGACTGAGGCGGTTAACCCCGCCCTCCATTAATACGGCGATCTTTTCGTCATCGAGGCTGTCGGGATTGACCTCGACCGTATATTCCTCAATGCCCGCCAGTGGCAAGATCTTTCGCATGCCCGTTAACAATCGTTGCAGCTGTTCAGCGGAAAGAGCAGTCGGCGTTCCTCCGCCAATGTAGATCGTGTTCAACCGGTCGGTCGGTTTTGCTTCCATCGTCCGTTCCATTTCCAACAGCAGCGCCTCAATATATTCATCGACTGGCTGATTTTTCAAGAAAACTTTATTAAAGTCACAGTAGTAACAAATATGCTCACAAAAAGGAATGTGGACATAAGCAGCAGTTCTCATTTTTCTCCTCCTTTCAACAGCTTTTTCGTAATGAGCGTAGGCACGCCACGCAGAGACGTTTCTTTTATGGGAAAAAGGAGATAAGCTTGAGACAAAGGGGAGAGCTTTTTCCCTTTGGTCTCAAGCTCGAAGCAGTGTGCCAAGTCTGCGCCTGCTTTAAAAGAGACTGGGACAAAGGTTGTTTTTTTACCATTTGCCCAGCCTCTAAGCAATGAGCGGAACCGCCACGATCTTTTTTTAAAAGCCCGTTGTGAGTGGGTTTCTCACAACGGGCTTGTGGCGTGTGAAGCCATTGCCAGTAGGTCCAAAGCTAGTTTTGTCTCAAGCTCTTTGCGCAAAACGGAACCACTGCCGTGTTCCTCTCAACTTCGACTTCCGTTTCAGTCTTATCTCCGAAGCAGCGCCCTCCGGAGCCACTGCCTCGTTATTGATTCTTTCATCAGATGCTCTGGCAGGGTGTTAGTCGTCCATGCGCAGCACGGCCATAAAGGCTTCCTGCGGCACTTCGACGTTTCCGACTGCCTTCATCCGCTTTTTACCTTCTTTTTGCTTTTCCAACAGCTTCCGCTTTCGTGAAATGTCACCGCCGTAACATTTCGCCAGAACGTTTTTACGCATCGCTTTAATCGTCGAGCGGGCGATAATTTTTTGCCCGATACTCGCCTGTACAGGGACTTCAAACTGCTGCCGCGGAATAAGCTCTTTCAGCTTCTCGACGATGATTTTGCCGCGGTCGTATGCGAAATCGCGGTGGACAATGACCGACAAGGCGTCGACCTTTTCCCCGTTTAACAGAATGTCCATTTTCACAAGCTTCGACGGCTTGTAGCCGATCAGCTCATAATCAAATGAAGCATAGCCCTTTGTATTCGATTTTAATTGATCAAAGAAATCATAAACGATTTCCGACAACGGAATTTCATAAATGATTTGGACGCGGTTCGCATCGAGATACTGCATATCAATAAAGATACCGCGCTTGCCCTGACAAAGCTCCATCACCGAGCCGACAAAATCATTCGGCACCATAATCGTCGCTTTTACATAAGGCTCCTCGACAACTTCAATTTTTTGCGCGTCAGGCATATTCGCCGGGTTATCAATGCGCAGGTCGTCGCCATTCGTCATTTTGACGTTGTAAATAACACTAGGCGCCGTCGTAATGAGCGTAATGCCGAATTCCCGTTCGATCCGTTCCTGAATGATTTCCATATGCAACAGGCCGAGGAAGCCGCAGCGAAAGCCGAAGCCGAGCGCCTGGGACGTTTCCGGCTCATACTGAAGCGAAGCATCGTTTAATTCAAGCCGCTCCAACGCCTCGCGGAGATCATTGTATTCATTCGTATCAATCGGATAAAGCCCGCAATAAACCATCGGATTCATTCGACGATAGCCCGGTAAAGGCTCCGGCGCGGGGTTGTCTGCCCCAGTAATCGTATCCCCGACGCGCGTATCGCCGACATTTTTGATTGCGGCCGACAAAAAGCCGACATCGCCGACGGTTAATTCATCGCGCTTTTCCGCTTTTGGAGTGAAGACGCCAAGCTCTGTCACTTCAAATTCCTTGCCTGTCGCCATCATTTTGATCTTTTGTCCCGGTTTTACCGTACCTTCGACAATTCGGATGTAGGCGACGACCCCGCGGTAGGAATCATAGAGCGAATCGAAAATCAGCGCCTTCAACGGCGCTTCCGGATCACCGGTCGGCGCAGGCACCTTCTCTACCACCTGTTCAAGAATTTCTTCAATCCCGATTCCATTTTTCGCCGAGGCGAGCACAGCGTCTGACGTGTCGAGGCCAATGACATCCTCGACCTCCTGCTTCACTCTCTCCGGCTCCGCGCTCGGCAAATCAATTTTGTTAATGACCGGCAAAATTTCAAGATCATTATCAAGCGCCAAGTAAACATTCGCCAGCGTCTGCGCCTCAATTCCCTGCGCGGCATCGACGATCAGCAACGCTCCTTCACAGGCGGCCAGGCTCCGCGATACCTCATAGGTGAAATCGACGTGCCCAGGCGTATCAATTAAATGAAAAATATATTCTTCGCCGTCCTGCGCTGTATATGTCAGCTGAACGGCATTCAATTTAATCGTTATCCCACGTTCACGCTCCAAGTCCATGGCGTCAAGGGTTTGCTCCTTCATCTCCCGTTCGGTGAGCGCGCCCGTTTTTTCTAAAATCCGGTCAGCCAAAGTTGATTTCCCGTGGTCAATATGAGCGATAATCGAAAAATTACGGATTTTCGACTGCCGCGCCAGCCTTTGTTCTTTATTCATGACTTGATCACTCCTACATTCTCGTCCAACGTGCACTATTTCTGATTATACCAATGGTTGTCCGCGCAAGCAACAGTGACCTCGCTACAGCGCTGAAACGACTTTTTTACGCTTTGAGCAAGCCCCGAAGCAACAACAGGCCGGCGCTGTTATTTCCTTTGGAGAGCGGCAGATTTTCACCCCGCCTCTTCGCCATTTAATCCTTGGCGGACAAAGGCCATCACCTGTGATAAAAACGAGCGGCTCAGCTTATTCATTCCGTCAGCCAGGGATGTCCCCATTTCCGAAAAGAAATTCAGGCGGCCTACCTCTTCCACACGCGCATATTTGGCTGTCAGCTCCTGCCGGGAAAGAGAAGGAGCTTCCACCGCGGTTTCCTGCGCCACAATTTCCGGGCTGCTTAATGGCACAGGCTGGCTGATTCCAAGCTGCTCATTCATATATTGGACGCCCGCCAAGGCGCCGAGCAATAAAATCGTACCGATGACGCTCACTTGAATCATAAGCCTTTTCACGATCACTCCTCTCCTTTCTCTGTACCGGCATCTACTGCCTCAGCCTGCCAATAATAGTCGGCAAACACATCAGCTACCGCCTCTGCCGTACGATACGTTTCCTCCAATGTGTTATCGATTCCGCCTACTTCCATTAGAATAGACTGATTAGATAAATCCTGATTAAAGCGGCCGTTCGTCGTCGCTCCTTCCTTAATAATGACACCGCGGCTTAATCCCGGATATGTTTCCTCCAGCATATTATGAAGCTCCTCCGCCATATGCAGATTATGCTTGTAATTGCTGTTGTTGCCCCCGATAACAAAAATCGTCCGCGCATATTCGGCCCCATTTATCGTTACCGTCGTTCGGTCACGCGGCAATGAATCCCGGTGAATATCGAAGAAAAATTGGAGATCTTGATTTTGCGCCATCGCTTCCTCAACCATTTCTCTTGAAGCATCATACGAGCGCGGATACCCCCAGCCACGCTCCGTCAGGCTCGCCTGAATATCGCGCTGCTCCACTTCGGCGCCGATTCCTCTTTTTTCTAGCTCCTGAGAGAATTTTTCGCCGACTAGCGTAATATTGATTTTGCTATGATGAGCTTCATTCGGAACATCCGTTTCCAGCTCCGGCAAGAACGATTCATAGTTGTGCGAATGAATAATATGAACCACTTTCTTGCCGTTTGTGCTCTCGATCGCATTCGCATCTTCTTCCAACTGCTCCAGCATCGCCAAGCTCTCCTCTGTCGCTTCACGCTCTGCCATCAGCACTTCCATAGGCGGCGCTGATTCGATCGGTAAATTCGTGTAATCCGTTCCTTCTCCGGCAACGGCAATTCTGCCATCGAATAAAGCAAAGCCGGGCAGCTCCCTTCCAAGCAAACTCCGTGGATCATCGGGATTGATACTTGTTGCAACCCTGAAAGCGAGATTGGATACATGTAACGGTTCACTGTCCTCCGGCAGCACCTGGGCAAAATATTGATTCTCCATTGCCAGGACGTGGACGAAATGTTCCCCGGTAAATTCACTCGCCCATTCATGAACCTGTGTCGAAGCAAGCCCATATCCCGGTTCCACGGAAGTGAGCATACCGGCAAAAAGAAACAGGATTATGATTCCAGCTATGACGAGGGCCATATAACGTTTCAGGCTCGTCCGATTCAGCGTGACAGTAATTCCATGAAATTGCTTTTTTCGCATAGTCTCTCTCCTTCTCCTCTGGTGTAGCGGCTGCATTTGATACTTGTCCGATTCTTCTTCCGACTTTTAAAAAGGAGCTTTATTAACTTCTATGAGAGTGCAGGTGAAAATAGACATCGCTTTTCTCAGACAACAGACAAAACGCTGCTTGGAGCGGGCTTTTTTTTAAACCTCACAAAAAAAAGACCTGCCCCAAAAGGTTGATTTCTACCTTTTTGGACAAGTCCAGTGTTGTATGCTGTTTCAATCTTTTCGGTCGACCCGCCTTTTGACCTGTCTGCGGCTGCTAACGCGTATAGGCGCCGACATTTCCCTGATCGACCTGGCGATGCAAGGCCGCATTTAGGCCTGAGGCGATGACATTAGCCATATCTTCAATAAAGACATCAACTTCCTTCGGTGTCACCATTAAATTGTGTCCAAGCGGCGCCAATACTTCGCGAATGAGCTGACGCTTTTCCTCCTCCGGCAAAGTGCCGACCATTCCCATTAACGTCCGGCGCTTTTCTTCTGCCGGCAAATCCTCTTCGGTCAGCTTTCTCGTTTCACCAAATGTCATGCCCGCCGGGGTCAGTGAACGCGAAGGCGCCTTACCTTCCTTCATTTCCCGGCCAAAATGCTTCAGCACATAGTCAATCGTGTCGCTCGTGATGGAAACCGCATCGACGACGGTCGGTATGCCAACGGCGATCACTGGAATACCGAGTGCATCCTTGCTCAATTCCTTCCGCTTATTGCCGACCCCGCTTCCGGGATGAATGCCGGTATCTGAAATTTGAATCGTCGTATTGACCCGTTCAATCGAGCGGGCGGCAAGCGCATCAATCGCAATCACAAAATCCGGCTTTGTCTTTTCAATAATGCCGTAAATCATGTCACTCGTCTCAATTCCGGTAATCCCCATCACGCCCGGAACGATCGCGCTGACCGGACGGAAGCCTTCCTGCACCTGCTCCGGAGCAAGCTCAAATAAATGCCGGGTAATCAACAGATTTTCGACCGCCAGCGGCCCGAGGGCATCCGGTGTCACATTCCAGTTTCCAAGTCCGACGACGAGACATGTATCGGTTTCTTTAATGCCAATATCGGTCATAAAGGAATGAAACGCGTCGGCAAACACCCGCTCCATTTTTTCCTGAAGATCGGTATCCTTTCTTCGAATGCCCTGCGCTTCAAATGTCAAATAATGACCGGGCTTTTTGTTCATCCGCTTCGCCCCTACTTCGTCAACATGAACGTGAGTAAGCGTCACCCCTTCAATCGTTTCTTCCTTTATCTCTACACCGCTGACTTCTTCGGCGGCGACGCTCTCCTGCTTTTTCTGTTCCTCCTCCAATACCATTTCCCGTGCTTCTACAGCTAAATCCGTCCGGACCTGATAGCGCTCCAAATTTAATTCGTCAGCCATCTTGACCACCTCACTTCGGAATAATTATCTCGCACGTGTAGTGTTTCCACTCCTGTTTTTTTCATTCTTCCGGAAATGGCGTCAAGAAAAAACCTTTCATCTCACTTTCCTCTATTGCAATTACGGGCCATTTTTGATAGAATGCAATTTGTTGTATAAACGAAGCAAAGCCGTTCCTCATGAAGGAATTGATGATCGATCAGGAGGTGAAAGATATGCCAAATATTAAATCAGCGATCAAGCGTGTGAAAACAAACGATAAGCGTCGCGCTCACAATGTAGCGATCAAATCTGCTCTTCGCACAGCTATCAAAAACTTTGAAGCAAAGGCTGCCGCAGGTGAAGTGGAAGCTGCAACTGCGCTATACTCAGAAGCTAGCAAAAAGCTTGATAAAGCAGCAAGCAAAGGACTTATTCATAAAAATGCTGCCTCTCGTCAAAAGTCCCGCTTAGCAAAGCAGCTTAACAGTGTTTCTGCATCATAAGAAAAACGCCTGAGGCGTTTTTTCTTAAAAGAGGGTGTTCCCAAAAGCGTTAGCTTTTCGGAACACCCTCTTTTTCATGCATGCTGGATCGAAGCGCTCGCCAGCTTTAACAGAAGCAGCTCTACTCCGAGCACCTTGTCCACCTTGCCGGATTTAATCGCGTAATCTGTATCGGCGCATTGCTTCAGCAAGGTTAACAGCTGCCGATCCTCGAAACGCCCGGCCTGTTGGCTGGCCAGCTTGACCACATATGGATGGAGCTTAAGCTGGGCCGCCATCTGCTTCTGCGAATAAGCGCGCCGCGTCAGCTCCTTCACCTGGTAATAAATTCTGAGCTGCCGCGCGATCAGCACAAGCAGCTTAAGCGGTTCTTCCTTTTTTTTCAGCAAATCATGGTATAAAAGCAGAGCTTCATGCGCTTGCTGCTTCACCGCCAGATCAAGCAGGGCAAAGACATCCTGCTCGAGCGACCGGGCGACGAGCAGCGCGACGACATCCTCGTCGACCTGGCCGTTCTCCCCGACATATAAAGCGAGCTTCTCGATTTCCGAGGCGAGCAGCAGAAGCTGTGGGCCGACCCGCTCTAACAGATGCTCTTTTCCCCGGCCGGAAAACTGAAATCCTTTTTCCCGCGCCTGATCTTCGAGCCATTCCTCGGTCATTTTCGCGTCGAAAGGTGCACAGTCAACGACCGCCGCATGCTCTTTTAACGCTTTTGTGATTTTTTTTCGTTCATCAAGCTTCTCATATGGACTGACGAGGAGGAGGATCGATTCCGGCAAAGGTGAGGTGAGATAGCGCTCCAATCTGCTCAGATCATGCTCGATTTTCCCTTCCGGTTTCTGGCTCGTCACAAAAAAGAAATCCTGAACAATGACGATTTTCTTTCCGCCAAAAAACGGGAACGTTTCGGCTTCTTCTACCGCGAGCTCAAGCGGCGTATCGAGTAAGCTGTATGTAATGACGTTTTCCTGCTCCACCGCCGCTTTGGCGATCACCTGCTGGGTAATATCCTCCATTAAAAACGTTTGCGTGCCATGCAAAAAATACACACGGTCTATGCCGCCCTGCTCAAGCTTTTTTTTACTTTTAATGTATGACATGACGAACCTTCCTCTTTTTTCCTGCATTTTCTTTCGGCCGTTCGGGTATGCTTACAGTATCTCCTGTTCTTCTAGCTTACCCAAGCTATGTCCAGAAAACAAGGGAAAGAAAGCGAACATAAGGGGTGGAGTCCCTCAGAACCACACCCCATTTATGATAAACGCCAAGCAGCAAGCTCCCGGGTGCGCCTGCCCTCGACGATAACCATAACCGCCTTCAGTTGTTATGATATCCTATTCCGGCGTAAACTATAGGTGACAACTCTTTACAATCAAGCCAGTCGATTGTTCATAAAATAGTTGTTTTTTCCTTTTTCCCCTTACAGCGCTTGCCGCGAAGCTCCGCTTTCAGGAATCAACGTGGACAGCCGGCGGTGTTCCGCTTTTCCGTCTAGCTTTTTAAAGGCTCATCCCGTATACTATAGGTTGAACAAGGAGGGGTGCCAGATGAATCATTTTGAAAAAGACGTACAAAGCAAACGTAATGATGCGATTGATTCTGGTGTGGCCTTTGTCGCCTCTTTCGGTTTCTTTGCACTACTTTTTATCATTGCTAATCTCGTCGATGTATTTAGTGCATTTTAAAAAAACCAAAGTGAGGCCACCAGGCCAAAAAGAGCTGATTTCCACTTCATGTGTGAATCGGCTTCTTTTTTTTGAAAAACATGGTTGAGAAGAAACGATACGGAGACCAACCAGGGCTTTTGGCGATACGCTTGGCCTTCCTCCGCTTCTACGGAAGGTCTTTAGGCGTTTTTCGCGCCCGGGTTACCTTTATTTGTCCATCCTTTAGTTCGAGCCGGACAGCTCCCTGGTTACTTTGCCATACCCCGACATGATGGGTCGCCAAACGTGTCAGCACTTCGGGATGCGGATGGCCGAAACGATTGTTGCGTCCGGCAGAAATGAACGCCGCTTTTGGCTTAAGCTGATCGACAAACGCTTCCGTCGTCGAGGTTCTGCTCCCATGATGACCGACTTTTAAAATATCGGCCTTCAGCTCCGGGTACGCCGCAAGCAGGCGACGCTCCCCGCCCTCCTCAAGATCACCGGTAAAGAGAAACGAAACACCCTCGATTTCCGCGTACAGCACAATCGACCGTTCATTGACGTTCGGATCAGCAGCCGCTTGTTCGTCCGGCGCTAAAATGACAAAGCGATTCTCGCCGACCGCCCAGCTCTCTCCTTTCCCGACAACGCGAATCGGCGCCTGGCGCTGCAACGCAGTCAAAATCTCCCTTTCATGCTCTTCAATGTCCGCACTGCTGTAAAGCACTTCCTTGATGCTGACCGCCTCATTCAATGCCAAGGCCCCGCCAATGTGGTCGAGGTGACCATGCGATAAAATGAGACGGTCGATTTGGCGAATACCGCGTGCTTTTAATTCAGGAACGACAATATCAGCTCCTACATCAAATGGCCGACGACGTCGACACCATTCATCATCAAAATAAGTGACCGTCCCGCCCGTATCAAGCAGATACACCTCCTTCCGATAAGGCAATTCAAGCAAAAAGCTGTCTCCCTGTCCGACATCAAGCATCGTCACCTTTGCCCGGCCATCGAAATACGGGGCAAGTATTTGGACAGCCAGCAGGATACCAAGAACGCACACCGGCATCCGCCACCAGCCCGTCTTGCCCCGCTCCCAGGCAAGACAGCCATAGAGAAGCACTCCGTAGAAAACGATAACGAACGAAAACGACGGTTTCCCGGTAATGATCATCGTCCAGCGCTGCTGGGCCAATTCAACTAAGCCGGAATGCGCGAGGTTCACTCCCCATTCCAACAGAGCGAGGCAAATATTCATAGATGCCGGGAGCCAAAGTGAGAGAAAAAAGCCAAGAAAAACGAGCGGCAGGACGCAAAACGAAATAAAGGGGACATAGAACAAGTTAACGAGTATGCTGATCCAGGAAATTTCGTAAAAATGGAAAAGAAGAAGAGGCATAGCGATTAGCTGTGATAAAGTCGTTATGCTGAGGAGCTGGGCAAGCGGATGATCATAACGACGCTGAATCAGGGGAGCTGATAGAAGCAGGGCAAACGTGATAAGAAAAGACAGCTGAAAGCCAAGCTGAAACAGGGCTGCCGGCTGGATCAGAAGATAGATCATATAAACCGCCGCTACCGCTGCCAAAGGAGGCATCCTGAGCTTGAAACGCAAGCAGACGAGAACGATCATCGTCATGCAGGAAGCCCGAATGACAGAAGGGGCCGCACCGGCGACAATCATGTAAAGCGGGAGGAAACAAAACAGCACGTCAAAGGCCCGTTCACGGGTGATCCCGAAACGAATCAATCCGTAAAAGCCCGCTGCTGTGATGAGACCGACATGCAAGCCGGAGATCGCCAAAAGATGAATAACCCCCAGCTGCTGATAAGCATGGAGAATATCCTCATCAATTAACAGCCGCTCGCCGAATAAAAGAGCAACCATGATGCCGGCCAGCTCTGGAGAAACGGTTTCCTCCATCGCGTCCATCTGTGTCTGCCGCCAGCGCTGGAGCATCGTTCTGACCGTCGTGCCTGTCTGATGACAGTCGATTCCTCCTTGTTGGGCGCGGACAATCCAATAAATATGCTGTTGTTCCATCAAATATTGTCGGTAATCAAATTGGGCAAAATTTGTTGGGGGTAGGGGGCTGGTGAGGGTGCCGTTGATCACACATTGATCACCGGGAGAAAAGCGTTTAAAGAAGCGTTGTTCGCTTTCGCTTGTCAGATAGGCCTGGACGAGAAGCTTTTCACCAGAAGAGGCTTTTACCCGCATCGTCAAACGGTCACCATCGACAACGGGAATATCGGAGATCGTCGCCAGGAGTGTCTGATTGCCGGCCGTATGAACCGTTTCGTGGCGTTCAAGTTCACTAAGCCCGATGAGATAATAAAAGATAAAAACTGCCGCCACGCTGAGGAACAGCAGACGAAACCTCGTTCGCTGCCGGCATACAAAGAAAAGAAAGACGACTGTAAAGAGGCAGTATGCAAAACTTGGACCGCGTAAAGCTAAAATAAGGCCCAATGACGCCGCAATGGCGAAGAAAGGAAGCAACCTCGTCAAAGACTCACCTCCCTGCTTCCCTTTGCCTCATCAGGAAAAGAGCTTGTCAGCCTCGGCTTGGAGCCTTTGCAATTCCTCTTCGTCAGCTCCTGCCTGCTTCAGGCGTTCAAGCAGCCCTGTGGCAAAGGCTTTTTTTTGAAGCTGCTCCTGCTCATTATAAAGATTATGATAAGGAACTTGCACAACGGTCACACCCGCTTCGGCGAACATATCGATCGCGTATGGATGGTTTTTGTAGTCTTCGGCATAATAGACCGTTTTGATCCCGGCTTGGATAAGCGCTTTCGAACAATGAACACACGGGAAATGCGTCACATAAATTTCCGCGCCGTTTGTCGGTACGCCAAACTTGGCACATTGCAGCAGCGCATTAATTTCGGCATGGACCGTGCGAATACAATGATTATCAACGACATAACAGCCTTCATCAATGCAGTGCGCGCCACCAGTCACAGAACCATTGTAGCCGCCGGCGATAATCCGTTTTTCCCGCACAATGGTCGCACCGACCATTAAACGCGTGCATGTGCTGCGCAAAGCGAGCAAATGACTTTGCGCCATAAAATACTGATCCCAGGAAATTCTCTCCACTTCATACACTCCTCTTTCTGTTTGAAAGGAGTTGTCCCAAAAGGACCTCTCGGGGCAACTCCGTTTTTACCGCGGAAGCCTAGGCCTGGCTTTTCTGCAAAGCCTGCTCCAAGTCGGCGATAATATCCTGAATTCCTTCAATCCCAATCGAGAGCCGGATAAGCTCCGGTGAAACTCCTGCCGCTCTTTGGTCGGCTTCACTTAATTGCTGATGGGTCGTGCTCGCCGGATGAATGACCAATGATTTTGCATCGCCGACGTTTGCTACATGTGAAAACATCTCCAAAGCATTAATAAATTGTTTGCCTTCTTCCAGGCCGCCTTTAATGCCAAACGTTAAAATCGCGCCCTTGCCTTTTGGAAGATAGCGTTCCGCGCTTTGATAGGAACGGTGAGAGGAAAGTCCGGCATACGAGACCCATTCCACTAATTCATGCTTATCCAAATATTCTGCCACACTCTGCGCGTTTTCGCAATGACGTTCCATCCGCAAATGCAGTGTCTCCAGCCCTTGCAGCATCAGGAACGCGTTCATTGGCGCGATTGCCGGACCAAGATCCCTCAACAGCTGAACGCGTGCTTTAATAATATAAGCGAGCGGGCCGAGCGCTTCTGTATAGACAAGACCGTGATAGCTTGGATCCGGCTCTGTCAAGCCCGGGAATTTGCCATTATTCCAGTCAAACTTGCCACTGTCAACAATGATCCCCCCGATCGACGTCCCGTGCCCTCCGATAAATTTCGTCGCTGAATGAACGACAATATCCGCCCCATGTTCAATCGGCCGGCAAAGCGCCGGCGTGACAAACGTCGCGTCAACCATCAACGGCAGATTATGACGATGGGCGACTTCAGCAACGGCTGCGATGTCAAGCACATCCCCGTTCGGATTGCCGATTACTTCGGCGAAGACTACTTTTGTTTTTTCATTGATGGCTTCCTCGAAAGCCTCCGGCTTCATTCCGTCCACAAGGCGGACGGTGATGCCAATTTTTTTAAACGTGTGGACAAATAGATTGTACGTCCCTCCATAAAGCGAGCTTGAAGCGACAATCTCATCCCCCGCTTCACAGATGTTCAAAATCGCCAGGTGGATCGCCGAGCTGCCACTCGCTGTCGCCAGTGCCCCAATTCCTCCTTCAAGCTCGGCCATCCGCTTTTCAAAGACATCCTGTGTCGGATTCATAATTCGCGTGTAAATATTGCCGAACTCTTTTAAAGCGAACAGGTCGGCGGCATGCTCTGTATCTTTAAACCCGTAAGACGTCGTTTGATAAATCGGCACCGCTCTTGCCTGCGTGGCTGAATCCACTCCTTGCCCTCCATGAACAGCGATCGTCTCGATCGCCCAGCTTCTCTTTTCTGTCATTTCTTTCTCCTCCCAATTAAACGGAATAATCGTACAGGCTTATTTTATCAGAATATTCTTTTAGTTGAAATGCTTTCATTTGACACTGATATGCTCTCGCAGCTGTTCAAGCGTCTTCGCCCCGATACCCGGCACATCAAGCAATTGCTCGACATCGCTGAATCGTCCTTGTTCCTCGCGATAAGCGATAATCGCTTCCGCCTTCGCCGGGCCAATTCCCGGCAGCTGCTCGAGCTCCGTGGCGTCAGCCTGATTGATCGCGATTTTACCAGCCCGATCCGCTCCGTTACTTGTCGGCATCTCCTCCGTTTCCCCTTCTGTTGGAACATAAATCATCATTTCATCATAGATGCGTTCGGCCAAATTAAGCTGTTGCTCCGCCGCATCCTCCCGAAATCCTCCGGCGCGTTCGATCGCATCATAAACCCGGCTCTCTTCCTCAAGCTCATAAAGGCCGGGTGCCTGCACCGCTCCCTTTACATCAACGATAATCACCTGCTCCGCCGGCGTCTCTTCCTCTGCGGCTGCCTCATTCTCAACTTCAAATAAAAAATCATTACCCGCCTGGGCGACCTCATCTATTTGAGCGTTGCGAAAATGTTGAAAGAGGACTACACTTACTAAAAGAGCTACGACGCCGACAAGAGCAAGCTGTAGCCGATTAGACTTTACTGTTTTCACGGGGATCACTCCTGTTCTAAAATCGGATTTTCGTTCGTGAGAATAAGCAACAAAGGAGAGAAAACAATGGCAGTCCATTTACAAATCAGCGAACAAGTGAAAAAACACCGGCACGCCCAACAGCAATTCCGGGAACTGGATGCAAAACGCGAACAAGCGATTGAATATGCGCTTGCTGAGGCGAAGGCGGGACAGGCGATCAACGTAATCGAAATCAATCGGATTACAAATGAAATGAACCAAATTGCGACGCGCTTTCACTTTCCTGTAAGAAAAACCGTCACAATCGACATGGTCAAGGACGTCATTCAGCGCAGCAAATAAGTTCAGGGGGCTGGGACAAAAGGTTGTTTTTTTACCTTTTGCCCAGCCCTTAGCAATGAGCGAAAAAGGAAGTGTTTCAGTAGCCTTGGAGAGAGTCGGTTTTTTACAACAGTCCTGTGGCAAATGCTGCCATTGCCACTATGAAAAAAGAGGCATATTGACGGTTGTTCTTTCATACACTTCGTCATAACGGTGTTCGTGTGAAAATGAATTGAAGGAGGGGGCATCATGAAAATCGGGATAATAGGGACAGGAAGCATGGGGACCATTCTGCTCGAATCGTTCATTGACTCCGGCCAAATCGCAGCCGAACAAGTAATCATTACGAACCGGACAAAGCAGAAGGCAGAAGCGCTTCAGGCTCGGTTCCCGGATCTGAATGTGGCCGAAGATGGGACGGCTGTCGTCAAGCAGGCCGATGTCACGTTTCTTTGTGTTAAACCGCTACAGTTCCCCGAACTGCTTCGGCAGCTTGCACCCCATTGCCGACCGGAGAAAATCCTCATTTCAATTACAAGTCCGATTGCGGTAAAAGAATTGGAGCATATGGTGGACTGCAAGGTCGCGCGCGCGATTCCGAGTATTTTAAACCGGGCGCTGACCGGCTCTTCGCTTTTAAGCTTTGGCGAAAGATGTACGGATGAAGATCGCCGGCTCGTCACACAAATTATGCGTTCGATCTCGGAGCCTCTGTTGATCGAGGAAGACATCACCCGCGTTTCCTCGGATATCGTCAGCTGTGGCCCGGCTTTTTTCAGCTATTTGGTTCAGCAGTTTATTGAAGGGGCTGTGCGGCAAACAAAAATTTCGAAGGAAGATGCCACTATTCTGGCGACAAATATGCTGATCGGTATGGGAAAATTACTGGAGAAAGAGCATTTCACCTTGCCATCGCTGCAGCAAAGAGTGTGTGTACCCGGGGGCATTACGGGAGAAGGAATCAAAGTGCTGGAAGAGGAAGTGGGACAGATGTTTGATCATCTGTTTCAGCAAACGCAGGAAAAATATGCCGAAGATAAGGAGCTGCTTACAACGGCCTTTGCCAATAAATAAAGCTTCGCACAGCACGCAGCCTCAGAGGTAGATCACGGGAAAGCAGGTAACCCGTTTGATCTACCCTTTTTTTCGCCATTTGCTTGTAAAACCCTTTATTTTTTTGCACAAAAAAAGATTCGCTCGCTGCCTTCATGTGGTGGCGCTTCTTTGAAATCAGCCGTAATGCTTTCTACCGTAAAGCCGGCTGCAGCCAGCCATGCTTCGTATTGCCTGATTGCGAACGTCCGTTGCTTATGCAGCTCTTCCTTTTTAATATAATAAGGAGGCTGATCCTGGATAAAAAAGGTCAGCTCATGCTCGACGCTGGCCTGATGCTCTCCAGGAAAGGCGGTCCAAATGTAAGCAATGTCACCTTCATCATCGGCGAACGTCTGACCGATATACCCTTCTTCAATCTTATGAACGGAATGAACATCAAACAGGAGAAGTCCCCCCGTATGAAGCCGGTTGTAGGCGCTTTCGAACGTAGCCTGAACATCGCTTTCCAGCTCAAGATAATTGAGTGAGTCACAAAAAATCGTGATCAGATCGTAGCTCTCTTCACTAACAAGTCCGGTCATCGATTGCTCCAGCAACGTCGCCCGCACTCCTGCCTTTTCACATTTTTCATTGGCGATCGCCAGCATTTCCGCGGAAAGGTCGACGCCTGTCACCTGGGCTCCTTCAAGCGCAAGGCGGATGAGCAGCTCTCCCGTGCCGCAGCCGACGTCCATCACCGCTTTGTTTGCCAGCTGCCCATCACCAAGCTGCCGCTTGACATATGCGAGCCACTCATCGTAGGGAGCTTCCTTCATCAATTGATCATATAACGTCGCAAATACTTGATAACTCATGATTGCTCCTTCGCATACGTCCAGCCATCGCGCTGTTCAATTTTGTTTTCTTTCATCAGCTTCCCTAATGCTCGTTTAAAAGCCGCCTTGCTCATTTGAAACCGTGCCTTAATGTCTTCCGGCGGTGTTTTATCCCAATAAGGCATCGAGCCTCCCCGTTCAACTAAATAAGCATAGATCCGTTCTGAATCCTCTTGCTGACGCTCCGAGCGTAACGGTCGCGCAGTGACGTTCAGCTTGCCGTCTTCCCGAACAAAAATAACACGCCCCTGGACATATTCGCCGTACCGCGGTTCAGAAGTCATTTCGTCCTGATGCAAAAACGCGATATAGCCTTCATCGGTAAATAGCCTTACTCCTTCATCAAGGAAATGGTAGGCATACCCGCCAACCTCCTCCTTCAGCATCTCAGCAGGCGCCGGCTTCGCCATTTTTTCAATCGGTTCTCCCCGGACGATTCGGGCCATTAAACGACCTTTTTTATCCCACGTTAAAGAGAGCGGCAGCTTATCACCGGGCTGCGGCCAGCGCTCACGGTCATACGGAAGTTCATCCATTGACAGGAACAGATCACGGGCGATCCCGTTATGAAAAAATACTCCATGCCCTGTTCGCACGGAAACCGCTTCAAGCCAGGCAATCTCTCCGACCTTGAGCAAAGGCTCTTCCATCGTCGCCGACAGTCGCCCCTGATGATCGTGATAGAGATACACCTCCACGTTATCGCCTACCTGAACGCCTTCTTTCGCTTCTCGTTGATGAAGAAGAACGTCGATGTTTCCATCGCTTAAAAAGAAGCCGAAGCTCGCCTGACGTACGACCTCTAATGTTACGACAAATCCGGGCTTTAGCTCCATTATCCTAAAACTCCTTCTAACTCAATAATTGGCGCGTCGCCCCACAGCTTTTCCAAATTGTAATACAAACGCTCCTCCTTATGAAAAACGTGAACGACAACATCGCCGATATCGATGAGCACCCAGCGTGCCTGGTCATAGCCTTCCAAACGCTTAATATCGATATCCTGCTCCTGCATGACCTTTTTGATTTCATGGGCAATCGCCTGCACCTGCTTATCAGAATTCCCGTGACAAATGACGAAATAATCGGCAATCAAGGAAACCCCCTTCATGTTCAGGGCCACGATATTTTCCGCCTTCTTATCATCCATTGCTTTTACTGCTAACGATAGCAGGGGGGAATGACTCATTCTCTCACATCTCCTTTTTCATTTTAAGATTTATTAGTTGAAGCACTATGCTTTCTTTGCTTCGGCAATCAAGTGATTATACGTGTCAATCGTTTTTGGATAAACGAGCTGCCCACGCTTCAGCAAAAAGGTTACCGTGTTCGCCAACGCGGCGACAATCGCCCTGTCGAGATCCTTTTGGGCGATTTCCCGTACTTCCTCTACTCCTTTAAATACCCGTCCCGGCTCAATGTAATCGGCCAGGAAGATAATCTTTTCCAGCAGGCTCATCCCCGGTCGTCCGGTCGTGTGGTAACGAATTGCATTCAGGATCTCTTCATCGGTAATCCCCACCTCCTGTGCGACATAATAGGCGCCACATGGAGCATGGAGAAGCTCATCCCCGTAGTCGAGTATACTCTTATCAGATAGTCTTTCCTGAACGAGCGCTCTCATTTCCTCTTTATTACGAAATTTAGCGTAATCGTGAAAAATCGCCGCCAGCTCCGCTTTTTTTTGATCCGCGCCATAGCGTTCAGCGAGTAGGAGCGCGCTCTCGAGCACCCCTAATGTATGCGCATAACGGTGCTCCGTTAAATGCGGTTTAATCCGTTGAAGGGCTTCTTCTCGCTTCATACAATCCTCTTTCCTTTATGATTTTTTCAACCTCATCAGGAACCATATATGTAATCGGCTTCCCTTCCGCCACCCGTTGCCGGATCAGCGTGGAGGAATAATCAACCTGCACCATGTCCAATAGCTCGACTGCTCCTGAATAAGCGGAAGCCGACGTTGAGCCGGGACGCTTCGTGCCGATAAAAGTCACCAATGTCATCAGCTCATCAATCCGATGCCAGTGCGGCAAATAATCGATCATATCA
Source organism: Halalkalibacter oceani (assembly GCF_040544555.1). NCBI lineage: Bacteria > Bacillati > Bacillota > Bacilli > Caryophanales > Bacillaceae > Halalkalibacter > Halalkalibacter oceani. The sequence continues at coordinate 251,704 of NZ_JBEPKD010000002.1, forward strand.
CCGCCGATTAAAAAATAAAACATCACATCCGGATAGCGCTTTTTTAACAGCTTCACCGTATCGACCGTATAGGAAGGACCTTCCCGCTCCACTTCAATCGTGGAAACGGAAAAGGTCTTATGCCGCTTCGTCACCTTCTTCAGCATATCAATCCGGTCCTTGTTTGACGCCAATTCATCGCTTTCCTTATGAGGAGGTACATTGACAGGGATGAACCATAGTTCATCAAGCTCATAAGCTAAACACGCTTCCTGCGCGAATAGCATATGGCCAAGATGCGGCGGATTAAACGTTCCGCCAAACAAGCCTATTTTCTTCACGGTTACACCTCCTCTTAGGAAGGGAGAATCAGCTCTTTATGTTCTTTTGATTCTTTGTACAGCACGATCGTATGACCAATGATCTGAACGACTTCGGCTCCCGTCGTTTTCGCCAAAGCGTCCGCCACTTCCTGCTTATCATCCTCACAGTTTTGTAAAATACTCACTTTGAGAAGCTCGCGCGCTTCAAGTGCTTCCGCCACCTGCTTGCTCATATTTTGATTGACGCCGCCTTTTCCGACTTGAAAAATCGGATTTAAATGATGCGCTTTTGAACGCAAAAATCGTTTTTGTTTTCCGGTTAACATCATGACCCTCCTAATTTTTCCAATACAATGTTCTTCATCCGGTTCCGGTCCGGCTGCTGCTTCGTCCAATGCTGAAACGAAAGTGCGGCCTGATTGACAAACATTCCTACACCATTGACCGTTTTCGCTCCCCGCATTGCCGCTTCTTTTAACAGCTTCGTCTCCAGCGGATTATAAATTAAATCACTGACAACCTGATCGCTCGTAATTCGTTCAAGCGACAGTGGAATCTCTTCGACATTTGGACTCATCCCGATCGAGGTTGAATTAATAATAATATCAACTTCATTCAGGCGCCCTTCCGCCTCCTGCTTATGAATCGCTTCCGCCTCTGTTGCGAACTCGCGCGCCAGCTCAAGCAGCGGCTCCGTTTTCTCAAGCGTCCGGTTTGTCATCGTCAGCTTGCCGATTCCTTCGCGCAACAACGCAGTTACGACCCCGCGGGCCGCTCCGCCGGCTCCGATCATCAGCACATGCTTATCAGCTAAAGCGTCCGTTTCTTCCAGCAGCGACTCAACATAGCCGCGCCCATCCGTATTATAGCCGATTAAACAGCCGTCTTCGTTGACGATCGTATTTACAGCCCCGATCTGTTCGGCTTCCTCATCAATTTTATCCAAATAAGGGATGACCGCAACTTTGTGCGGAACGGTGACATTACAGCCTGCAATGCCTAAAGCTCTGATTCCCTCTATCGCCTCTTTCACCTGATCCGGGCTTACATCAAACGCGTGATAGCTCGCGTCAATCCCTAAAGACCGAAACGCATCATTATGAATAAGCGGTGACATCGAGTGTCCGACCGGATGGCCAAGCAACCCAAAGACTTTCCCCATCTTTCTCCCCTCGCTTTTTTCCAGACATATGTTAGATAAGTGACTCGCGGATCGACACCTCAACGCCTTTTGGCGCATAGGCTTCAAGCACAATATGTGTGCCGTTCACCGTTACCCAGCCAAGGCCGGAAAAGACGATGTCAACCTTCTCTTCCTTCACACGAAAACTATGCTTAACGAGCGGCGGCAGGTCCGACTTCGTCTCCGGGCCCGGCGGCGTCAACAGGTCTCCGAGATGCTCTTCATACAGCTGATCGGCTTTTTCCTGTTTCGTGCGATGGATATGAAGTTCATTTGAACAATAGCATGTAAAGGACGTTCGGTCGCCTTTCAGAAAATCAAAGCGGGCGAGCCCGCCCAAAAATAACGTCTGTCCCTCGTTAAGCTGAAAATTCATCGGTTTGATCTCTTTTTTCGGGGTGATGATCTTCAACTCCTGCTTATCTACATGATGCGCCATTTGATGATGGTTAATAATCCCCGGCGTATCATACAATGTGCTTCCGTCATCAAGCGGAATGTCGATCATATCAAGGGTCGTTCCGGGAAAATAAGAGGTCGTAATCAGTTGCTCGGAATCTCCGCCAAACGCTTTAATGATCTGATTAATAAAAGTCGATTTCCCGACGTTCGTACAGCCGACAACGTAGACATCCTTCCCTTCGCGCAGTTCATCAATCGCAGCTGCCACTTCTTCCACACCCTGATTCTTGTCTGCGCTCATCAGCATGACATCAACAGGCTTTAGTCCGAGCTCCTTCGCTGATTTTTTCATCCAGTTCACTAACCGGTTTTGGTTTAGCGACTTCGGTAACAAATCGACTTTATTACCGACGAGGAGAACCGGATTCCCACCGACAAAGCGGTGCAGACCCGGAAGCCAGCTTCCCGTAAAATCAAAAATGTCAACAATCTTGACGATCAGCGCATCCGTCTTGCCAAGCCCGTTTAATATTTTTAAAAAGTCGTCATCCGTCAGGGCGACGTCCTGCACTTCATTGTAGTGCTTCAGACGAAAACAGCGCTGGCATGTAATAACGTCGCGCTCCAAGGCAGAAGGCGGCGCATAGCCCAAGCCTGTTTTGTCCTTCGTCTGTACGGCTACTCCGCAACCGGAGCATATGATTTGTCGTTCTTCCATCTATTCATCCTCCCACTGAATCATTCCACGTCTTTTCATCCAATTCAATACAATCCGTTCCATTCTTCTGTTCAGCCTCGTTGCCCATCCATCAGAACTTGAGACAGGGACGACGAGAATCGTATGCAGCCCGGCCCTGTTACCTCCCAGTACATCAGTAAAAATTTGATCGCCGATCACGACAACTTCATCCTTTGCCAGCCCCATCGCTTGGCAAGCCTGCCGGAACGCTCTGCGCTGCGGCTTTCGTGCTGCATGAATAAATACAATACCCTCCGGCTCCGCAAATGCTTTTACACGCTTACTCGTATTATTCGAGACAATCGTCACCTTCATTCCTGCTTCTCTCAGCTGCTTCAACCAGGCTCGTACTTCCGGCGTTGCGTCAGGGCGGTCCCATTCCACTAATGTATTATCAAGGTCGGTAATAACTCCTTTGATGCCTTTTTTGCGCAAAGCATCCAGGTCAATATTATAAATGCTTTTTTCATATTGATTTGGAAGCAGCTTGTTCAACAAACGCACACACCTCTTTACTGTTTTCTGCACGGACTTCTAATCAAACTTTAACTATACCTGTCCTGTCCAAGATTTTCAATTGATATCCATATTTTTATAGCTCATTAATGCAAATCATTAAAAATTTTTCGACAAGATCAGATGGCAATCAACACTGTGGATAACTTTATACACGGCTAAAAGGTATGTGCTATCAAGCTTTCTTAAAATTATGTACAAGCAATCAACAAGTTATCCACGTTTCTATGTGGATAAATCGAACAGTTGTTCTATTTTACAACTCATGGTAGGATAGGAAGTACAAAGGATCTGAACAACTTACTACCATATGAAATGACGGAAATAAATATACCTGTTTTCTACCATCTATATTAAAGGAGGTGAAACCTGCTCTGACTAACCTGGGCAGGATCCAAAATGGACAACCTTTCAAACGAATTGCTCCTTGAGACATATTTCAAAGCGATTGATTTAGAACTTAACGAAGACTTTATCGAGTTAATTTATCAGGAAATTGTAAAGCGCTCCCTTACCGATAAAATTAAAATGTCCTCTTAAAAGAAGGTGTCCTGAAAGCATTGGCTTTCAGGACACCTTTCTTTGTTTCGCCGCGCGCCCAAGAATAAATGAAGCTGCCTAACGGGGGCCGATGCGAATATATTCTCTTGGTTTAAAAGGAACTGCTTGAGGAACCTCTCCTTCCTGCCTGCCCTGGATAATCACTCCATCAGACGGGTCCAATCCTTTTTCATCTATTATACGCTGGTTCCATTCATTTGCTATCCATCCTGCTGCAATCAGCGTCGTAAAAATGCCTGCTGCAATCGTGCCTTTCTTTTTATTGCTCATAGTCCGTCACTCCTGTTGGAAGAGGTAAATGCTCTCCTCATAGGATGGCGCTTTTTATGGCAAAATATACATATACAGCTGCAAAGAAGCCCGCCAGCTAAACTGTAAAAAATTCTTCACATTTTTTATTATCAGAAAAAAAATCTTGGATTTTTTCGTTCTTTTTCTACATATTTAACTGAACAAAAAAACAGCGAAAAGCAAATAGAGACGAAGGGTGCATGTCTATTGAATTTAGGTTATAATTTGTTTTAGTTCTCACGGTGGTTCTATCTAGTAGTCCGTCATGGAGAAAAGAGCCTTGCATTACATTCTATTTATCGACGTTGAAGGAGGTATGTCAGTTGACGGTTTTACATTGGGCTACAATCTCTCCATTTTTGTTAGCTATTTTGATTCCGTTTTTGTATAAGTACGCAAGATCGATACATACAGGGTGGTTTGTTTTAATCTTGCCACTTGTTTTGTTTGTTTATTTTATTCGCCAACTCCCGATCACTTCTAACGGGGGGACGGTCGAGCATACGGTTCCTTGGGTGCCTTCACTTGGCATTCATTTTAATGTTTATCTTGATGGGCTGAGCTTATTGTTTGCCTTGCTTATCACCGGGATAGGAACGCTCGTTGTTCTCTATTCCATTTATTACTTATCTAAAACGAAAGAAAAGTTGAATAACTTCTATGTGTATTTACTGATGTTCATGGGAGCGATGCTCGGCGTTGTCCTGTCGGATAACCTGATTGTCCTTTATGCCTTTTGGGAGCTTACAAGCCTGGCTTCTTCCTTATTAATCAGTTACTGGTATCACCGGAAAAAATCAACATATGGCGCGCAGAAGTCAATGCTGATTACAGTCTTTGGCGGATTTGCAATGCTCGCCGGGTTCGCGTTGCTCTACTTAATTACCGGAACATTCAGTATCCGTGAAATTATTGCCAGCGTTGATGTCGTGGCCGCCAGCAACCTGTTCCTGCCGGCAATGCTTCTGATTTTGCTTGGTGCTTTCACAAAATCGGCTCAGTTTCCGTTCCATATTTGGCTTCCTGACGCGATGGAAGCTCCGACTCCTGTCAGCGCCTATCTTCACTCTGCTACTATGGTAAAGGCCGGTATTTATTTAGTTGCCCGTTTGACGCCTGTATTTGGCGGGGCGGCTGAATGGTTTTGGCTGTTGTCCGGCTTCGGGATTATCACCTTATTCTGGGGCTCTCTCTCCGCGGTCAGACAGAAAGATCTGAAAGGGATTTTAGCCTTTTCCACGATTAGTCAGCTTGGCCTGATTATGTGCTTGCTCGGACTCGGTTCAGCTTCCTTATACTTTAGTGATGGGACGAATACGGAGATGTATACAATCGCCGTCCTGGCGGCCATCTTCCATTTAATTAATCACGCGACCTTTAAAGGAAGCCTGTTTATGACAGCCGGGATTATCGACCATGAAACCGGAACGCGCGATATCCGGAATCTCGGCGGCTTGATGACAATCATGCCGATCACCTTTACAATCTCTTTAATTGGTCTCGCTTCAATGGCCGGTTTACCGCCGTTCAATGGGTTTTTAAGTAAGGAGATGTTTTTTACAGGTGTTCTAAATGCGACGGAGCTGGGCATTTTCAACATGCCGACATGGGGTTTATTATTCCCGATCCTCGCCTGGGTTGCGAGTATTTTTACCTTTGCCTACTGTGCGATCCTCTTTTTCAAAACGTTCACAGGGCCGTTTAAGCCTGAGAAGTATGATGTGAAGGTGCATGAGGCGCCAATTGGCATGTTAATCAGTCCAATCGTGCTCGGCTCTCTTGTCGTGATCTTTGGTTTCTTCCCAAATCTACTCGCCTATACGCTCATTAATCCGGCGATGGAGGCCATTCTGCCGACATTGCTTGCGGAAGGCGAAGTGTTTAAAATTGATATTTACCATTGGCACGGTTTTAACCTTGAGCTGTTTATGACCATCGGTGTTATCATCTTAGGTTCATTGGTTTTCCTGACGATGAAGAAATGGGCACAGATGTCATTTTACTTAAGAGAGCGCGATCCAATTAACTATTTGTATGACGGAGCGCTTGCCGGTATTAGCACAGGAGGAAAACGACTGACTTCCACCTACATGACGGGAAGCATCAGACACTATTTAATTTACATCTATTCTTTCATGGTGCTGTTTATCGGTTATATGTTCTTTAAACTGGATGGATTTGCGTTTGGCGGTGAAGCCGCGCCAATCACCTTCTTTGAAACGTTAATCGGCGTCGTGATGGTAACGGCTGCCCTCGTAGTCATGTTCGCCAAGACACGTTTAACGGCAATTGTCGGGCTGGGAGCCGTCGGCTATTCACTGGCCACGTTCTTCGTCTTCTTCCGGGCACCGGATTTGGCTTTGACTCAAATGGTAATCGAAACCGTTTCGGCCGTTCTGTTTTTACTGTGCTTTTACCACTTACCTGTCTTTAAGCAAAAGTTTGAAAGTACTTCGTTTAAAGTCGGAAACTTTATCGTCAGCTTAGGAGTCGGCATACTAATAACATTGCTTGCGATCTCGTCTCATAACTCGAAGTTCTTTGAGTCGCTCAAGGATTACTTCGTCCAGGCAAGCTATGATGAGGCCGGTGGTAAAAACATGGTGAATGTCATCCTCGTCGATTTCCGTGGATTTGATACGCTGTTTGAAATTCTCGTATTGGGAATTGCCGCACTCGGCATTTATTCCATGATTAAATTAAGACTGGCAAAGGAGGATCACTAATGCGCACAAATGATGTCATTTTGAAGACAGCGACTCAGCTGATCATATTTATTATCATCATTTTCTCCATTTATGTTTTCCTTGCAGGTCACCATAATCCGGGCGGCGGATTCATCGGCGGGCTCATGACAGCTGCGGCCTTTGTTCTGCTCGGGTTGGCTTTTGATATTGATACCGTCAAAAAAACGATTCCGATTGATTTTAAAATGATTACGGCATTAGGACTGCTGATCGCGGTCCTGACGGGGGTAGGCGCTTTTGTGTTCGGGGCGAACTTTTTAACGCACACATTCGACTACTTTATGCTGCCTCTGCTCGGGGAAACGGAATTGGCTACTGCCCTGCTGTTTGATATTGGCGTCTATCTCGTCGTCATTGGCGTCACGCTAACGATTATATTTTCAATTGGGGAGGATCAAAAATAATGGAAATTGTTATCTCCATCGTTGTGGGTATCCTCTTTATGATAGGAACCTACCTTATCCTTTCAAAAAATGTCACGCGGATCATTATCGGGACTGGCATTCTGAGCCACGGCGTCCATCTGCTGTTATTAACGATGGGCGGCTTAAAGCAGGGGGCGGCTCCTCTACTCGGTCAAGAGGCAGCTGCCTATTCTGACCCTTTACCGCAAGCCCTTATCTTAACAGCGATCGTTATTAGCTTCGGGGTGACATCATTCTTCCTGGTCCTTGCTTACCGGGCTTATAACGTTCATGGGACAGATGATATGGAACAAATGAGAGGGTTGGAATCCGATGAATAATCTTATAATTGCACCATTACTCATACCATTGCTTACTGGGGTTATTTTACTCTTTTTGCGGAAGCATATCGTGGCACAAAAAGTGCTCAGTATGCTATCGGGATTGGCGATTATCGCGACGAGCGGCGTTCTGCTTGGCGACGTGCTAACGAACGGGGTCGGCTCTTATCAGCTTGGCGGCTGGCAGCCTCCTTTTGGCATCGTGCTCGTCGCTGATTCCCTGTCCGTATTGCTCGTATTATTTTCCAGTATCATATTAGTTGCGACGACTTTGTTTACATACAAGGGGCTTGATTTGGAACGCAAGAATTACTACTATTATCCCCTCGTCCAATTTTTACTGACTGGTATTATTGGCGCCTTTTTAACCGGGGACCTCTTCAATCTGTTCGTCTTTTTTGAGGTTCTGCTTATGTCCTCTTACGCCTTGATCGTCCTGGGAGGAACGAAGACACAGCTCGGGGAGTCCATCAAGTATGTGCTTGTCAACGTGATTTCCTCCGCTTTGTTTGTCACAGCCGTCGCCTTTTTGTATTCAATGACAGGCACGCTGAATATGGCCGACCTTTCCCAGCGGATTGCCGAAATCGGTCAACCGGGACTCGTTACCGTCGTGGCCTTGCTCTTTTTAATCGTCTTTGGGATGAAGGCCGCAATTTTCCCGCTGTACTTCTGGTTACCGGGCTCGTATTCTGCACCGCCTCCGGTTATTTCGGCGATATTCGCCGGGCTGTTGACAAAAGTCGGGATTTACGCGATTTACCGGGTGTTTACGATCATCTTTTATCATCACCCTGAAATTACTCATCAAATCATCGGGATACTCGCAACGATTACAATGATCGTCGGGGTAATCGGTGCTGTCGCGTACAATGATCTCCATAAGATTCTCGTCTACAACGTTGTAGCTGGAGTCGGCTTCATTTTACTAGGGCTGTCTTCTTTCAATGAAGATGGATTATTCGGCGGCATTTTCTATTTGCTCCATGATATGATGATTAAAGCAGCGCTCTTCCTGCTGGTTGGAGCCATTATCGCCATTACGCAGACAACGAAAATGAATCAGGCAAGCGGGATTATAAAGCATTATCCGCTGCTCGGCTGGTCGTTTTTAGTCGCAGCCTTGTCGCTTGCGGGGGTACCTCCATTGAGCGGGTTCTTTGGAAAGCTCGCCTTGATCCAGGGAGGCTTTCTCGCCGAGCAATACGTCTTTGTCGGTGTCCTTCTCTTGTCCAGCTTGCTCGTCCTGTATTCAGTGATGAGAATCTTCTTTCTCGTCATTTTGGGAGAGGATCGCCTGCCTGAAACTCATAATAGCGGACAAATTAAAGGGCTGGTTTATCCGAGCGTCTTCCTGCTCGTCTTATCCTTCTTGATGGGAATGGGAGCAGAGTTTGTTTATCCATATGTCGCCGATGCTACCTTCACCCTGCTTAACCCTGAAATTTACATTGAAGCTGTACTAAAGGAGTAGGTCATTATGGCTTTTCAACTTTTACTGAATCTCATACTCACGTTTGTCTGGATGTTTCTTTATAGCTCGTGGGACTTGCCGACATTTATTATCGGTTTCCTCGTCGGGATGCTCATTCTCATCATTGTGAGACGTTTTTTCCCAGGTCCGCTCTATGTTCAGAAGCTTTATGCTGTGCTGAAGTTAATGTTTATCTTTTTAAAGGAGCTTGTGATGTCCAATATGACGGTCATCAAACAAGTGCTTCAGCCAAAGCTGTCGATTAAACCGGGAATTTTCGCTTTGCAAACAGAACTGAAGGCAGATTGGGAAATCACGCTTCTGTCATCGCTGATCACCCTTACTCCTGGAACTCTTGTCGTGGATGTATCCGACGATCAGCGCACGCTTTACATTCACGCGATGAATATTGATGATATTGACGAAGCGATTTCGTCCATTAAAAACAGCTTTGAAAAAGCGATTATGGAGGTGAGCAGCTAACGTGTTTACTACAATACTGGTTGTCGCCTTATCCCTTCTTTCCCTTTCATTATTGGGCAGTATTTACCGCGTTATTAAAGGTCCTTCGCCGGCAGACCGGGTCATCGCTCTTGATACGGTCGGGATCACGATGATCGCAATGGTAGGGGTTCTCTCCATGCTGCTTCGGACATCGGCATTTTTTGAAGTCATTCTGCTCGTCGGTGTTCTTGCTTTTATCGGAACAGTCGCCTTTGCCAAATTTATTGAGAGGGGTGTTGTTCTTGAACGAAAACGAGATCATTAATACGATCGTGGCGATTCTCGTGCTCAGCGGAACTTTCCTAAGCTTAGTCACAACGATCGGCTTATTCCGGCTTCCCGATATTTATTCCCGCGCTCACGCCGCTTCAAAGAGTGCAACACTCGGGGTAATGCTCATTTTACTGGGAGCTTTAGTTTATTTTTATCAGGATCACGGCTTAGATGCCCGTCTTATCCTCGGTATTCTTTTTGTCTTTATTACATCTCCGGTGGCAGGGCATCTGATTTCAAGATCGGCTTACTACTCCGGTGTCCAGCTTTGGGAACATAGCGTTCAGGACGAGCTGAAGCCCGTTGTCGAAAAGAAAAAGAAAGCAGCCGCTGAGGCTGAATAAAGAAGAGAATGCTTTGACATCGTCGGCATTAGCGTTGCGCGCCGTGCTTCGAGATACCCGCTCGTAGCTAGGCTCTTTCAAAATCGGGCAACGGCTATGCTCATTACTAAAAAGCCCACTGAAAATCGTCCTTTTTCAGTGGGCTTTAAGCATTCGTTATGGCTGAGAAAATGATGAAAAAACAACCTTTTTCCCAGCCATAATATTAGTATGTTTCTTTTCCTCTCTACACAGGCTCTGCTTCCTTTTCCGCCTCTCGGACCGCTGCAGCGAGCAAATCCACAATATGAACCGCTTTGACGCTGTCTGACAGCCCTTCACGCTCAATTCCGACCTTCATTTGCAGCAGACACCCTGGATTGGCCGTGACGATTGTCGTCGCTTCTGTCGCCTTGGCATGGACCATTTTATGGTCGATGATTTGCATCGACATCTCCGGCTGGACGATGTTGTAGATCCCTGCTGAGCCGCAGCAGCGGTCGGCTTCCTTCATTTCCCGGAAGGTGACGCCTTCAATTTGCTTTAACAGCGTCCGCGGGGAAGCCGCTCCTCCCATCACATTGCGCAAATGACAGGAATCCTGGTAGGTGACGACCTGCTCTGGCAGCTTCATCGCCGGCAGCCCCAGCTCCAGTAACACCGTCGAAATATCTTTCACCTTTCCAGCAAAATGCTGCGCTCTTTCCTTCCACTCCGGATCATCGCCAAGAAGATGATCATATTCCACTAACAGCGCGCCACAGCCGCCCGCATTGGAAATAATATAATCGACCTGCTCTTCTTCAAATGCGCGAATATTCTTTTTGGCCAGCTCCTTCGCCGTTTCCTTTTCACCGGAATGAGCGTGCAGCGCCCCGCAGCAATTTTGCGACTGCGGGATCACAACCTCACACCCCGCTTTCTCCAGCAAATATAACGTCGAATCATTTGTTTTCATAAACATCGTATCCATCAGACAGCCGGAAAAGAATGCGACTTTCTTTTTCACCGTTCCGGCCGGTTTCACATGTCGCGGACGATTTTTCAGCTCCTTTGGTGAAGCGATCTCCGGCAGCACCCTTTCCATTGTCGCCATTTCTCCAGGCATGATGTTCAACAGCTTCGTTCCTCTGACCACCTTTTGCAGACCGCTTTTTTGATAGAGCCAGAGCATATTGTTGACCGAGCGCATCCGGCTTTGATGAGGAAACAGACCGTCAAACACCGTTTTACGCAGCATCCTGGCGGGCAGGCTGTGCTTTTTATGCTCATTTAAAATATCGCGCGCCTCTTCGAGCAGATGGCCGTATTTCACGCCTGACGGGCACGCAGGCTCACAGGCGCGGCATCCGAGACATAGATTAAGCTGACGCTCAAAATCCTCGTCAGGGGCCTTCTTGCCGTCGACAACAGCCTTCATCAAGGCAATTCTGCCGCGCGGGGAAGCCGCTTCATTTTGATCGGTTTCTCCATACGTTGGGCACGCTGGCAAACAAAAGCCGCATCTCATACAATTCATCAGTTCATCGTAGTCCATCCGTTCCTGAAATGCTTTTACCGTTTCTTCCTGCTTCGTCGTCATCGTTGCACCACCACCCGTTTCTTTGTCTCCTTGGCGAACATTTTTCCAGGATTCATAATATTATTCGGATCAAAAGCGAGCTTCAGCGTCTTCATCGCCTCCACGCCTTCCTCCCCGAGCTTCCAGGCCAAATACGGAGATTTCATCACGCCGACTCCGTGTTCACCCGTAATCGTCCCGCCAAGCTCAATCGCCTTGGAAAAAATTTCCGCAAACGCTTCTTCGACACGATGGATCTCCTCTTCATTGCGGGCATCGGTCATACAGGTTGGATGGAGGTTGCCGTCGCCCGCATGTCCGAACGTACAAATTTCCACCTCATATTTCTCAGCGATCTCATTAATCGCCCTGACCATCTCCGCCACCTTCGAGCGCGGCACAGTCGCATCCTCAAGAATGGTCGTCGGCTTCTTGCGGGCAAGAGCGGATAGCGCGGAACGCCGCGCTGTCGTGAGGGCCAGCCCTTCCTCCGGTGTTTGCGCGACCTGCACGGAAAGCGCATGAGACTGCTCACAAATCGCGACAATTCGTTCTATATCGCGCTCGACGACCTCCAGCGGCCCGTCCTGCTCAATTAACAGCACCGCCCCTACATTGGTCGGCAGGCCGATCTTGGCGAACTCCTCGACGACTTCCAGCGTCCCCTGATCGAGAAACTCAAGCGTTGCCGGAATGATCTTATTGGAAATAATCGCCGAAACCGCTTCCCCGGCTCCCTCCAGGCTGTCAAACTGAGCGAGCATCGTCTTCTTCGTCTCTGGAATCGGGATCAGCTTCAACGTCGCTTCTGTGATGATTCCCAAAGTGCCTTCAGCGCCGACCATCAGACGGGTAAAGTCATAGCCAGCGACATCCTTTGCCAGCTTCCCTCCTGTCCGGATCAGCTCGCCATTTGGCAGGACAAACTCCAAGCCCATCACATAATCACGTGTCACGCCATATTTCAGTCCTCGCAGTCCGCCTGAGTTTTCGTTAATGTTGCCCCCAATCGTCGAGATTTTCATTGAGCTGGGATCCGGCGGGTAAAAAAGCCCCTTCTCCTCCACCGCCTCAATTAAATTGAGCGTAATTACACCCGGTTGAACCGTGACCGTCAAATTATCCTCGTCAATTTCCAAAATATTGTTCATGTAAGTGAATAGCAGAACAATTCCGCCTTCAAGCGGACAGGTTCCGGCGCAAAGATTCGTACCCGATCCGCGCGGTACGATCGGCACTTTATATTCGTTGCATACTTTCACAATCTTCTGAATTTCATATTTATCTCTCGGTTTCACGACCGCATCCGGCATCGCCTGAAAATTCGGCGTCGCATCATAGGAATAAACGACAAGATCCTCTTCTGAATCGAGCACATTCGTTTCTCCGACAATGTCGATCAGCTTCTGTTTCACTTCTTCCTGCAGCATTTCTTCACTCTCCCTTGATCAAGCAAAGCAGCTTGAATGGTTATACCTGTATTATAAAGAAAAAGAACCGCCTCTTCTATGTTCAAAGACACAAAAATAAAGCGGTTACTAAACATTTGATTGTATTATTATCTAATTGATTGCTCTTTATAGTACCATAATGCGATAAAAAGCGCGACGAGATCCTTCGTTTCTTTTAACTGACAGCCAGACAGCTCTTGAATTCGTTTCAGTCTGTAATGAAGAGTATTAATATGAATATGCAAGGCAGTTGCCGTTTCCTTGATGGAGAGCTGATGGGCGAAGTAAGCCTGTAACGTCTCAATTAATTCTGTTTCCTCCTGAAGCTGTCCAAGAGCTTTGTCGATGATATGCTGCCTCGTTTCCGGCTTCGCTTCCGCGAGCACGACCTCAAGAATAAACGTATCGTAGAAAATAATCGGCTCTTCCGCCTTTTTGACCGCCAGCGCCTGCTGGGCTTCACGGTAGGCGAGGTTCATCTGCAGCGGGTCAGGCTGCTGGCGGCTGATCCCGGCCCGTAAGCCGAGATAGTATTTTTCCTTTATTTTGCGTGCTAAGGTTACCAGCTCCTGCGCAAGGCCGTGACGACTATGCTGCTTGGCGGAAGCAAGCAGGGCAAACCGCCCTCTCCCCCAGCGGACGAGAACATCCTTTTGTTCATTCGGAAAAACAGAGCGGATCGTTTCCAGCACATCAATTTCAACACCCGGCTCCAATGCTTCCTCCTGCTGCTGCCAGAGCTGCAACAGTACACAGTAGCGCGCTTCGCTCATTTCAATACCGAGAATATAGCCGCGATCCTGCAGCTCGGCTGTCACCGTCTCTGTATGCAGCCATTCATAGACAAATGTTTCTAGTCCGCGCAGCTCAGAGTCAAGCTTCTCCGCTGCGTAGGCCTCTTCAATGATTAATTCCGTCAGCCGCTGGATCAGCTCCCCGTGCAAAGCCGCGCCCGATTTCGAGCCGGTAATGCCAACAGCGCCGATCACCTTTTGCTGGAAGCGGATCGGCAAATTAAGACCAACCTTCACGCCTTGTAAGCGCTCGGTTTCTTTTTCGGTGATAAGCAGCTTCTGTTCTGTCATGATCACTTCTTTTCCACCCTGATGAAAGGAGCCGATCCGACTCCGGTCACTTGCGGCGATGATCGTCCCTTCCCGATTCATCACAATCACTTCTTCGGAGAGGACTTGGTTGACTTCATTGACGATTCGTTGAGCGACATGGGTTAGCAATCTCATCGGTCGCTTTCCTCCTTCATCGCCAGCCTTGCTCCCATTTGAATGCTGCCGGCGTCAGCCACGCTGTCCGGATCGAGCAATCCCTTTTCAGCCAGCAGAACGACCGTCGAGCCGAAAGAAAAATAAGCGATCTCGTCCCCCTTCTTAATCTCAGTTGACCGATGGGTCCATTCAATCGTATTAATGTTCATCGCCCCGACCTTGACGATGGCCAGATGCTTGTCTGCGACCTGCAGCTCTGTGATCATACGATAATTCCTTGAGAGCGGCCTCCTGCCATAACGCAAACCTGCTTCATTAACAGGATAGGACCGGCCGCCCAACGACCATTGCTTCCTCACCAGCCCATCGACAGGACTGTGAATGCGATGATAATCCTTCGGGCTTAAATATAAGATGATGTAAAGCCCGTCGCGATACCGGGCCGCCTCCTCCTGGCCGCCAAGCATTTCGGCAACCGTATACATTTGTCCTTTCACAGAAAAGCTTGTGTTCTCCTCCAGCTGACCAGCCTGGGCAATCGCTCCGTCGACAGGACTGATCACGCTTTTAGGGTCAGGATCAACCGGCCGCGCCCCTGGCTTTAACGTCCGAATGAACAGATCATGGAGATGGGTGTATTCAGAAACCGGCCGTCCCATTTCCTTCTCGTTCAGCTGATACGTTTTAATAAACGACGGGATCAGACGACGACTTATTTTAGAACGCGAAAATGCACGTAGAATCCTTGATAATAAACGATGATTCGTCAGTTCGATACATGCTTGATAAAACAGTTTCTTCACATTGTCCTCCACTTTCTATGACGGGGTTAGGTAATCATACTAAAATGTATCACAAACAACTAGATTCTTTCTAGCGATCAGGTCAGATCGTTATTTAGCGGTCTATTAATTTGAAATATATGGAACCTTTTTTCGGTTTGCTACCTTTAATAATCGCAAAAAACCCCCTCAAATGTCAAAAAGCGTGAAAATTATGGGTTAAAATGCTTTAATTTCTATTCAAAGGCTTGACACTACAAGGCTTTCATGAGTAAATTTAGTTGCGGCGCTTTATAGTTTATCTACATAAGAGTAAGCTATAAAAAAACGAAGAATAAATACTTCTTCAAATTATAAGGAGTATTTTTCAAAACAAGGTATGAAAGGGAGTTTTTTTCGTGAACAAAACAGATCTAATTAATGCAGTTTCTGAGCAGGCAGACCTTTCTAAAAAGGATGCGTCAAAAGCAGTAGACGCAGTATTCGACAGCATCACAAACGCACTTGTTGAAGGTGGCAAAGTGCAGCTTGTTGGCTTCGGTAGCTTTGAAGTACGTGAGCGTTCTGCTCGTAAAGGTCGCAACCCGCAAACTGGGCAGGAAATTGAAATCCCTGCTACAAAGAACCCGGCATTCAAGCCTGGTAAGCAATTAAAAGACGCAGTAAACGAATAAGGCTTACACCGGATGAGATGTGGTAAGGCTCTTTCCTTGAACACATCCTGAAGCAGCGAGTAACACCTGTACATAGCTGGCGAACAGGGAGCAAGTCGTCCCCTGTCCGCTGTGTTGTGCAGGATGGAACCGCTGCTTTTTATTTGGCTTAACACTTATGAACACTCCGCCTAAAAAACTGCAGAGCTTCAAAACAGGCATTTTTTGCTTTATTTATATAATATTAGTTTCGTGAAAACGCTTCTATTTGTTTGTAAGCGTTTTTATTTTTGTTCCTCTTTCTTTTTTCTGAAATAGCATTGCACTGTTTGTCAGATATCGTTACAATACTATTACTGTTCATTTTTCAGAAAAATTGGAGGATTCTATTATGGTCACGTTTCTCGCTTCTATTATTCTATTAGTGGTAGGGTATCTCGTGTACTCTAAAGTCGTTGAGCGTGTGTTTGGCATCAATGACGAGACCCCTACCCCTGCTTATACAAATCAAGATCCTATCGACTATGCTCCGATGAGCTGGTGGAAAGGAAACCTGATTCAACTGTTAAATATCGCTGGTCTGGGCCCGATTTTCGGCGCTGTCTCCGGCGCTTTATACGGCCCTGTCGCTTTTATTTGGATTGTCATCGGCTGCCTGTTCGCCGGCGCCGTGCATGATTACTTCTCAGGGATGCTTTCCCTTCGGCACAATGGCGCTCAATTCCCTTCGCTTGTTGGCCGTTATTTAGGTGACGGGATGCGCCGTATCATTAATATTGTCTCGATTGTGCTGATGATCCTCGTCGCAGCTGCCTTTACAGCGGGACCCGCCCAACTGATCGCACAGATTACGCCACTGTCATTTTCTGTCGCATTAGCTGTTATTTTTTTATATTTTATCGCTGCGGCTGTTTTGCCAATCAATCGAATCATTGGCAGAATTTATCCGTTTCTTGGCGCGATTTTGCTGTTCATGGCGGCGGCAATCGGCGTTGCATTATTGTTTTCTGATCATTCGATCCCGAATCTGACGCTGCAAAATCTTCATCCCGAAGAGCTGCCGATCTGGCCTCTGCTCATGGTGACGATTTCCTGTGGCGCCATTTCCGGCTTTCACAGTACACAGAGCCCGATTATCGCTCGGACCTTAAAGCGTGAATCAGACGGGCGGAAAGTCTTTTATGGCGCGATGGTGCTCGAAGGGGTGATTGCCTTAATTTGGGCGGCTGCCGGAATGACGTTCTTCGGCAACACCGGCGGTTTGCAGGAAGCGCTGGCTGCCGGTGGACCAAGCGGGGTTGTCAATGAAATTTCAACGAGCCTTCTTGGTACATTAGGCGGAATCCTGGCCATTCTCGGGGTTATTATTCTGCCAATTACAACTGGAGACACCGCCTTGCGTTCGTCCCGAATGATGCTCGCTGAACTGCTCGGCAAATTGATGAAGGGGACCGGCAGAAAAGGGATCCTGCTCGCTTTAATTCCTGTGGCGATCCCAACGGTCTACCTGGCGACAATTGACTACTCCTTCCTCTGGCGCTATGTCGGAGCGACGAACCAGCTTGTCGCAACGGTCATGCTTTGGACGGGAGCGATGTATTTGCTTCGGGAGGGAAAATGGCATTGGCTCTGTGGCGTGCCGGCTCTCTTTATGACCTGCGTCGTTTCCACATACGTCTTCTATGCCCCAGAAGGCTTTGCCTTGCCTTATCAGCTTTCCTTGCTCATCGGCGGCGCGATTACGCTTCTAACAGCCTGCTGGTATGCCCGGAAAATCCTTTTGGCGCACCGCCATTCGGCTAACAACTCCAGCCAAACAGCAGCGTAACAGCCGCTCAAAAAAGGGAAGTTCGCCCTTTTAACCCGCTCTGCTCGTTGCTCGGTCAGGTCGAGAAACCCACTCGGCCTGACCTTTAAAACCCGGCAACGGCTTGACGGGGCTTTTGGAGGTTGATCACAAGACCAGCTTCGACCTATTGGCAATGGCTGCACTCGCCACAAGTCCGTGGTGAGAAACCCACTCACCCCGGACTTTAAAAGATCGTGGCGGCTCCGCTCATTGCGTAAGGACTGGAACAAAAGATAAAAAACAATCTTTTGTTCCAGTCCTACGTTTATCTCTTTTATTTTCGGTTATTTATCCTCTTATAAGACATTCTAAGGGTAATGATGAAGAGGAGTGATGAACAATGGACTATCGTAAGGTTCACAGTTTGCAGAAGGAGGGGCAGCCAGCTCAGGAGCAGGAGCGGCAGCCAGGATTCGAGCATGAGATGACACCTGCTCCTGTTTATGACGACCGAAACTATAAAGGCAGCGGCAAGCTGCTGAATAAAGTTATTCTCCTGACTGGCGGAGACAGCGGAATCGGTCGGGCCGCGGCGATTGCCTGTGCGAAAGAAGGTGCCGATCTGGCGATTGTTTATCTTGACGAGCATGAGGATGCAAATCAAACAAAGGCCGCCGTCGAGGGCTATGGCCGCTCCTGCCTGCTCATTGCCGGAGATGTCGGCGATGAACAATTTTGCCAACAGGCTGTCACCCAAACAATCGAGCAATACGGCAAGCTTGACTGCCTGATTAACAACGCGGCAGAGCAGCACTTCCAGGAAAAAATCGAAGACATTACCACCGCGCAAATGGAGCGTACGTTTAAGACTAATATTTTCTCGATTTTTCATTTCATTAAAGCAGCCATGCCTCACTTAAAAGAAGGCAGCACAATCATCAATACCGCTTCCATTACCGCCTACCGCGGCATGCCGGTACTGATGGATTATGCCGCAACAAAAGGAGCGATCGTCGCCCTGACCCGCTCTCTCTCCGAAAACCTCGTCTCTAAAGGAATCCGCGTTAATGCGGTCGCTCCCGGGCCGATTTGGACGCCGCTGATCCCGGCCTCTTTTCCAGCAAAGCAGGTGACAACATTCGGGACAGACAGCCCGATGGGACGCCCCGGACAACCGGCGGAGCTTGCTCCGAGCTATGTCTACTTAGCATCCGATGATTCCTCCTATGTCTCCGGACAAGTGCTCCATGTCAACGGCGGGGAAATTATAAACGGATAATCGTTACGATCTATCGGGGAGATCTCGAAAGCACCAGCTGAGGTCTCCTTTTTCTTTCCAAATGCCCTCTTCATCCGTTTTTTCCTGTCGACTCGATTAAAAAAGGTCATTTAGACTCACTTTTGTGCCAAATACTATCAATATATACAATCAATAGTTCATATTCGATAGAAGGGATTGTTTTTTTTTGTCGAAACTATAGATTTTTTCGAAAATAAATTCTATTATTATATCAAAAGAACTACTAGACTTTTCCTTTTCATAAGATAATGGCAAACTTACTGAAAAGTAAGGACGCAAAGCTAAAGGGACTAATGGAGTAAAATCCGATGTCAGCCAGCTGCCTTAATCAATAACTCCTTTTTTCTTTTTCGCAACCAGGATTTTTTGAGGCAGCATTAAGATGTAAGGAGCTATTGGAATGATGAAGCATAATGAATCGGAACTCAGCGCATTGCTGAAATATTTTGACAAGCTCTTACAAGAATATCCGGATGAAGCAAATTCGTTTTTTGCTTATAAAAATTTTCTGAAAATTCTAGTAGATCATCCGGACTATAGCCGGCTCTGGCCTGCCGCTGAAGTTGTAACAGTCATAGCCCATAAAAAACCCCATCTTTTTAATTTGTTGAAAAAACAGTCATCTGACAGAACGTATTTTTACTTTCTGCAAGCAAAGGACTGCGATTACGACCAGGCAGAAAAGCGCTTATCCCATTTTAAAGCGCTTCAAAAAGACAAGAACCCGATTTGCTAAGTCCTTGTCTTCTATTTCCCTGAGACAAAATTAGCTTTAAAGGCTGGGAAAAAGGTAAACAAAAACCACCTTTGGCCCAGCCTCTACTAATGGCAGTATACTTTTCTTATTTAAGCAGGTCGTGATCCACATAGCGCTCGCCATTTAGTTCACTGATGACGTTAATCGCGGTTTTGGCTCCATCACCGGCAGTAATAATCGTATGTACGCTCACCCCGGCGCACGTCCCGGCTGCCCAAATTCCATCTACATTGGTTTTCCCGTCCGGCCCTGCCTTGATAATTTTCTTGATCCGCGGTTCTGTTCCTTCTGTCGTTTCGACTCCGATCTTTTCGGCGAGATCGACTAAGGCCCCCGTTGCGAAAATGACCTGGTTGCTTTCATAGCTGCCGCTGTCCGTTTTGATCAGAAAGCCCTCTTCCTGCTTCTCAATCGCTTCGACAGTACCCGTGACCAGCTCCGCACCGAACTTGTCAGCCTGTTTTTTCCCGACAGCAAGCAGATCAGGACCCGTCGTCTCCATGACTCCGTAATGATTTTCCACCCATGCCCGCTTCGTCATGCTTTTATCACTATCTGCTAATAAAGTCTTCTTTCCCGCCTTTGCCGCAAAAATAGCAGCGCTTGCTCCGGCAGGTCCTGCTCCAATAATAGCAATATCAAACATTGCACAGTCCTCCTTCTTTTGGATTCGCTTTCATTATAACAGAATGTTGGAAATAGTATAAATAATATCCTCTGCGGCGCCACCGTTTCCTCAGCCGGCAGCCTGTTTATTCGACCATGAAAATCACCTTCCTCTCTTTCCATCTCCCCCACGCAAGAACGTACGTTTGTTATTCGATCTTTAAAAAAGCCTCTATAGAATAAATCCGTTCCATAGAAGCCTTTGCTCTCTTATTGTCGAAGGCACACTGCGAGGAAATCAGCCTTTAACCTCAATGTCGAGTTTCTTTCCATCAGCAAACTCAACGTCAATATCCAGCTCGGCCACATCGGCTTGATTGACGTTCAACTGCGAAAGCACCTGATCGATCACCTGCTGCTCAGTGATGTCAGGCGTTAAAGCGAGCGCATCGATAAATGCTTTTGCTTTCGGCGCCGCCTCCTCGCCGGTAAGGACAGCTTCCCCCGGTGCTTGGTATTTCGCTTCGATCCGGCCTGCTTTGCTCTCATACTCAATATCATATTTAGCGTTGCTTTTTAGTTCCAGCTCCAGTTCAAAATCGGCAACCTCCGTTGCGGCCAGTCCTCCTGTTGCAAAAGCAGTCAAACAAAGCAGCAACACAAAAGCCATTGTGACCCATCTCAATTTCATGCTTATCATCCCTTCCTAATTAGTAATTCATCGATACTATTTCCCCCTTTGTGAAAACTATGCAAAAAAACTGACTTGTAAGGGGCTGGACAAAAGGTAAAAAGCAACCTTTTGTCCAGCCCCCGGCTTTCATTCATATCTAGTTATGCTTCTTCAATTTCGCGGAACTGTTCAATGCCTTTTTCTAATTTCTCGTCTACCCGTTTCGCGTCATCAATATGCTGAACAATTAACTCGTTGGCATCCTCAAATAAACGGGCCGTCCCTGTAATTTCTTCCATAACCTCCCCGGTATATTCTTTTTGTCCGGAGATCGTTTCCAACACTTCGTGAACCTCGGCTTGGACGGCTTTAATATGAGAGAGGACCGCATCGATTTTTTCGGTCGTTTTCGTGCTCATACCGATCCCTTCATGCACCAGTTCCGTGCTTTCCGTGATGGAGTGGAGCGAGTCTTTAATTTCGTGCTGAATCGTCTTCGTCAGGGAATTAATCGTATCCGTGCTCTTCCCCGTATTTTCTGCCAGCTTTCTTACTTCCTCCGCTACAATCGCGAAGCCCTTTCCGTGCTCTCCTGCTCTTGCCGCTTCAATCGAAGCATTCAACGCCAGCAAATTTGTCTGATCGGCAATTTCTTTAATGATTTGCACGATGTTTTCAATTTCCTGAGATTGCAAGCTTAATTGATTCATCTGTGAAGATGTCGCTGCGAGCTGCTCACTCAACGTTTGGACAACTTTCTCCACTTCGCTCACGCGTTTCTTTCCCTCTGTCGCTTCGGCTACCACTTCATTCGTCGAAGTAATCAAAATACCGCCTTTTTCATGAAGTGAGAGCGAGTTTGAATTCGTTTGTTCACTTAGCTCATTCACGCGTTCGAATTTTCTTTTGATCTCTTCCACCAAATTGCCTAATACATCGTGCTGACCGTTAACGAGTTCATGCTGTTCAATAATATGTAAAAGGTTGTCGTGCAGTTCTTTCGCCGATTGATGAAAATGCTCTTCTTTTTCCTTGTTGATTCTTTCTGCTTCCGCAAGCTGCTTTTTCAGCTGCTCGACTTCATTTCTTAATGCCTTTGCTTCCCTTGCGCCTTTAAACATCGTTTTTCCTCCTAAAAAATATGATTCTCCTAAATAGATTCTATCATACACTCGTTTGGGTTCACGACTTTGTATTCAAAATTATATCATATTTTTACAAAATAACAGAAAATACGCAGATTTTCTCCCGAATTTTTTGTAGAAAAACGAGCATAAATTGCGAAAATCGTTTCATACTAGGCATAACAAAATGACTATAAAGGATGATACTGATGCTGACTTCTCCACCGTATGTACTCCTCATTCTCACCGTCGGGGTTCTCGTGTTTATTTGCATTGCCCTGATCATTTGGGGCCGCAAACAATACAAATCAAAGTAAAAAGAGGCTGCTGAAAAAGGGATCGTTTCACTTTTTCAGCAGCCTGTCTACATCGGTTTCCAAGCAAAATGGAAGCATCAGGGCAAATTTTTTTGCATGAGCAAGGCGATGCGCTGCTCATCTTCCCGTGAACTTTTTTTCAATTCGGTTATGACTCGTTTTTGCCGGTCAATCGGATGGTTTTGACTTAGCTTCGCCTTCCCTTCCAGCTTGTTTATTTTTATGGTAAATCCTTGAACGCCTTTGTTCATATTCGCGAGAAACGAGGGATCGACATCCTGTAAGCGATAAGAACTGTCAGGAGCTTCAAATGTCGAAACCATTCTTTGTAATGAATCAGCCAGCTCGTCTTCCTCTTCAACAAGCTCTACTTCTCCATACACATGAACGGTGACATAATTCCATGTCGGAACAGCTTTATTCGTTTCATACCAGGAGGGGGAAATATAGCAATGAGGTCCATGAAAAACCGCCAGAACCGTCTGTCCTTCAATATCTCTCCATTGGGGATTCGGGCGGGCGAAATGCCCATATAAACGGCTGTTCTCTTGATTGAGAAGCAGGGGCAAATGAGTGGCAAACGGCATTCCGTTATGCTGGGAAAAAAGCGTCGCAAAACTATGCTCTCTTATCATTTTTACGATCACCGCTTCATCGGAAATCGTAAAGTGCGAAGGAATATACATCAAGGAGCAGCTCCTCTCTATCTGTTTCTTCTTACCTATTCGATTTAAGGGCAGCCGCTCCCTGCCTGCAAATAAAAAAGCCCCCGAGAAGGGCTTTTTTAATGGACGAGACGCCTGTTTTGCAGCCGCCTTTTCACTTCATATCCGGCAATTCCCGCTGCTACATCTTCATTTAGACATTTTTTTTCAAACACTTTTTCCGCAACTCCATTTACTTCTCTAATCACTTCGGCATACCAGCCATCAGGGCGCTTTGAACGCTTCGCGACATACTTGACATCATTCATCAGCATCACTCCCTTACCTTACCCATTCGACATGAAGTGGAAGCTCCCTGCAAGAACCTGCCCCTGCTCCGACAATTAGTGCAAAAGCATCAGCGGGGAGCTTGAGCGATACATCGATTATCCTGTCATCACTTCATCTCCCGGATAGCGAATGGTGGAACTCTTTGGTTTAGCTAAGGTGAACGCTAACGTCAGCGGACCGATGCGTCCGATAAACATCAGGACGATCATTACCTCCTTGCCCACTGCTGATAAATTCTCTGTCAATCCAATCGAAAGACCTACCGTCCCAAAGGCAGACATCACCTCGAATAAAATCGTCAAAAACGGAGCCTGCTCAGTCACTGTCAGGATAAATAACGTCAGAAAAATAAACAGCAGACTGATGACAATAATCGCCAATGCCCGTAAAATGGTATGCGCCGGAATCGTCCGTTCAAACACGACCGTTTCTGCCTGACCCTTCAAAAACGACGCTGTCGCCAGCAACATCACGAGAAAGGTCGTCACTTTGATCCCGCTGGCCGTGGACGCACTGCCTCCGCCAATAAACATTAAAACTATCGTAAAGAAAAGTGACGCTTGATTCATCTCACCAATTGCAAGCGAATTAAATCCCGCCGTTCTTGGTGCAACCGCCTGAAAGTACGCTCCCCATATTTTTTCACTCAGCGGCAGACCGCCAAGCGTAGCAGGATTGCCATATTCGAGCAAAAAGATGACAAAAAAAGCAATCACATTTAGAAGGAGAGTTCCAACAAGCATCAGCTTTGAGTGAAGCGACAAGCGTTTGAAGCTTCGTTTGTACCAAATATCAGCCAGGACAGTAAAGCCGATTCCACCCGTAATGAATAGCCCCGTGATGACACTGTTGACGAGAGGGTCGCCTACATACGCTGATAAACTGTCTGACCATAAGGAAAAGCCGGCATTGTTAAAAGCAGAGATCGTATGAAAAACACTTTGATAAAGTCCCGTGCCCCAGCCGAATTCCGGCACCCAGCGGATAGCAAGCAGGATCACACCAGCCAGCTCCAAAACAATGGAAAACAGAAACAAGATTTTTACTAATCGAATCAAGCCGCCTAAAGAGGTCTGGTTCATCGCTTCCTGGATTAAGATACGCTGCTGCAGCCCTATTTTCTTACCAAGCATCATCACAATTAAAATCGCAAAAGTCATCAAACCGAGGCCGCCAAGCTGAATCAGACACATCAGCACCACCTGACCGAATACAGTAAACGCCGTACCTGTATCAACGACAACCAATCCTGTTACCGTCATCGCCGACGTTGCCGTAAAAAGCGCATCCAGCCAGGAGATCGGCTTTGTCGTGGCGATGGGCAGCTTCAATAAAATAGTACCGATCCCAATAAAAATAACGAAGCTGAACGCTAACGTTTGCGGCGGACTAAAACGAATAACTTTTCTGCGATAAGGGAATGCCGCCAAAGCCCCCGCCATTACAATCCCTCATCTTCAAACCGCTTCAAATCATTTTTATGGCCAATCACGATCAGGACATCGTCTTTTTCCACCTGATCTGTCGGTACAGGCGCAATATTAATCTCTTCCCCGCGCTTGATTCCGAGGATCGTGCAACCGTATAACGCCCGGACATTCAACTCAACCAATGACTTCCCGGCCACTTTCTCCGTTGCCAGCAATTCGACAATGCTGTAATCAGCGGACAGCTCGATGTAGTCGATGATTTTTTCTGACGTAATGTGCTGCGCAAGGCGAATCCCCATATCCTGCTCAGGATGAACAATCCGATCCGCGCCAATTTTCTCCAGCACCCGCTGATGATAATAATTTTGTGCTTTTACCCACACCTTTTTCACCCCGAGCTCCTTTAACAGCAAGGTCGTGAGAATACTTGATTGAATATCGTCGCCAATCGCGACAATAACATAATCAAAATTCCGTATTCCCAATGACTGCAAGGCCTTTTCATCGGTTCCATTGGCAATGACACTGTGCGTCGAATATGGGGTGATATCATTCACCTTTTCTTCCTGATGATCAATCGCCAGCACTTCATGACCTAATTTGTATAATTCCTTGCATACGCTCGTTCCGAATCGTCCTAGTCCAATTACAGCAAATTGTTTTTTCATTCTTGTTGTTCCTTTCCTCTACCAGACACCAAAAAAAGACCATCACGAACAGAATGGTCCCAGCGAAAACCTGGACCTTTCTCCCGGTTACATAACGCTTACGAGGTTAGCTGTCGGATTAGGGATTGAGAGTATCCCTTCTTATATCAATAAGATTCACCCCATGATAGAAAACTATTCCATCGAATTTGGTTCCCCCGCTCTCTAGATTCAGCGACTAAAAAGGTGTTCAGGTTATTTAGTTTTTTTACGTTCTTAAATGTACTCCTCTCACTCTTAATTGTCAATTGCCAATAGATAAAATAAGAAAGGACGCGAAAAACACCGCTTGGCTATGTACAGTAAAAACAGGAGCAGCTTTTGGCGGGGATCCACACGTTATAACATCATATATTACATTTCTATTACATACAGATAGAGTTCTAGTAAATTTCAAATAAATACTATAAAATTTACAATTGTGTGGTGATAAAAAAGTTGACATAAAATGTGAGGTGAAAGAGCTATGCTGAGACATTTAGATAATGAAACAATAATAGAAGCTTATTTTCGGGCGATTGAATTAAATGTCAATGAAGACTTTCTCTTATTACTAAAAAAAGAACTGATCAGAAGAGATCTATTTAACACGTCTTTTTCAGCCCTTTCTTCATCTCGCCCTCGCGTTTAGATATCCATTCAATCAGTTTCATTTCGTCAATCGTCAAATTTCTTTCCAGTTTCATAGAAAAAAATCCCTTGAGCACGTTACTATTCAATGATTACCATCCCCTAACCAAGGTCTATACTATCTATTTTACTTACATTCTGCAAAATTGCAAGCGCTCTCATTTTTTGGGCATGGCGATAAAGCGCCACAACAGTCGCGTCATGGCACTTTTAGCATTCGCTCTCTCCCTACTTAAGTCGCTGAACACATAGTAGCAAGAAGAAGGAAAAGACCATAATCGATCCTACCCAATAATAAGCAAGCATCATGTGACCGGACTCAACGGCCACGAATATAGCCGTTGACATCGTTTGCGTGCGTCCAGGAATATTACCAGCAAACATTAATGTCGCTCCGAATTCTCCCAACCCGCGGGCAAAACCGAGCATAAATCCGGTTACGACCGCGCGCCATGCCAACGGTAATGTCACATACCAGAACAGCTGATATTCCTTCGCCCCCATTTGTCGCGCAGCCTGTTCTAATTCACGGTCGACCCCTTCAAAACCATTTTGCAGCATTTGATAGACAAGCGGAAAGGCTACCACAACCGCGGCAGTGACGGCAGCCCAATAAGAGAAGACAAGTGGTTGAGAAAATAGCCATTCAAATGCGCGGCCGATCCAGCTTTGCCGTCCGAGTAAAACGAGAAGGCCAAAGCCAATCACCGTAGGAGGCAGAACGAGCGGCAGCATCAAAATCGTTTCAACAACCACTTTTCCTTTAAACGATTTTCTCGTCATAAACCAGGAAGCCAACATGGCGAGAAGAAAGGCAATGACGCTCGCCACACTGACGACCTGCAAGGAAACAATAACCGGAGACCAAAAGCCAGCTCCCATATCAGATACCTGTGAACCCGTATTTTTCAAAGATGGCTAGCGCTTCCTCAGTTTGCAACCATTGGTAGAAACGCTCTGCTTCTTCAGGGTGATCTGCGCCTTCGAGCAAGCCGACCGGATACATAATTGGTTCCGCTGTTTCCGCCTCAGCGACAATTTTCACCTGATCAGACAAAATAGCATCCGTTTGGTAAACCATTCCTGCATCGACATTCCCTGTCTCGACATAGGTTAATACTTGCCGGACGTCACTTCCGTGTATTAGTTTGTCCGAAAGCTCTTCATAGATCCCGAGCTCTTCCAACACCTGTCTGGCGTACTCCCCGGCTGGAACCGTTTCCGGCTCACCGATCGCGACCTGGTGAACTTCCTCCTGCAGAAGATCTTCAAACTGTGTCACTGCAAGATCTGAGTCTTCCGCCGTAACAAGAACGAGTTCATTGCGCAGCAAATCAGCCCGTTGCGCAATCTCCCCTTCCTCCTCCAATTCATCAATCCATCTGACGGCAGCCGATAAGAACACATCTGCAGGCGCTCCTTGGGCAATTTGCGACTTTAAAGTCCCGGATGAACCATAGTTCGGCACCAAAGTGACATGCTCATGCTCACCTTCATACATCTGCTTGAGTTCATTCATGGCATCTGTCATACTTGCAGCTGTCATGATATGCAATTCTACTTCCTCACCAGCTTCATTTGATGGCGACGAGCAGCCAGCAAACAGGATGGTGATAAGAAGAATCATGCCATATGTAAAAACTTTTTTGCTCTTCAAGAAATCCACTACATTCACTCCCAGCTATGTTTATTTATACTACATTAATTAAAATGATAGATTTATCTTATCATAAGATATAATTAGTTATAAATAGATATATCTAATTTAATTTTTATTTTTCCTTTTTTTCTATTACAATGATTAAAAACCACTGTTTGAGATCAAATGCAGGAGGGGAATAAATGGACGATCATTCATACACAACAGAAGAGGTTGCTCGCTTGCTGAAAGTCTCGAAGCTAACCGTTTATGATCTGATAAAAAAAGAAAAACTGCCGGCTTTTCGCGTCGGCAAGCAAATGAGAATCGACGCCAGGGATTTAGAGCTTTTCAAATCCCGGACGAAAAGAGGCGAAACGCGCGAGGCGACACCACCTCCGCCAGGCGAAAGTCAAAGCGCTCCACTATCTTCTACCGCCGATAACTCGATTATTATTAGCGGCCAGGATATGAGTCTTGATATTTTGGCGAAATACCTTGAAGGACGCGAGGAAAAATTTCGCCCTTTGCGCTCCTATGTCGGCAGCTTGAACAGCTTGTTCTCGCTTTTTAAAGAAGAATGCGATATCGTCAGCGTGCATTTGTATGATGGAGAAAGTGGAGAATATAATATTCCGTACGTTAAACGCGTTTTAACGGGCCATGACTATCTTGTCGTCAATCTGATCAGACGTCAGGCCGGATTATACGTGCCGGGCGGCAACCCGAAAAATATTCAATCGTGGGATGATTTAAAAAAGCCCGGTCTGCGGCTGATTAATCGGGAAAAAGGGGCCGGCGCCCGCGTTCTGCTTGATGAGCAGCTGCGTTTACTCGGGGTGAAGGGAAGGGATCTTACCGGCTATGATCAGGAGGAGACAAGCCATCTCGGCGTTGCCGGGGCCGTACGCAGCAACAGAGCCGATGTCGGCGTTGGGATTGAAAAAGCCGCAAAGATCGTCGGTACAGGCTTCATTCCGCTTATCCAGGAACGATATGACCTCGTTCTTCTTAAGAAGCCGGAAAACCAGCCATTGATCGCTCAGACTCTCGCTATTTTGCAGTCAGAGACATTTCAAAGAGAAATTCAGTCGATCGGCGATTATGATCTTACGCTTACCGGCCAAGTGATGTATGAAACATAAGAGCTTGTTTTGTTCTGAGCCTGAGAAGTCTGCCAAAGCATGCAGGTGTTGTTTTTCTGCTTGCTTGGCAGAGCGAACCGGCCGCTTTTCGAGTTACGATTTCAGGGCCTCCAGCGATGGGCCCCTCCCCCTATCCCGTCTCCTTCTTCCCCGCTGCTGCTAAAATATTGTCCCGTTTAAACATCCGTGTTTGCCTGCGGTAATGGCAGTATCCAATGACATGCGTTTCATTAAACGCTTTTACAGTCACATCCCTTTGCGATAACTCTCCATTTGCCGCCATATATATGATTTGAATGCGTTCGTTCTTTTCGATGCTCTGCTCCAATATCCGTTTAAGACGCATGTTGGCTCTCTCCTCAAGTAAGTTTGTTTTCATTATATACGAACATACATTCCGATTTCAAGACTTTTGTACGAATGCACGTTCGCGCATAATCGGAGTAAGATGACGACACTTGCAAGGAGGACACCGCTGAAGTAATACAAGAATACGCCAGGAAAATCGCTATATGAGAAAGCTCGCGGATGATGCTGAATTTACGGTGGTGGACGGATTGTGCCAGAGCCTGATGCTACGCCTTGTTTATTGGGATGACGGTTCTTTTCAGGAAATAACCGGCGTAAATGGCTGGATGAGGAGAGAGTTATCATTCTCCTGTATCCATCTTGGTATCAAAAAAATCTCGATGACAGCAGAATGAGTCCGTAGCTTCGACTTTCCAGCCTGCTGAATCTTTCGGCTGAACCGATTCTACCTACTATTTTTACAGTTTAAAGGCAAACTCATACCTTCGTATTGTCTTCGGATAAAACCCATATTTTTCGTTGAACCAGACGTTGCTTCAATTGTAAAATGTTAACTAGGCACGACCAGACGGCAAAGCTATTAAACTAGGAAGGATTGAAGCCATGTGACACAGTTTCATAGAAGGACAGCTTTTATTCTGATTCTTTTTTTCATGTTCGCTCTATCACCTTCTTTTGCGGGCGCTGAAGGAGCGAAATGGGGTACCGTGACATCCGATTCTTCGTTATTAGTAAGAGAGCAGCCTGGTCAGCAAGGAAATATTATCGGCAAATTAAATCCTGGTGAAAAAATTGAGTACATCTCACACACCAATGGCTGGGCGCAGATTACATACAAAGGCAGGATGGGATTTGTCAGCCTTGACTATATTAGTGAGGGTACAGAGCAGCCACGCTCAAACGGTGAACAAGCCGCTTCATCGGAGTCAGCGGCAAATCAGGCAGGAACCGTAACAGCCGACACTTTGCTCGTCCGCTCGGAGCCAGGCAGATCAGCCGCGATCATTGGTCAGTTGCACGCTGGACAAGCAGTCGATTATACGCCTCTTCCTTACGATTGGGCGCAAATCAGCTACAATGGACAGATTGGGTACGTCAGTGAGATTTACCTCGCCAGCCAGCACGCTCCTGCGCTGCAGATCGCTTCAACTGAGTCAGACCGCTCGTCCGGTCCGATTCAAAAAGTGATGATTGATCCGGGACATGGTGGAAGTGATCCGGGTGCGATTCTCGGAACAACCTATGAAAAGGATCTTAATTTAGAAATCGCCTTACAAATTCAGAAAGCGCTGGAGGAAGGCGGATTTACAGTCGATATGACGAGGACGACGGATTCTTTTGTCAGTCTGGAAGAGCGGGTGTTGAGCGCGAGCCGGGCAAATGCCGACCTGTTTATTAGCGTCCATGCAAACAGTCATTACAACCGGACGATTAAAGGACTGGAAACCCATTATTATGGCTCACAGGAGCTGGCGACGATCTTGAATCAAGAACTGCAAGCTGTAAACGGGAGCGGTCTGCGCGGCCTCTATCATTCGGACTTTTATGTTCTCCGCAACACGACCGTCCCTGCATTTCTCATAGAAGCTGGTTATCTGTCAAATGAAGAGGATCTCGCTTTGCTACAATCCCCGTCTTACCATGTAGCCCTTGGGGAGGCCGTTAAACGCGCTGTCCAGAAAATGAATTAAGCGAAAAAAGGAGTTATCTGGCATGAGGCCACGGATAACTCCTTTTTTCAATGTCTCGTTTCATAATTTGACGCATAGGGTAAATAGAAAGCATCAACGCATTTCCATTACTTATATGAAAGGGGGATTATCATGCATTATGACGGCCAGAAAATTGAAAGCGCTTTCGGAGAAATGCAATTGAAAAACGGCTGGATCGCCAAGCCGGAAAACGTTGCTGTTTATTGTCCTTACCCCTATTTTCCACCGCAGCAGCAACTAGCACAGCGAAAAGAAGAGCAGAATATCCGTCAATCCTAAGTCCTACTGCGCTTCGGCCGGAGGAGGGAAAAAAGCGTTTCCTCCGGCTTGAAACCTTTGCGCAGATGCTGCTTCGGATGCCGCAAAAGGGGTAAAACCTTTTTGCGCTCGCTCAAGTCAGCTTTTTAAAATTCCTTCGCGACAGCTGCTGCTTGATCAAGACCAGCCTGAATAATGTTCTCAGCTTCATCCGGGAATTGGTTGTGTCCTTCGATGATCACTGTGTTAATATCTTTGACACCCCAGAAGCCAAGCATCGTCTGAACGAAAGTTACAGCCATTTCCGCAGCCTGAGCAGGACCTTCAGAGTATACGCCGCCTCTTGCATTAAGAAGCACGACTTTCTTGTCAGGAAGAAGACCTACCGGACCTTCAGCCGTGTAACGGAACGTTTTTCCTGCTTGCGCCAAGTAATCTAAATAGGTGTGCAGCACAGCCGGTACGGTGAAGTTCCACAATGGAAAAGCAAAAACAACTTTATCTGCCGCAAGGAACTGATCAAGATACTTTGTCACAAGAGCAGTTGCTTCCTCTTCCTCTTTCGTTAATTCCAAACCGTTTGCAAGCTTGAACATTCCATTAATCTTAACGGCATCATAGTAAGGCAAATTTTCCTTAAAAAGATCCAGTTCTGTAATGTCATCCTCTGGGTGAGCAGCTTGATAGTTTTCTAAAAACGTGTGATAAAGCTTTACGCTTACTGCTTGCTCGATTGGTCTTGAATTTGCCTTAATAAATAATACCTTTGCCATCTGAATAAAACCCCCATCATTTCAATGTAATTAACGGTCGCTATAGCAACCTCCTGTTTTAGTGATGTTGTCATAGCAACTAAAAAGCGAAGACAGCTACTCTTTTGAAGTCGTAACATTCTTGTTAATAATGGAAAGCAATCGGTCCAACTCAGCCAGCTCTTCGTTCGACAGTCCCTCGCAAACGGTTTTGTCAAACTCCTCCGCAATCGGCATCACCTTTTCACCAAGCTTTTTTCCGCAAGGTGTTAAGTAGAGCTCGAAGGAACGACGATCATCCGGGCAATGCGTTCTCCGGATAAATCCTTTTTGTTCCAAGCTTGAAACCATGCGCGCGATGTTCGTTTTATCCTTATGAAGGAACGTCGCAAGCTGATTTTGAGTCAAGCCATCCCTTTCCCAAAGCAGCATCATAATCAAATTTTGCTCTGGAGCCAGATTAAACTTATCAAGTCTCGCTTTAATATAACTTGTCAAATTTAAATCCGTTTTATGAATTTTAATGCTGATATAGTCCTTGAATGTTAATTTCAAAGGCATCCCCCGCAAAATGGTTACTTAACAATTCACTTACATTTGGTAAGTATAGTAGAAGAGCATCTCTTTGTCAAATGAAAAGGAGCTTTGCCAGCCTCACTTGCAATATTCCAATAGAAGCTGGCAAAAACACCTGTTATAACAACCCTTTAGACACGGGCCGCCTCTGTTTGTTTTATTTTAAATGTATCGATCGATGCTTGTAAATCCTCGGCTAGCCTGGCCAGCGTTTCTGAGGCAGCGGAAATCTCCTCCAGCGTCGCGTACTGCTCTTCAGTCGCCGCCGATGTTTCCTGAATAGCCGTCGTCGTTGTTTCTGTAATCTGGCTCACTTCCTCTGTCGCGTGGGCGATTTGATTGCTTTGTTCAGTGATTTGCTGAATCGATTCGGTCACTTCGTTGACCTTGTCACGGACCGCTTCAATCGAGAACGCAATTTCTGCAAACGATTGATTGAGCTCATCAGCCGTTTGCAAGCCGAGCGTCACCGTTTGCGTCCCCTCTTCCATCGAGAGAACCGCCTGTTCAATTTCCGCCTGAATTTCCTTAACGAGAGTAACGGTTTGCTGGCTTGATTGCTGAGACTGCTCAGCAAGCTTGCGGACTTCATCGGCGACAACGGCAAATCCTTTGCCATGCTCCCCGGCCCGCGCCGCTTCAATCGCCGCATTCAACGCTAATAAATTGGTCTGCTCGGCAATCGCTGAAATCATACTCATAATCTCTTCAATCGCCAATGATTTCGCCGATAATTGCTTAATCGATGTCGCTGTATAATCTGTTGCAGTCGAGATCGCGCGCATCTGTTCACTAACCATCTCAACGGTGTCCCGCCCTTGTTCCGTTCTCTCAAGTGAGTAATCAGACAAGGCCGACATCTCATCACTGTGAAAGGCAATCTGCTTCACACTTTCGGACGTTTGCCGGATCGACTCAGTAATTTCATTCATTTTCCACAGCTGATTCTCAGCCCCTTCCGCTGTTGCCTGCGATACTTGAGCCATTTGCTGAATCGATAACGTGCTTTGGTGCGTCCCTGCCGTCAACTCCTCGGAAGCGGAGGCAACTTGCTGGCTCGCCTTATTAGTTTGCAGCACTAAGGAATGCAGACTTTCCTTCATTTTATTTAAGCTGTTTGCAAGCAAAGAAAGTTCATCTTTCGATTTTACCTTGAGATCGCTTCCCGTTAAATCACCTTGCGCCACAGCCTCCATTTGTTTGACGACTTTCTTGATGTTGCTTGTTAAATAAGAGCTGAACATCAGACTGATAATGATGGACAGGATAATCGCCCCAATCGCCACAACTAGCATAAGAAGCTCTGAACGTTCAGCATCACGCTGATTTTCGTCTACTAGCCTGTCCGCATTTTCCTGATTAAGGCTCGCCATGTTTTCCAGATCAGCCGTCGCAGCAAGAAAGAGTGGCCCGCCGATCTGAATTCCTTCCCGTGCTTCCTCATAGCGTCCTTCTCTAATTAAGCCGATATTTAGTTGAACCCTATCTTCAAACCGGGCCCAGTTTTCCATAAAGTCAGTAAAAGCCTCACGCTTCTGTTCTGTCATTGTAAAGCCGCTGTACTGATCGGTTAGCTGCTGTACGAGCTCAAGGTTTTGCTGAGCTTTTTCGGTTGACGCCGGATCTTCATTAAAGGCCGCCTCAAGCATATTCCCCCTCGTATTTTCGGTCAGTTTCATCAACGTTACCAATTCAGCCGTCGGCAGCAGAGCATCTTCATAAATCTCCATTGTATTCTCATTCATCGCCCGCAGTTCTATAAATGAAATAACACTTCCGACAATTAGTAAACCGACGACGGTAAAGAAAGATAAAAGAACCTTAAATCGTAATGTCATCCTACCCACTCCAAACTATTAAAATGTTCTATTTTTCTTACTATACCACATCAGATAAGAATAAGGTCCTAAGACGAATTGATGACATATATTTTTTTCTTTAGTGCGGAAAAGACAAACAGCATGCCGCTAAAACGGCTCTTTCACTTTTTTCATTCAGTTTACGGCCACGGGTTCCATTCAACCGTTTGATAGGCTTCCTGAAGACTGTTTTTAAATTCCGGCGTCAACTCAAAATAGCGGTTAGTCTCAATATGAAAGGAGTCCTGATCTTCTCCATAGTGCATCACAAACAACTGTCTGTCCCGACCTTCATAAAGGTTTCCGAGCACAAAAACTCGGTATTGAATGCTACTCTCATCATAAACAGCGTCAGGGTCAATCAGGTCCTCTACTTCCTTAGCTCGATCCAGATGACCAAGCAGCTCCCCTACCACTTCCTCGTCCGTCATTCGTTTTGAATACAAATACGGTGTGTCAGAAGAGGAGAAATCCCGCTTCTCCACATAAATACTAACCGGTTTTTTAAAATCTTTGAATGAATAAGTATGCTCAGCAACGACCCCATCCGGATAGGAAAATGGAGTATAAAAATAGTTTTGATTCATCCATATGACAACTCCTACAGCCAGCACAATCAGCCCGCCAATCGCAATAAGCCATTTTTTCATTGATCTCCCTCCTCTACTTGCACAAATCCATTATCCAATCTTTAACAGCGGACAGCAACATAATTTTGACACCAGCAACCATTCAGCTGCCGCCATTGGTATAATAAAGAAAAATGGCGAGGAGGCGTATGAGATGAAGCCACGAGTAACAGTCATTACTTTAGGAGTCGACCACCTTGAAACAGCGTTACAGTTTTACCGCGATGGGCTTGGACTTCCTACTGAAGGAATCATCGGCGAAGAATTTGAGCATGGAGCAGTGGCGTTCTTCGACTTGCAGCCCGGCTTAAAGCTGGCGATTTGGAACCGCAAAGACATCGCTCATGAAGCAAAAGTAACGTTAGCTCAACCGGGCGCCACTGAATTCACATTGGGACATAATGTCAATAGCAAAGCCGAGGTCGATCAGGTGATGGCTCAAGCTGAAGCTGCCGGCGCGACGATCACGGATCTGGCACATGACACGTTTTGGGGCGGCTATTCTGGCCATTTCCAAGACCCCGATGGCCATTTATGGGAAGTCGTTTGGAATCCACAATGGGACACAATCGAATAACCGATCAGCGTTGAAGAGGCAGGTCAAAAGGATAAAAAAACAACCTTTCAACCTCCCTCTATTTTTATCTTAAGCTCTTTGTTCAATCGCATCCTTCTCCATCTCAAAAAACGCTATTGTGGCTGAATCTTCGAATAGGGTACGCTGCAAAAGGAATATTTTACTATTCGCACATGATTGTTATGACTAATTTATAAATGGGTGAGAGTACATGCTTATTGGATTAAGCAAGGAATCGGTATTTTTTATTAGTGGACGTGGTTTATTTGGCCAGTTGTCTTTATCTTTTCACACGTTCACGCCATTATAACGATCATCCAGGACGAACACGCGTCATTAAAAAGTACTGTCGTCGCTTCCCTTTCGCTTTTGGTTATTTTAGCCGGCATTACGGCTGTTCAGTTTTCATTATGAAGCCTCTTCCCCTTTTCCCCCGAGCCTCTGCTTGAACAACATCCGCTTTTTCTTTGGCCTTCCTCCCCTTTCAAACGAGCAGCTGTGCCCCTTTTTTAAAGCGACGACTGAACTGGTACAACATCTTTTTGACATGTACAGACACAAACGAGCCCAATCCGACATAAGGTTGGAGTATGGAACAAAATGGGGGTGTTTTCGTGTCTGGCATACTCGCTGCTCTTTCATACTTTGTTAAAGAAGTCATTGTTTTCGTCTCCTATGTCAAAAACAATGCGTTTCCACAGCCTCTGAAAAAGGAGGAAGAACGGAAATATTTAACACTGATGCAAAAAGGAGACGCAGAAGCCCGCAATCTGCTGATTGAACATAATCTGCGCTTAGTGGCGCACATCGTCAAAAAGTTTGAAAATACAAGAGAAGACACCGAGGATCTAATTTCGATCGGCACAATCGGCCTTATTAAAGCGATTGAAAGCTACTCGGACGGCAAAGGCACAAAGCTGGCGACCTACGCGGCCCGTTGTATTGAAAATGAAATCCTGATGCACTTGCGGGCGTTAAAAAAAGTCAAAAAAGATGTCTCCCTCCATGATCCGATTGGGACGGACAAGGAAGGAAATGAATTACCCTCTGCACCTTATCTGTGTTCAATCTTTGTACATTGCTTCCTTCAATTATTACCATTACGCCATGTCAATCCTATTCTGCCGAGGAACTGCATCTTCTCACTAAAAAGACCGTCCTAAGACGGTACGATTCAGACTGAGATAGGACAAGATGTGCAGGGATAATGAAGTTGTTTAACTTAAAATAAAGACATTCTAAAAGTAATAAGGTTTTTTTAAGGATTCTTATCTAACGGGCAAATTAGTATTTCTTAATACGTAGTAGACCCAAAATACGTAGTAAAGAAAACAGGATTTATCATTGAAAAATATAAAAAAGGAGATGAAGTCACTCCCAAAATTTAATCGTCTTTATTTGAACGTTCCTGATGATAAATATAATCAACCCGTTCTTTAGTCTTCATAAGTAGTGAAGCTAAAATTGCAGTGTAAATAGATGTTAAAAGAATTGCAATCATTCCCACACCAAACAAATTATTATTACCATTCATAGGTACCACCACCTTTTTTAATGTTGCAACAATATTTTGCTCTTGGAACTTATTTTTATTCAAAAAAAATCAAGGAATTGTCGCAGTACAACGATACTGAGCAATTAAAATAAAATCTATTTGACAAACTTTGTGCGCGCACCTTAAGTAACGAGTAGTCAGGCTTGCATGTAGCAAGGCTGACTACCCTTTTTATTCAAATTTCACGCTAATGATTTTATACACTCCTTGCTTTCGTTCCGCGGACTATTGACTAACTCCGAGACTTCATAAGCCCTCATTTCTTTAGCAGCATAAGGTTTTATGAGGTCTTTTAGTATATGCTTATCCTCGATAGACGTATCGAGCCACACTTTTCTTTCTTCTTCCCCTAGAATGACAGGCATACGATCATGGATATCGCTCATAAGCTCATTTGGCTTAGTTGTGATAATGGTACAGGATACTATCTCTTCGTCATCCGATTTCCAGCGATCCCAGAGGCCCGCAAATGTCATAACTCCGCCGTCATTTATAGTAATACGGTATGGCTGCTTTTTATCATCTTTCTTCAACCACTCATAAAACCCATCGGCCACCACTAAACACCGGCGTCTCTGCAACAGGCGTTTAAAAGCTGGCTTTTCATCAATTGTTTCTCCGCGAGCGTTGATCATTTTATAGCCGATTTTTGGGTCCTTGGCCCATACCGGCACTAATCCCCACCTCAAATACCCTGCCCTACGCTTATCTCCATCCGAAATTACACTCAAAACAGGCTGGCTCGGCGCAATGTTATACCGAGGTCGATAGTCGTCAAACAGTTCGAGCTGCAACGACTCCTGAATCGCCTCTTTGGATGCTGTTAACGTAAATCTTCCGCACATAATTATCACCTCATCTCCAGTATTTCCAACTTTACTTGTATTCAACTGGATTTTTTTAACATTAAATAACGAACACATATTCGCATATAATAATAAAAAAACATCGATGGAGGCACACCATGAAAAGTGACAAACTGATACAGAGCTTAATTTGGAGAAACTACAGAATCATGCTTCCCGATCAAGCGGAGGAAGTACGGCAATTAAAAGAAGCAAAGAGTAAGCTTCCACCTCCTTTGATGACCGACCAGCAATTAAAACGGCTCGGGGTTTTAATTCTTGATGCTCTCCGTCATGGGCTGGAGCTGTGCGTCACTTATTGGCAGGATGGCTATTATCGAGAGGGCGTCGGGCGTTGTAGACTTAGTCGACGAAGAGCACCGTCAAATTAGAGTGGAACTTGCTGATGGGGATTATGTCCACATAAAGTTTGAACAATTAAGGTATCCGAAAGGATCTGATCGTATGCACCTCTTACAAGACGAAGAGATTCAACAACTTACTCCCCGTTTCATCTTTCTGCCGCTGGCCCGCAAAGTGCTGGAGCAACATAAATTAAAAAAACACTTTATTTATTCGAGTGACCTTCTAAGCACTTGGGGCATATGCTGATTTTATAGTCATATGCTTTAGGAGGAATAAAACCATGAATAATCCCTACTATATGTATCCTTATCATACCTATTATTATGGTAATGCTCCAGTTCGTAACCATGATAATATGTGGAATTCTGGTTACTGGAATACACCACATCTAACGCCGAATACTCGAAACTATACGAATGCCTCAGTGGATCACGGAAAAAGTCCATTTGTCGTGAATATTAACCAAGCAGCAAAACAAAACGACACATATCGTACTGCTATTTGGACCGGGGATCATCTTCAAGTGACTTTGATGAGCATTAACGTTGGGGATGATATAGGATTGGAAATTCACCCTCACGACGATCAATTTCTTCGTATTGAGAGTGGGCAAGGACTTGTTCAAATGGGAAAAAGCAAAAATCAATTAACCTTTCAAACACATGTCTCTGATGACTCAGCCATTATGGTACCTGCAGGTACGTGGCACAATGTCACCAATACAGGCAACACTCCGTTAAAGCTTTACTCAATCTATGCTCCACCTCATCACCCATTTGGTACTGTTCATAGAACAAAGGAAGATGCTATTGCTGCTGGAGATTAGAGACCAAGCCCCTCTATCATAGTAGGGGCTTCTTCTCATCATAAAGTCGGTACTTATTGCGGAGCTGCACATGCTCTTTTTCTTTTCTAGGACAACATTCTTTTGGGCTGATCTTTAACTGGTTTCAACTTCCCGATACACCTATTCCTAAAACGGAATAGGATAAGCAAAAAAATATCCATTGTTGGTAAAGTTTCTCGTTTAAACCCAACCAATTTACATATACTGGATAAGAAGACTTAAGCGGCCCCGGTAGGTCTTCAGTAGGCGAACATCGAAGAGTTCTACTTTATGAGGGGCCACCAAAATCCTCCTGTTCTACCTCCGCAGGGGATTTTTTAATTAATCCAGCATTCCCAATCGATCTAGTATAACCGCCAGCTGCTCGCGTGTGAGCGGCTCCTTCGGCCCTTGCCCCTCATTCATGATGCCTTTTGCCAGTGCTTTTTCCCAGCTGGCTTCTGCCCAGCTACTTGGCTTTTTATCGCTCATTTCGATTACCTCCTTTAATCTAAGTCGCACTTGCCTCATGTCGATGCCCGGGCACGCTGTAGCAGCACCCGGGAACTCCTTATGTCCTAGCACTCGCTCTACTGGTACATTGAACCGCTGCATGGCAAGCTTTGCACGTTCTTCCCAAGCCCTTTCCTGTGCTGCGGTAAAGGAACCATTACCCACAAGACAAATGTGGTATGTGTAGCTGTTGTGATTCGCTATGCCGTTCGTGACCATATCGGGATCATAGCAAAGCTCGACTGTGCCGTCCGGCCAGATAATCTCGTGATAGCCGCCGGTGATCCACCCAAGACCACGCCATCTGTTATTCCAGAACGTAAAAAAATCACCAGTCGCTGTTGCGGAATGGTGACGAGCAATATGGGTGATAGCGCTGATCGATCTTTTGGTGGAACGTTTAGGCGTTTGACTGCGGATGTCGACAATTTTAGTCATGATGCCCCTCCTTTGTTCTGCCTGCGCGCTCATTACCCAACTCAAACAATCCAGTCGCAGCCAATGCCGCCAGTGCGCCGGCCCATAGACGCAAGATAAGCTCCAACTCCGTAAATGGATAGGAGGCGGCCCCGACAATCAGGCCAATGATGAGCGAGACTAATGGGACGATGTTTTTAGGCAAAGATACTGAGCGCTTAAGCAATTCCACCAAAGCTAAAATAATTGGCGATATGACAGTCGCAAATAATAAAACAGGTTCCATCTTTATCAACTCCTTTTTCAAATTAAAATAAGCCGCATCTTTTTAGATGCAGCTATCTATTAATAAAGCTATCAACAAGCAAATAAATCAGCCCTCCGCTTCCAACAAGTAAGCCTAACAGTTTCCAGATTTGTTGCTGAGTGTAGCGCCGATGCTCCCGGGCATATAGGTCGTTTTTTAAGACATGATTTAAAAGCTGTTGGGAAAGCTCTTGCTGTTTTCCGCTCTCTTTGAGGACGGTTTTTTCAGTCTCAGCCAACTGTAGTTTCAGCTCACTGTTGGCCAGTTCTTGCTCCTGCCTATAGATTTCAAGTGACTGGATTCGATTCTCATGATCCTGAACCACCTCTCGCATGTCTTTTTCCTCCTCCAAACTTACTCCCTCCCCTTATCTCTGTATTGGAGGTTGGTGCCCCCACCTTACTACAAAAAAAATACATTTAACATTACTTTTGACGCAGGATAATTTACTCTTTTAGCGGAATATTAATAGGTGTAAAGGAGGTGAAATCAATGGTAATCGTTAATTGCCCCAACTGCGGACAAGATTTTAAAGCCTATGCTCAAATGAGCGAGCAGTCGTTTAAAGAGCTTGAGCATGTCATCAATATTGAGCGATGCCCTCACTGCAATCAACTTGTCCGCTACACTAAAAATAGCATGAGATACGGAACGATCAACCTCAAAAAACAATTTGACATTAACGATCCCTCGAGTTATTAGCTCCTTATAAAAAATACACCTACTCAGCGAGTGGTGTTTGTTGCGCATCATCGTCCTTCTTTGCAAAAAGAAACCTCACCTTATGGCGAGGCTGAAAATTTCTTATGAAAAAGTGTAAGTCCAAGTCATCGTACCCGTAACCCCATTACTGCCTGTGTAATCAAAGGTTATATCAACTGTACCGGCAGATACTTTGTTTACGTTTAAGTAAACATGATTTGAAGGGTTAGGACCCGTAATATCGACTGTAGCTATACTCTCATCGCTACTAACTGGGTTTGAATAGATTGCTGTTGTTCCATCGGCTCCGGGTAACGCCACACTTAAGTTGACATTCGTAGAAAGTGCAAATGGACCATGAACAGACTCATCTTCAAACGGACTTGAAATGATAACATTTGGTTCACTATTCTCGCCTTAACCTTCTTTATCTCTCGGCTTTATAACGAGCCTTCACCATGCAAGCGACTTTCATCGCACACGGCGATCTATCAACGAAACACTTGTGTTACTTATTTCCCCAATCTTAATATATACTGATTTCTGAAAATTAGGAAGAAATATTTTTTTCTAATGTCAAAAAAAGATACTCCTTCTTTCAACTCCGACTCGTCACTGTAGCATCCCTATAACCCTGACTTACCTTATCCATTATTGTCGGCGAATCCTTACCAAACACAGCATCCAACCTAAAACCGCTACGCTCGTAAGTCTCAACCACCTCTGTAATGCGCTCGTCCATCGTCACCCCCCAATCCCTGTTTTGCACAGTCACAATGTCGCCTAAATCCCAATCACGCTCGTAAACAAACGGACAGCTATCCAAGATAGTTCCCTCGAAGGTTCTGATTCGCTGGCGTTCAGCAAGTTTTTCCTCTCCACGCTGCCGCAATAAATTAAGGATTTCCTCTTCCGTCAGCCAGCCATCCGGATAGACCGGATTCCTGTCCTCATCCTCAGTAGGCTGAGCGTCTCCATTACCTATGTCCCGGGCATCGACAAACATCTCAAACCGATCCAGTCCCTCAGCATCCACATCGCCTACCTCCACAATGAGCCGTTCAGCGCCTTCACCTTGTCCAGCAACATACGCAATATTTTTATAATCAAGTACGCTATCGACAAAGCGCTGACTCTGGACAGCGTCAAATTCGGGCGATAGGATGACAGGAGGGAGAACGGACTGACTGGCCGTGAGGTTCCTCCCCTCTTTAACATCAAATATCCAGCACTTGCTATCATAATCGAGCGTGATAAACCATCCTAGGCCGGTAAGCAAAGATAAGCGCTCCATCTCTTCATCTAACTGTTTCCACCGCGTTTCCCACAGGTCAGTTGTGCCCCGCTCCTGATCCACAGCAGCCAGCGCAACCTGCGAGATGGCACGCTTTGCATCAGCCGGATTGATGACATTAGTAAGGACCAGCTTACGCATGTGCGTCTCTGCTGGTCCGTTTGTTGATTCAGTGGCAGCTCCTTCTGACGGGATGGCCGGTAATCTACTTAAGATACCTTCAAGAGTTGAGCCTCTTATTGTCCAGTTTTCCGATGCTTTACCCGACTCCGTTAGTTCGACTTCCATATGCTCGATGATGACGGCCTTGTGAACCTCGTTGCCAGGAACGAGAAGCGCACCTTCCTGTAGATACTGAGCGTTGTTACTGTATCGATTGACGACGAA
Organism: Halalkalibacter oceani; assembly: GCF_040544555.1. Taxonomy (NCBI): domain Bacteria; kingdom Bacillati; phylum Bacillota; class Bacilli; order Caryophanales; family Bacillaceae; genus Halalkalibacter; species Halalkalibacter oceani. Next base: position 294,430 of record NZ_JBEPKD010000002.1, read on the forward strand.
CTGAAACTCTCCTGCCTTGTGCCAGCGCCTTGTGAGCATGAAGCTATCGTAAGCGTCGATCTCTCCTAAAAGATTGAATTGTGCGTTTATGATGCGGATTGGTTTCATATGAGCCCCCCAAATTCAGATAACTCTCGGCAATTTTTTTCAAAACCGTACCTTTATAGACTGCTGTTCTTTCTGCGAAGAATAGTATTAACAAAGCAGTAAATACAACGACCAGTAAAATAATCCCGACAATTATATCTGCTATAACAGAAGAAGCTGAAGAATTTGATGATACATTAAGAATAAATGCAGACAGTAAAGCTAATGAAAACCCTAATAGAATACTAAACGCATGTCTTTCTTTCACTTTTGCTAAACTACCTTCAACATGAGCAATTATGACTTTAATTTCTTGGTTGTTTATAGTGTTATTCTCTAAATGATTCTCAAAGAAATCCTTTAAGCTCAACACCATTTTAAATTCGCTTTTTTCCTTCAAAATTTTGTTGATAGAGTTTAGCTTTTCCTCCATTATCATCACCTCACCACCTATTACGAACGTACTAAGCAATAAGTTTCAGATGATTTGATGAAATTAAGAAGCCCTACTACAAGTAAGGCTTCTCTCTGTCTTCACCCCTCTAACGGCTTCCCATCCGCGCCAAGCCCCAACGCCTCTAACTCAGCCTGTACTCCCGGCTTTAAATTAGCCGGCACCGTCTCAAATGGCCGTCTGCCCGCAATCACCAACGTAACGTAAACAGTAACTAACATACGATCATCTCCTTTTAATAAAATTAAAAACGCCAACGTGATCCGTTGCCGCCATTTGCGTATCCTATTCATTTTCTAGTGCCTGCCTTACGTCTTCGCGGATATTATGCGGAACTGCCGGAACGTCAGTGTCGTTCTCCAGTGACCGCCGTCCTGCTTGGACAAGAGCTTTATACGCCTCGATGATCTTCGCCTTAGACATTTGCCTCACCTCCTCCCAGTATTAGCTCGTACATTTCAGCAATTGCTTCATACGTGTTTAATAGGCTGATCATTTGCTCTTCGTATACGGCCGCTGTCGCCTCGTATGCGTCCAGCTGGGCGGTGATCTGCTCCTCGTAGACTTCGGCGAGGGCTTCATAGAGATTCAGTTCCAGTTCTTCGATCGGGTCGAGCGGCTCCGGATCAGGGGTGGGTACATAATCGCCAACCGTCGTTTCGACTCGCTCAAAATTTCCTTCCTCATCAAAAATGAGAGTGATTTCGCCCCTTGTGTCATATGCCTCCCAAATATTAGCGATTACTTGAAGATCGTATATTTGTAAATAACTTAGATTTGAAGGTAATGAAGGAACTTCTAATTGATCAATAATTTTTCCATTTTGCAAACCCTTGTATCCTGTTAAATCTACTAATTCTTTACTTGACTCTTCATAGATCAGTATCACTTTAAGCCCTCCTTACACGCACATTCCGGACGTGCAACGAACCATTTGTATCCGTACCTGTACTACCGTATTCCGATGCAAAGAAAGCACTTAATATAATCACTGTGTTTGCCGGAACGCGCCTATTCATTGTCAAAGTCGCACTATAGTAAGCAGTGCCTGTGGTCGTTTGGGTAGTTTGGAATAATGGTGAAACTCCAGGCCACACTCCAGTAGAGTTTGGACTTGTTCCGCTAGGACTCGCCCATCTATAATTAGCAAATCCGTCAGGCAGTAAGCCATTATAGCTTAAAACATTGGCGGTACCTAGTGGGTTTTCGATAGTTAAAGCAAACTTTGTTGAGACTGGCGCATTCTGGCCAGTGTAGCGGGGGCTATATTGAAAATCGATTCTATACATACCGGGATGCTTTAAAATAATTCTTATTCCTTGATACATAAGATCGTATCCTTGCCGATTTGACCTTGAAGCATGTGTTGCATAAGTTACCTCTTCGGTATTATAAAGTTCTTGTACAGCAGTACCCGGAGTAGCGATTCTGGTTAAATCCTCAAGTTGTTCAACCTGTTGAGCACTCATGAACCCCGCCTCGGTTGGAGTAGCTATAGCATGAGCATCACCACCCGCCCCAATATGAGCATCAAGCCTGTCAATTACGATCTGTAGGGCGTCGGTGATTGACGGCAAAATATTAGAGGACACCAACGGACACAATTCTTTATCACCCCGCTCATCCATGATGTCGGAATCATCAATAAAGCTCCGACCGCCAACCACCCGGACCTGAGCTAGTGACAGCTCGTAAATGTTACCCTCCCGTGTCAGAGCTGGAGGTACAGGATTAGCAGCAGGCTCCCCTTGCAACACTCTCACCTCAATTGACCGCGCTGACAGCGACAGATCAAGCCGTAGCACAATGCGATCAATCCGATCTAACGAGTTATCCGCTCCAGCAAGCGTCACAGGCAGCGGCACGTCATACAAGCTATAAACATAGCCCTCGATCCAGGCATAACCGGTTTGTACTTGCACTGTCATGCCCTCTCTTGCCTCAACCTTGAGCGTGTCTGGATCGGTGAGGATGCCGGTATTGATGAGTGGTTTTAAATATTGCACAAACTGCTCGGCGGGGTATTCTCGCTCATCGCTGGCTATGCTGTCAAACGGCAAACTAAATTCTGGCATACTATCTCCCTCCTTATATACCAACGTATCTATTTCGATAGATCACCCTCACACGAGTGAGCGTGCTGTCGTTGTTGCTACTGTATTCGATCAAGTTATCGCCAAGTTCAAGTTGAAAAAAAGACGAAGCCAAATCAATGTAATTAAACGCATTTTCGCTCTCGCCGTTTGCCCGTTGTATCTCAACTCGTTTTTGGCCAAAAGCGGTATTTATGAGCAAGATGTCGTCCGCTCCAAGCTCACGATTAACGGTGATATACTCGCCGGTCGTCCGGTTATAAATCGTTGGATTTTGAGCAGGCCCTTTAAACTCAATCTCGACCGGCGTCGGCACGTCCCCAACATTGGTGAACGTCCGTTGATAACCTCGATGGGCAAACTGCGTCGGTAGCACAAGCGGAAATTTAAGGCCTCCCATCAAATAAGCCATTTGCTCGCCACTGATGTAGTTATCCAACAAAAACGGATTCGGACATTCAAACTCCACCAGCACGCGCTGCCTGTTCGGCCAAAGGTTATGAGAGTCATCATTGTAGATGACTTTACGCGGCACGGCCAAGATCGTCTTATTTTGATCAACAAGGGTCAACTCCCCCATGCCGTCCTTTGGGTTAAAGACACGGCTGATCTGCCGCCTGCACTCTTGGACATGCTGCGGACTAATGCCATCAAATGAAAACAAAAGACTGACATCCCTCGTCTCAAAATTGGCCCCAATAAAAGTAGCCCCGTCTTGATACGGGGCCGATTGCATTTGCAAATCCGCATCTGGACTTGATAAGCCGGTAATCCTCACGACTCTATAGATAGAGGAGGGATCGTCGAGTAATAAATCCCCCCTTTTGTTTGACCAGGTTATCATTGCCTCACCCCATGCTTAGCGCCCGGTCCAGACGCTTGATTTCTCGCTCCCGCTCGGCCGGTGTCGATACCTTAGGACTGTTAATTGTGATGTTATTTGTCTTGTTGTTATTGGTTGTGGATTGATTGGTCACATTGCTGCTGCTCGTAAGTGCAGAGGATAAACCGGATAGTGCCTTGCCTGCATTAATAACAGCCCCAATTGGTGAGCGGTTAGTGAGAGCTTTGCCCGCACTGCTAATTGCACCACCAACAGGTCCTCCTCCTGATCCTCCACCACCCGGCATAGAAGGTGGAGCGGGTGTCGGGACATTAAAGGCGCTCCGGATGGTCTGAGCGATTTTATCAGCAATTCCTTTCGCTGTAGCGATGAGCTCATCTTCCATAGACGCCATACCTTCTTTAAGTCCTTCCATTGCCGATTTCCCGATATCGGGCATTTCCTCAGCCATACCAGTAAACTCGCCTGTTGTTCCTTCACGGATTCTACTCACCTGTCGGGACCATTCGAGACGTAGTTCATCGAGTTCAATCTTCGTATTTTCCCGAAGCTGTTTTATCTGCCTGTCGGTGGTGCTCTTCATTTTTTCTAGTTCAGACTCTGCCTGTTGCTGTGCCAGTTGATTTTTTTGCTTAAAGAGATTGCTATATTCTGCAAGTTCGGCGTCCGTAAGTCCATTTAACGCTTCGATTTCTGCCGCTGCTTTCGGCCCCATCTCCCTGAGCTCTGCCAGTAGCCCCTTATCGATTCCACGCTTTGCTAGACTTGCAATGTTGCGTGACCAGTTTTCAAACGTCGTCACTTGCCCACGTAGATTTTCAATGAGCTGTTGTCCGCTCACTTCCTCTTTTTTGGTGACCTCATCAAAAAGACCGGCAAAGCTCACAAGAGACTTTGTCCGGGCATCTAAGGTCTTTTGATATTCGTCACGCAAGCGTTTTTCTTCCGCGATCAAGCGGTTATTGATTTCTTCCCGTCTGCGGTAATAATCCTGATCGAGCTTTTTAATTTGCTCGACCATTTGCTGGCGGACACGATAAAGCTCGCGTTCTGCTTGCTTGCGAAGCTCAATGTTATTGATATAGGTGTCATGGACCCGTTGCCATGCGGCAAGCTCGTCCGCTAAGCTCATCTCATTGTAATATTTCCGCTCATCAATCCATGCTTTCGACTTGTCAAAGGCTTCCTTTTCAAGCTTTTGCTTCTCCTCTTCCACAGCTTTTTTAACACGATATATCTCCCGTTCCAGCTTCTCATATTCCTCGCTACCCGCCTTGTAGCGTTCGATCATCCTCTCGTAAGATGTTAATTCCTGCTCGAGGGTCATTTGATTAAAATACTTCCGCCGCTCGATAAATTTCATCGAGGCATCAAAAGTTTCTTTTACATACTTTTCTTCTGCATCTTTAAGCTCTTTGGCGATCTTGCGCCGCTGCTCGGCCGTCTTTGCAAACTCAAATTCGATTGCCTTGAGAGCTGCAACATACTGCTCTGTGCTAATCTGCCCCAGCTCGTATCGGCTGGCTGATGACTTCATGGCCTCATCAAACTCTGCCTTCACGCGGTTAGCTCCATCCTTAGCCGCTTTGCCCGCCTTTTTAGCATCTTGCATGATTGACGTTATCGCACGAGTCGTCGCGTCTGTTACAGGTTTCCACACACTATCAGCAAGTTTCCCTGATGCCTTTTCAACTTCATCTTTAGATTTCTCTAACCCAATAACCATCCCATCGCCAAAATCATTCGTTAAACCTATAGCAACCCTTGATGGAGAGTGAATTTGTAGGATGCTTTTAACTGTGCCAGTGATAGCGTCTGTTACGTTCTTAACAGCGTTCTTAACATCTTCAACCTTTTGTGTAATCCCGTTGATAAGCCCTTGAATAATGTCTTTACCGATCTGTAACAAATCGATACTGCGTAAGAACTCGACAGAAGCATTCCAACCCCTGACAACATTATTCTTGGCTTCCTCCATTTTCTGCTTAACCGCATTTACGATGTCTTGGAATTTCTGCTGCACGGTGTTCCAAATATTCGAGAGAACTTCGGTAAAAAACGACCTTACCGTCCCCCATATCGACGTCACCGTGTCTTTAGCCTGTGTAGTTCGTTCCCGGACGGCAGAAGCGATGTTGTTAAAAATGTTTTGGGCAATTGTTAAAATGGAGGCCCACAATGTTGAGATGTAAGTTTTAAACGTGTCCCATACCAGCTTAGCATTATCGATGAGCGTCGTGATAATGGTAACAACAGTATCCTTAAGAGCATTCCAGATCGTCTGAGCTGCGTTCTTGATGTTATCCCATATTTGAGAGAGGTTGCTTTTAAAACTCTCCATGTCGCCGGTCACTAGGTTAATAAGCAACAGGATAGGGCCAAGAATGACGTTCTTGACCAATTACCATGCAGCCTTAGCAGCCGTTTGAATATTTGTCCAAACACGCTCGAGCATTGCACGGATGTTTTCCCAGATTTGCATTGCGTTGGTAGAAATCGCATTCCACATCGTCGTATAAAAATCAACGATTGGCCCAAAGATCGCCATGACCTGGGCGACAATTTCATTCCACTTGGCTACCACTGCATCCCATATGCCCGTGGCAACCTCTACAATCGAATTCCATAGTCCTGTGAAAAACTCTGTGATGCCTGACCAGATTGAGACAAAAAATTCAACCGTCGAAACCCATACTTCCTTCAACCAGTCCCAAACGGCAATGCCAACTTCTTTAATGCGTTCCCATAAGTTGATGAAAAAATCGCTGATCGGTTCCCAGTTTTGGTAAATGAGGACTGCTGCAGTAACGACCGCCGCAATAATTAATACCCAAGGATTCGCCATTAAAACAAGATTCAAAGCTTTTAATGAGGCGGTCAAACTATCAACTAGACTTTTTACTGTATTAAACCCAGCGAACGCAACAACTGCAGCTCCAATACCAGCTGCTACAGCCCCGATTATTGGAAGCCAAGGTTTTAATGTGTAATAAACTTCTTTAATTCTTTCTATTAACGGAGGTAAAGATTCTGCAAGCTGCTTTAATACTGTCTCGAAATGGCCACCAAATTCTGCAATCATGGTCCGCATATCCGGCAGCCCATTTGATGTCAACATTTCATCAATCGCTTGTATAATAGCAATGGTTCCACGAGTTACAGCAGTACGCATGTTACCAAAGACATTTCTCCACGATGCCCCTGCCTCTTTCGCTGCCCCCTCAATCGCAACGAAGTTATCTGTTCCTTCCATCATGGCTTTGGTGACAACATCAACAAACTCGTCCGCTGATATTTCGCCATTTTGGAAGCCCTTCTGTACTTCCTCCATGCTTTTTCCTGTGGCATCAGCGTACATTTCAGGCGCTGCGATACCTGCATCGTATAAACGGTTGACCTGGTCCATTGTCACTTTACCAGTAGTAAGCATCTTTGCCAGCGCCTCTGTTACATTTGCTAATTGCTCATTACTACCGTCGCCATAAAAGGCAACAGCGTCACCCCAGGCAGCGACATAATCAGTTGCCTTTTCGATCTCCGTGCCTCGAGTAACAAAGTTTTGTACCGCTTGCGCCGCAACATCAAGCCCATAAGCTGTACCTGTAACGGCATCACTTGTGCGGTCTAGCGCAGCTGCGGCCGCTTCGGTACTGCCTGTAATTGCCGTCATGGTACGGTCAAAAGACTCCATGATGTCAATGCGGTTAAAAGCGCTTTGTATGGAATCTCGCACCATGCCGATCGCTTTTGCCCCAAGCGCAACAAAGCCCAAAGCAGTCACAATCTTCCCTATTCCTAACGATGCCTTTTCTCCACTTTTTTCAAGTCCTGATAATTGATTGTCGAGGCTCGCGACGCCTTTCGCAACACTCCCGTCCTCCAACATGACATCAATGACGACTCTACCATCCGCCATAAAAAATCACCGTCCCCCTCGCGCATATTTCTAATCGCTTGGGGTTCGGGACCCTCTACAGCTTAATTTTGTTAATTTTTCCGCAACGTGAACACTTTATTTCTGCCTTTCCCTGTAATTTCCCGAGCAGTTTATTACATTGCTCACATCTCATCTCTTTCAAGTTATCACCGCCTTTTAAGGCAACAAAAAAGCACCCCTTCTTTTGGGATGCTCCATGGTATAATATTCCTTGTACAATAGAATCGGCTCACTCAAGGGTGGTCTGGCTCATCCCCGCGAAAGGGGGTGAGGCTTATGACAGTATACGAAGCACTAACACTGATGGTTGCTTTTGGCGCACTCGTCGCCATGCTGTCGCAAGACAAAAAGAAATAGACCTCCCTTGAGCCTGTCAACTTTAGGGGATGGTCTATTTCTACGACGCATTCGAGCCAGTCACTCTTGAGAGGACAACTATTGTGCGTGACCGTAAGTGTTTGCCGCACTTGCGGTCTTTTTTATCCTACTCAATTATTGAGTACATTATAACATATTCCATGATTTATCCAAGTAACTCCTTCTTTTTGGCATTGAACTCATCTTCGGTTATAATACCGTCGTCAAGAAGACCTTTAAATTTCCTTAACTCATCAGCACTTGAGAAAGCCGCATCCTCAAATGTCTCCTCTTTTGCAATCGGATGAGCTTCTAATTTTTTTAATTCTGACTGATTTGTAGCAAACAGATTCGCTTCAATCATGTACTTTTCTTTTGTTTCAACATCCATAAAAGCCATTGTATAATTCGTTTTCTTTTTCTTCTTTGCTCCGATAGCTCCGCCTAGCAAAGTACCGATCCCAGGCGCAAATATTGTCCCTATCGCCGCACCTGTTAAAGTTTTGGCTGTACTCATTTCAGCTATCGTTTTCTCAGAAAAACCCAAGAAATAATAGTCTTTTTTATTCACATTAACAATACCTTTTTCCTTTGTATACATAATGAGGTAAGAGGATTCTTTTTTCTCTCCAATTTGTCCCGATATCACTGTTACCACAACGCCCCGAGTTTTAAACAAGTCCATGAGCCCCATAATATCACCGTCCTTAATGTCTTTACGGTTAATTATGAGAGAATGTTCCAAATGATTCAATACATTCTAGGAGGATTGTGTTATGCCTTGTAGAGCATATTGCTTTTTGGCCTTCTTGATCTGCTCGCGCTGCTTGCCAGTTCCCTTGCCCGTTGGAAGCTCCATCATTCGGATGTTCACTACTTCTTTAAACTTCGTGTCTGCTCTCAACCCGACGAGCAAGGCGCGGAATTTGTACCAGTGCAGCTTCCCTTGCTCCTCAATAAGATCAATACCATAATCCTGTAAAAATGACGCATAGATGTACTCTGCATCTTCAATAAGCGAGTAGACTTCTTTATTCCCTTTGCCGCTCTCCGTCGGCATGGGATTGCCTTTAATATCAACGGCCTGTGAGTTCTCACTGCCTTTTGAGATACACTTTTCAAATAAGCTCATCAGGATGTCGCGTTTCTTTTCTGGATCACATTCCAGATTTACCCCGATTAACATTTCAAGGCCTGTCTCTATTTTAGTTAGATCATCAATTTCATCATTAGCTATAAGTTCAAACAAGCGTAAGACATTATCAAAGGCAAGATCAATCGTAAACTCTTCGCCGTTTATTTTCACGGTATTGTCAATTGGAAAGGCCAGCGAGAACATTAGCCTCACCTATTTCTTCTTTTTCTTTGCTTTGAGATACTTTTTTGCTTTATCAGCTTGTGACAACTCATGCCCCATTGCCTTTAATTCCTTTTCAAGTCCTTCAGCAATTTGTTCAAAGTATTTAGTGAGCGAATAAACGGATGGCGTTTGTTCGTAAATTCGATCAAAAGAACCTTCACCCAACATGAAGTCGAATCCACGCCTTAACGCATCTTTTGCCGATTCTAACGCTGCCAACTCATCATTCTTGTCAAATTCAATCGCCATTAATTCATCCTGAAGTTTTTCGGCACCTTTTCTAAAACGAATAATTGATTCATCTGAAGTATCAAAAATAAATTTTAACTCTCCAATTTCTACAGGTATGCCCGTTTGTTCCGTCTGAATTCTAATTGCCACTGTAATCCCTCCTCATCATTATAAGGCGCCCGTCAGGACGCCTTATTCGTCATTATCTTCGCCTGGTGGAGTAGTTTCGCCCAGCAACTCTTCTGGCTCTTCTGGCTTTCCCCCGTTATCCGGGGGACCATCAGGGAGTATCTGCCGGCGTCACTTCTGGCGTCGTATCAAACGAGATAACGCAGTTGAATGGTGCGTACTCCGTCGCTTCCCCTCCAGATGTGACAATATCAGTTACTGTGGCGCGGCCTTCTGCAATTTCACCATTTGATTCCACCTTCTTAAACATAATCTTCCGATTGTCGCCGAGCTTCCGCTTTAATCCGTCGATAAATTTCATTGCGGGATCCTCGTCATCGTAAAGACCCTCGAAAGAGTATCGTTCAGCTCGGGAAATGAGGTCAGTTTCCGGCGTACCGTCACCATCATAGTAACCAGTCTCCTCTGTACTCTCATCAGAATCATCCGTCACGGAAGAAATCCACTTCGCCAGCTCCATGTATGCCGGCTCATCGCCATTCTCGGGAATAGGAGCTACAAAATAACTCGTTAATGCATTCTTTTGTCTAGCCATCATTTACCACTCCTTTAATAAATAAATCAGCACTAAAATGAGCGCCGTAAATGTAATACTTATCATCCTTGCTAATTACGTTAGGATCGGTTGTGATAGTAATGCCACTAAATTCATAACTGCCGTTAGCGCTCGGTATATCGTCAATCTCAACTAGGAGGCTAGTGATACGCAATAGTGTTTGATAAGCTTCTAGCTGGTTCTCATGCTTAGTCATTACTTGGAAAGCAAATCCTTGGTCCTTTGATCCGTCGTAATAATGACGATAGTCATTTGCGGGCATGACCATGACAGCGATGCTATTACCGTTAGCCAAAAGCGGTGAAACCACAGTCGCATAATACCCTTGCTTATCCAACGTATCGATCACAAGTCGTTCTAAAAAATCCATTGTCATAATGTATCCCTCATCGCATTTTTCGCAACGTTTACCCACTCGGGCAAGTGGGCCGCACGGGCTCTTTCATACCACATTGGGCCGGCGCTCGGATTCTTGTCTCTTGAAAAATTCATCCTTACGCCGAAGTAAAGTTTGCGAGCATATGGGGTATCCCACGCCACCAGTCCCTCGTCAAGATTCGATGCCCGAACACTGCTGTCAATTAAGTTACCAATGTCACGTGGCGCAAACCGGTTGCTGTCCTTAAGGACTTGCTGCGCTACTAAAAACCTAGCGCGCTTCGTCGCAGATGCTAACTTAGGCTGAATCTTTGAGGTGTCCACTCGAACCCTTATTCTGCTCCTGCTCATCGGATATCCACCTCGTAATGATGCGGCGTTTTAGGATCGAGAGCATAAAGTGCGTCACAAGCAACAACGCGGTAGTCATGGCCATTAAAGTGCACCTTTGACTTCTCCCTCAATCGCTTAAAATTCGGCGTGTTTACAGCATCAAGAAAGATAACGCCCTGCACTTGGACTTCCTCCCCCGTACCATCCCGCCTTAGCTCCGCTTTCGGCTGCACCAACACAAAAGAGATGGTTTCAGCCGGTGCAAATTCATCACCGAATGATCCATCCCTTACGAATTCTTCGTATTCAATTGAGTGGATAAGGACTCTTTTAGGAATAGGACGTATACGCACTATCCAACACCCCAATTCCACTATATAGGAGTCCTGTTGGGGCCAAATAATCAATCAAGTTAGCGGCTATCGTTTGGTCTGCCTCTCCACTGGACCGGACGCCTCCCCCGTAAGAAAACTTACCGATAGAAACTCCAGTCACATCATCACCAGTAATCGAGATACTCGTCCCGCCATTGAGCTGGAAGAATTCTACTTGAGCAGCAGTTGCTTTTTTGACTTGCAGCTGTACGAACGGCGCAAGCCTCTCAAAGTCATTGATCGCATAATTCGTTACCTGATCAACGACCTCTGATGCACGCTTGATAAAACGAGGGAGGTCAGCGTCCTCCACAGGCACTCCTTCATAGTCGTTTTTGTAGTAATCCACTGTGATGTAAGGCATTAAATGGCCCCCTTACTCCTTTGGTTCTTCCTTGGTATCCAATTCTTTTTTAAGCTTGGTGTTTTCGGTTTTTAGCTTCTTGATTTCGGCCTTGAGTTCAGCAATTTCTGCTGCAGCATCTGAACCCTTAAGGTCCTCTAATTCCTCACGCAACTTGTTGTACTCCCCAACAGGTACCGCCTTACCTCCAGTTGCATGTTTAATAATAGCTCCACTTGCATTAATCTGGTCATAGCCTTGCTTTAGATAGGCATCCACCCGACCCGAATCAATATCCAGAATGCGATTCCCCTTTTTTACTTTTGCCATACTATCCTCTCCTTTTTTGAAGAGGGGAGAACCAACTCCCCTTGAATCTTAATTATTCGTCAGCATCCCCTGAACCTGAGTCTGCCGCAGTTACATGCATTTTCACGCCTTTGACTTTCGGCTCCAGTAGGAATGTATCCCAATATTTCCGCTCGTAGTACAACCATTTCCCCCCTGTGGCAGCGCTCGGCTGATCCAAAGAGACAAACTCGTATTTTTGAGGTGTTAGTAATGCGGTCGGATGGATCAAGATCATATTGATTTGCTGAGCTCCTGAATACGGAACTGCTCCGTCAGTAAAGTTATAGAGCGTCTTCATACGGCTTGATGGTACAGTTTCAAGCTCTACTTCATCAAGTGATCGGATATTCCGATTAACCGCCGCTGCTTCCCCTTTTACTTCAAGAGTGCGCTGAATTTTCTCAGCGTTTTTCAAGATTTTCTTAACGCCCGGCGTTACATAAAGGATACGTCCTTCTTGCGGTACCTCTGCCTCATCCATTTCCTCCATCATATCGTCAAAGATAGAAAGAGCCGTGGCCTCCGTGATTTCCTCCGATTTGGGTGATTGTCCGTAAGACATGTACTCATCAAATAACTTGGATGCCAGGTATTTATCCATTTCGGGAATCTTATGCTCATCATTAAAGACGCGAGTGATGTTGGCAATAGTTAGGGCCATGTTTGTCTCATCGATGTCTTGCGGATCGACTAAAGTTTTAAACTCACGGTCATGCTCCAGTGTCTTAGGAATCCATTTATTATCTACCCGGCGAGTGTAGTTCCCCATTACGTCACGATCCACATCCGTAAACCCGCCTGTCGAAATGTTAGGGATTTGAATGGTCTTTGCACTCGTCCAACGAATAAGGGCATTATTCGGCGTTTCATATAATTTGCTGAAAGCAAGCCCTTTTGAATATTTTTGTTGAAGCGCTTGTTGATATTGTTCTGCATAGTTTACAGGCATTTCACATCACTCCTTTTATTATTTAAAAGCTTCGGCCCATTGATCGGCTAAAGATTGTGGCTGCTTCTTGTGCTCCCCTGTGGAAAACGACGGTTTTTCGACTTCCTCCTTTTTCTCTTGCTGTCCTGCAAAGTGTGGATACTTTTCTACCACCTTTGCGATCGCAGCATCCATGTCCATATCGTCATTGACCATCCGTTTGGCTAAAGTGACTACATCCTCAACAGATTCAGAGAGGACACCAGCTTTCATGGCGCTAATCTGCGCTTTTAAGTCGGCATTCTCTTCGGCTGTCGTTGTATAGTTCGTTTCCAGTTCTTTAAGCCGTTCAGCTTGCTTCTGCTGCTCGGTTTTTTGTGACTCCTGCCACTCCTTAAACTGCTTCATTCCTTCCTTTGCATTGTCAAAGTTTTCAATGCCTAGCTGCTTAAGTAACTTTTCTTGTTGCTTGCGAGTCTCTTTAGCAATGAGATTATTGACATCTTCCTGAGTAAATGTTTTTTCATCTGATGTTTGTTGGTCACCAGTACCCGATTGATCACCTGATTGGTCTTGTTGTTGAGTATCTCCCCCAGCTTGAGTTTCGGCTTGCTGGTCGCCCTGCTCCTCACCATCTGCAAAGAACTGTAAATTTAAAGGTAATAATCTATCTTTCATCCTTAACCCTCCATTACGGATAATGTCCTTCTGTTTTGTTTAACGCCCACTACAGATAACGGGCATAAAAAATAGCCGCATTTGCAGCTAATAGATTTGCTCCCGGTTATACCGCCGGGTTCTGCCTGAATCACTAATAAACTCACGCATAATCGCTTGTCTATCTCTCACCTTCCGTTTTGCTTGCTCAACTCCTATTTCATCTTCCATCGCCTCCATCATGCTTAATTCTCGTTTGGCATAGCGGATTCTACGCTCCAAATAGCGCTGCCGTTGCGATTGCTTATAAGCCTCGTCGTTTTCCTCTCTGCTGAATTCAGGCGGGCGCGGTATCGACACTTCCTCGATAAATGGGTAGAAGATATGCCCGCAGTTGATCCCTCTAAGCCCAGCCAGTTCTCCATAGCTCGTCTCGGACAACGGCGGGTAATTGTCGCTCGTCCCGCTCCTACTGTAAATCTTGCCCTGATAAGGAGCGCACCTTGGCCTTGCTCCCATATGACTGGACACTTCTACAAGATCGACACCATGCTCATCCATTCTGGCAAACTGCATATCATTCGCCACTTTGTTGGATGCGGTCCGTATCACCATGTTCACGTATGCTTCTGTCGTCCATTGCTTTCCGGCTCGGTCGATCAGGGCGGGCACGCCCCTCTCTGCCCACCTGCTAGCAACTTCTCTTAGCGCTTCCTGTGGTGTTTTAACTCCTGTGAGAACTAAACCACTTGCTTCATTCAGAATGTTCACGTAGGCCGATTCTGCCTGGCTGAGCATTGTTGTATTGATGAGACTAAAGGATTCGCGGGCTTGACGCTGATAAGCTCTTAAAATATCTTCAAGAACAAAAGATTCCTCGGGTGGCTCTATAACCCTCCCTAATCGAACGGCTTCCTCTAGCAGTTCGTCTGTTTCAGCTACACTTATATAACCCACTTCCTCTAATAATCGAACTACTTCATTTACAGCCATTTCACTATACTTGGCAATTGTAAGTATGTTTTCTTGATTGAGAGCGTTCAGTTGATTCAATTTGAAGAGATGCCATGACTCAAAGCCCTCCTCATCGAGCAGGGAGCGGTCATATTTAAGCTTCCGGGCAATATTAATAAGGATTTCTTCTTCTATTCTCAGGTAAATATCCGTGATTGGTTGAGCTTTCATTTGATTATGTTCAGGATTCATTAGACATCAACTCGACTCATCCCAAAGAAATCGATCGCCTCTGCTGTAGCAGTCTGCCCTTCCTCGGATATCTCTTTCATGAGCTGTTCTGCCTCATTGGCAGAAAGACCGTGTATTTTCATAATCGCCTTCTTACGAGACGTGAGCTTATTACTTACCAGCTGTACTTGCTTATTAATCTCGGCTGTCTGATCCTCGGCAATGGAATCATCAAAAGTAACGGTCACTTCCCATCCCTCGTCTGGCCGGTTAAACAATTCATAAAGCTCAGCCGTCTGGACAATGACCTCTATTAACTCTGTAAGGCCAGCTTCAATGACATTCTCATGAGATTGCTTGCTCTTAAATGTCTTGCTGTTTTCGCTCACAACCTCAGTAGCAGTCTTAACGCTCTGTCCATCAAATGAAAAGGCTCCCGAGCTAAAGCCCGTTTGCGACGCAAGCAAATTGAGTAGCGCATTAATGGCAGCTATATGCTCTTCAACCCGAAGCTCCACCGTACTATCATGGATTTTAAGCTCATCCATGTTCCCTGATCCCATCGCCTGATAGATCTCGTCGTCAGCGTCAAAATATCGATGCGGAACTCCATTTTCATCAAAGACAGTTTTTACTGCGGTAGCCGGCACGATAATCCGGCGTTTCCCCAGACGGAACTCCCTCTGAAAGCTGTCAAAAGCAATGTCTATAGTTTTTAATGTATCCAAGGCATTCGCATAAAGCGGAATCCCAAGCGGACTATGCATGTCGATGTTATTCGCAATATTCGGCTTAAAATACACGAAATTTGATCGCTTAAACGCCTTGATCCTCACCTCTTCTTCTAAGTCAGGGAATAGCGTGGAAAGCGGGATTTGTTTGCCTAAGTCTGAGCCGTGCTCGGTCACAAAGAGCTCGTTTTTAATGACGTACTCTTCCCCTTCCCATAAATGCCACTCCAGGTGCGTGTATTTCTTTTTCCCTTTGCGAATTTCGTTCGGGAACACCGCCTCGCGAATGCCCTGGTTATCCCAACTGATCGGGATGAAGCAATCAGCAGTCACATACGACAATTTAATTCTCCCGTCACCAAAGTACGGCTTGATCACCATACCACCAAGTGCAAACTGGAACTCAAGGTAGTCCTGAAATCTTTTGACGAACTTATTCTCTTCAAGTATGTTGTCAATGTTCTTTTTTAAACCCTCATCCGAAATATTAATCTCGCAACGCTCGTTAAAGATCAAGGAGGCCATTTCCTGTGACACGACTTTCGCCATTCCAAGTGTGGCCATTTTCCTTTTTTGCGATCCATTGATGGTGGTATACATCACATCATGCCACTCACTAAAAAAGCCTTGATAAATGGCCTTCCACTTATCAATCAGCTTGTAAAATTCATCGTTGTCAGGAATCTGCTTGAGTTCCGACATGTTTTTGATGTTTTTGACCAGCCCCATCCGTTGTAACACCCCCTTGAAAAAGCCTTTTATTTTACGGAACACTGTTGTCACCGCCTTCCTTAGAGGACATAGCGCTTATAAAAATAATTATTGCTGTATCTGGCCTCGTCCATTGCATGGTTATTCTCGTCTATCGGCTTACCGTTATCATCACGACAATACATTCCTACTTCTTTAATAAAGTTGTAATGGTCATATTTTTCTGTTTCCAGAAGGAGAAACTGTTCATTCGTTATGGAGCTTTGCAGCCGCTCGATTCCGACCTCAATTCCCTTCGATGACCCTTTTATGTCCTTTGCGTTATTATCAGCCGGGCTTGTCGCTACCCCCAACATGTGCAATTCTTCGCGCAAGGATTTACAGGCAGGATCGATAAACACCTCTGAGCGGCACATATCAAACTTATCTTGACACCAAAGGATGAAAGTTTTTATTTCTTTCGCATAAGTGCTCATAGCCTTCACTTGGCCTGTATCGGCTCCACTGTGATAATAGTGAGCCACCCTATTCAGTTTGTAATCAAATTGCCGGTGTTTTCCCTTGTGTCTTGTGACTATGTTGCAGCTCATGCTAGTAGCATCACTTTGCCCACCATCACCAGAAAAAAACATTTCAATTTTCTTCCCTTCGAGCTTCTGCTTAATATTGTTTTTCATATCAAACATGCTATAGATGACTCCCGCAGGGATCACCCGCTGGCCTAACCAGTCACGTTTAAAAAGATACGGATTCTTTTTCAGTGTTTCATATATCTCCTGTTTGCGCTCCTCTGTAATAATTGGGTTATCATCGATGGTCCAATGAACCCACCTTGTTTTTTGTACCTCAAACACTTCCTTGATGACCGGGTGATTCGGGGCTGGCGGGTTAAGATCGGCAAGGTGATAACGCATTTTCGCTGCGAATGTTCGACGGAAACACTCCTGAATAAAATCAATGTGCAGCAAGTCAATCTCACAAAAAGCAACTGATCCTAAAGACATACCGGTAATCGCCTTTTTACTGTCCGCTTTCCCTCCCCCTTTGTAATACACTTTCTTTACACCAGAAGGAGTGTGGACTTCCAAATGATCACCATGCTCATCATGCTTGATCTTAGCAAGGTCGCCGAAAATATGAATAAGGCCGAATCCGTCGCACTCCATAAATAACCGGTAAGCCTGCTCTTGATTATAGGCTGCGACTAAATGGTTTTGATCTGGAGCCATAGCCAAATAATCAGCATAGCGAAAAACGCCTGCCGTTGTTTTCGATGACCGGGGCGTTCCCTCGTTTACCTCTAAGGTGTGATCGTAAGGCGCGCGAATAATTTGCAGTTGTTTAGGCGAAAACGTTATGCTCATTCATCATCACCCTTTTTAGCAGCAATAAGCGCTTCAAGCAAGGAAGTATCTTTCTTGCTTCCTTTGATAAGCTCAGTGCGAGCTTTGACAAATTCAGTTTCAGCCTTAAGCTTTTCTTCTTCAAGCTTGCGTTTATTAATAATGTCGTCCAACTTCAAGCGTTCTTCCATCTCATGCTTAAGCTTTATAGCCGCGTGCTTTTTTCCTTGTATGCGCGTGAGCGCTTCCTCTATTTTTAGAATGTCATCAATCTTGCGGTAGGTCGTTTCTTCCTCTTCCGTGACGATCAATTGCTCCTTCTTAACCGTTTTGATCTCGACCTTCCCGGTGCGCTCATTATAGGTCTCAACAGGCACTTTCTCAGTAATACGCTCTTTCAGAACACGCTTTTCACTTTCAGTTAACCCCTCTACAATCGCCCTAATACGTTGCATCATCCTTCGCTCACGAATCGACAGGATGCGAATATCCTCTTCGATTTGCGAAAGCGGGGACGTGTCGATCATCTCAAAAAGCACCTGTTCTTCATCTGTCAGCGTATCGAAAAGAATGCTCTCATACTCGCCTGTGACAAGAGCATTCTTATTGCCGATAGGAGCAGCACCCCCGCTATTCCCTAGTGCGTTCTTATTACCCGAAGGCGGACCGCCTGCATTTCCCTCAGCGTTCTTGTTCCCTTTCGGTGCTCCTGGACTGCCCCGTTTAGGAGCGCTCCTTTTCGGAATAGGAGCGCTCCCTTTCAATTCTTCCTCCCACTTATCTGTCGCCTTCCATTTGCGGACGGTCGAACTGGTCACTCCAAGATAAGCAGCGATGTCTTTTAATTTTGCTTCCCCATTGGATTTCAGCCATGCTTCTTTGGCTTCGTCACGTCGAGGGTCTCTTGGCCTTGGCATCTACATCATCACCCACCCCCATAATTTGGATTGAGTTGAGTTTGTTTCAGAAATCGTCTCGTTGTAGTTCAAGATCGAGTTCGATGAGCTTCTTCAAATCGTCTACAGAGTCAATTTTAATATGGCCGCTCTGAAAGTCTTTCACCCATCTTGTAATACCGGCATTTACAATTTTGCGATATTTCTCCTTAGATTCATCTATCGCTTCTACCTGGGCAAGCTCGTATTGAAGCAACAAGTTTTCTTTATCTTCGCCTTCAACAGAACGTTTGTTTGTATTTTTCATTGCCAGAACACCTGACCTTCGCTAAAATTGGAAGTGAGAGCGTGAGATAATGCTCAACCGTGGCCACGGCTTTGTCACGCTCTCCGTCAGGGTTCTGCCCTGGGGTCAAGGGGATGTTGGTAGCATCCCCTTATATTTATGGCTGTAGCAGTTCCGGCTTTATACCAGTAAACTGCTCGAAACGCTTTTTAATCACATCACAAAAAACCGGATCGAGCTCCATCGTCCGGCACTCCCTATCTGTTTGCTCACAAGTCATCAAGGTGGAGCCGCTACCACCGAATAAATCGACCACAATATCTTGCCCTCCACTACTGTTTTTTAAAGGAATGGCGATTAGCTCCAATGGCTTCTGAGTAGGATGCACGTATTTATTGACATCCCCTCGGCTTATTTCCCAGACTGTTGACGGCTCTGGAACCTCATCAAGAATGCCTGTCCTCCAGACCGTTGACTGTTTGCGATCTCCATACCACTCTGGGGCCTTCCCTTTCTTATAAGCATAGAAGACCGGCTCATGCTGCCAGCGATACTGACTCCACCCAAAAGAAGGAGAGTTTTTCACCCATACGCACTGAGAACGAACAACTATGCCATGCTTGTTCATGGCATTTTCAAACTCTCTTTGATAAGAGGATCCGTGAAACACATAAATGGCCGCACTGTCTTTCATTAAATAATCATAGCTGCGAAAAACTCCGTCCAAAAAGCTATCGAACTCTTCTGTGGTCATATCGTCATTTAAAATTGACTCGCGACCCGATTTATTAAGCTTTATAGAGTCACTTTCCACCGCTACATTGTATGGAGGATCTGTGATTACAAGATCAGCTTTGTCACCCTTCATCAACTTTTGAATATCCCCTAAATTGGTTGCATCACCACAAACTAAAAGGTGACGCCCTAATTTCCAGACTTCACCATAATTCGTTTCAGGTTCTTTTATGTTTTCTACAGCCGCCTCTACATCAAAGTCGTCTTCTTCAACAAAGTCCGTATCATTAGGGAGACTTTCCAATATTTCATCCAATTCCTCCTGATCAAATCCGGTGTATTTGGCAAGTAGGAAATGTATGATTTGGCAGTTAAAAATGTAGCTACTTGCCAACATCCTTTTTTAACGATTGAGTAATGATTCTTTGTGT